>CAMNGB010000100.1 GCA_946537835.1 uncultured Erysipelotrichaceae bacterium
GTGCGCGAAGTGCCGTCGCACCTCCTGAGGATCTTACTTAAGCACGTAAGATTATCCAGAAACCGGTCAAATGGAGCTTAGGATCTAACGCCAACAAAAATGAGATCCCGGTCTTCTTTTGAAGAGGACAGGAATCTCATTTTTTAAATTCAAACAGTGCGGATAACAGGACTCGAACCTGCACGCGCAAGGCAACAGATCCTAAATCTGTCGTGTCTGCCAGTTCCACCATATCCGCGCATAACAATTCTAACAGAAAAAGGGGAAATGAAAAGCGGGTTATCACACCCGCTTCAGCATACATAATTGAGATAGTAGGGGAATTCCTTGAGCCACCACGGCCAGTCGTGGGCTACATCATCGCCCCAGAAGTCGACCCAGGCCGGAATATCCTTGTATTCGAACAGTTCCTTCATGCGGGCACTGTCTTCCTGCATCGGATGTTCCCATGCGCCTCTGCCGCAGACAATGATAATGTCGCGGTTGCGGTACATTTCAACATACGGATGATCATAGGACATGCCGTTGATGTAGTCGACCGGTGAGTTGGCATAGACGAGGTCGTCACTGTAGTCCTTGAAGAAGAGTCTTGCATCATAGGATCCGGACATGGCAATGCAGCCGGCGAAGATGTCAGGTCGCCTCAGCAGGAAGTTGACGGCGTGGCTTGCACCCATGGAGCAGCCTGCTGTCAGGATGCCTTCGGCATAGTGACCGCCGTTGTCGGCAGCGTTGATGTCGAAGATGCGCGGACACAGTTCGTCACAGATGTAATGGAAGAAACGTTCGGCCTGTTCGATTCTGCCGCGGTTGTCCCAGTCATCAACTCTGGACCAGGAATTGATATCATCGGAGTCACAGCAGAACAGCTGCAGTCTTCCGTCATCAATATACGGCTTTGCGACATCTACCATGCCTCTGTCTTCAAAGTCATAGAAACGTCCGTCCTGGCAGGGGAAGACAAGCATCGGCTTGCCGGCGTGTCCGTAGACCTTGAATTCCATATCTCTTCCGAGATTGCTTGAATATTCCTTGTAATACGCTGTTTTCATTACTTGCCTGCTTTCTGGAAGATATATTTGAGGAATGCCTTGACTTCTTTTTCGGTCTTGAATCTGGCCATGAAGAATTCATTGCCCATGGCTTCGCCGAGCAGTTCCGGCATACGGCCGTGCATGACGAGCTTCTGGCCGTATTTTGCATAGACGTCAGAGGCACTGTATTTGTAGGAGAGATGATCACGGCGTCCGCTGAAGACACAGCTGTACGGACGGTCGGACTCTTCCGGTGCGGCATTGAACATGGCCATGTTGGCATAGATCGCATAGACGTTGATGTCATTGGCGTAGTTCATCATATCCGGTGTATATCCTCCCGGCGGACGCATGTTGACTTCCAGTCCTACCAGGTCACCCTTCTTTCCGAGACCTGCCTTGTCTTCGGTCAGACGGAAGTATTCGGTATGGAAGAAGCGGCCTTTGATGCCGAAGGACTTGATGACGGCAGTGCCCATCTTATCAAGATCTGCCGGAATCTTCCGCTCGCTCCAGTACAGACATTCTTCCTGGGAATTGACGATATCCATGATCGGTTCCGGGAAGGTATGGCTGGTCTTGAAGATGATATTGTTGTCCTGATCGGTAATGCCGTCAAAGGAAACGATATAGCCGGGAATGAATTCTTCCATGATGTACTGGGTTCCGAGATCCTTTGTATAGAAATCGGCCAGCTGTTCATCATTGCTGATCTTCCATGTGGCATTGGCGCCGACGCCGTTGTCAGGCTTGACAATAACCGGATAGCCGACTTCCTCAATAAACTTCTTTCCTTCTTCGAGCGTTGTTGTCAGGTGATATCTTGCGACCGGAACACCGGCTCTTTCGTAATATGCCTTCATGTTGGACTTCAGCTTGAAGCGCATGATGTCTTCGGTCTTGTCACCGGTTGTGATATTGAAGTCCGTGCGCAGGCGCGCATCCTGCTCCAGCCAGAATTCATTGTTGCTTTCCAGCCAGTCGATCTTGCCGTGCTTGTGCGCAAACCAGGCAACGGCACGGTACATTTCGTCATAGTCCTGCATGGAACGGACCTGATAGTATTCGCTGCAGGCTTCCTTCATCTCCGGTGTGAGGGATTCATAGCTGTCTTCCCCGATACATAATGATGTTCCGCCGATCCGCTTCCAGGCCAGCGGGAACTGATAATATGAGGGCGGGAAGGTTGGTGAAATAAATACGAAGTTTTTACCCATAATACTGCACCTCTTTCTAATCTTTATAAATATTAAAAAAATATTACCATAAAATGCCTGCCAGTACTGTACCGAATTGTGAATGCATGGCTTTTTTTGAAAGAACGGCTATAATAATCGATATAAAATGCCGACAGGCAAAAAGGAGATACCACATGTCTGACAGACTTACGGAAGACAGAAACCAGATCGATGCCATCGATCAGGAAATTGCCGCTTTATTCGAAAAGAGATTCAGTGTCGTAAAGGACATCATTGATTATAAGATTGAAAACCGCCTGCCGATCCTTGACTCGGGCCGGGAACAGGAGATCATTGCCAGAAACTGCGAACGCATTGAAGATGACGATATCCGCTATTATTTCCGGAAAATGTATACAGCCATGATCGAACTGTCAAAGGAATACCAGACGGATATTCTCAACAGCAAGTGAACCGGCAGGGAAGGGAATGTGATTCATTCCTTTTTTTGATGGCTGATACATGGAAATAACAATTTCTATTCTCTATAATTAAAGTACAGAAAGATAAAGGAGACATATCATTTATGGCACATTTTCCTGAAGGATTCCTCTGGGGCGGCGCTGTAGCAGCCAACCAGTGGGAAGGCGGCTGGAACCTCGGAGGCAGAGGACCGGCCATGACTGACGTCACAACCGGCGGATCGGTCAAAGAAAGCAGAAAGATCACCTATATCGCAGCTGACGGAACACACGGTACACTGAACCGTCATGAACCGCTGCCGGAAGGTGCACATTATGCCGTTCTGGATGAATATCATTATCCGAACCATGAAGCAGTCGACGGCTATCATCACTATAAGGAAGACATCGCACTCTTCGGTGAGATGGGATTCAAGCAGTTCCGCATGTCCATTTCCTGGTCAAGACTGTTCCCGACCGGACTGGAGAAGGAACCGCTGAAGGAAGGCGTTGAATTCTACCGTGACATGTTTGAAGAGATGCACAAAAACGGCATCGAACCGCTGGTCACGATCTGGCATTTCGATACCCCGCTGTATCTGGAAGAACACTGCGGCGGCTGGCTGAACAGAGAAACGATCGATCATTTTGTCCGTTTCGCAACCGCATGCTTTACCGAATTCAAGGGTCTGGTACACAACTGGCTGACCTTCAATGAAATCAACAACACGATGCCGGATCCGGTGTTCAGAGCCGGCGCAACCGATGAAGATTTTGCCGAGTGCTGCCAGCATCTGCATTATCAGTTTGTGGCCAGTGCCAAGGCTGTGCAGATCGGACATGCCATTGATCCGTCCAACATGATCGGCTGCATGATCTGCGGCATCTGCTACTATCCGGCTACCTGCGATCCGGCTGATATCCTGGAAAACAGACACAGATGGGAAGAAAAGATCTTCTACTGCGGCGATGTTCAGTGCAAGGGATACTATCCGACATTCGCAAAGCGTATCTGGAAAGATCACAATGTGAAACTTGACATCACCGATGAAGACCTCGACGATCTGGCCAGAGGCACTGTCGATATGTACACATTCTCCTATTACATGTCCCAGAATGTCACGACCCACAAGGATGTCGAAATCGTCGGCGGCAACATGTCTGCCGGTGCCAGGAACCCGTATCTGGAATACAGCGACTGGGGCTGGTCCACCGACCCGAGCGGACTGGATTACTATCTGGAAATGATCTATGACAGATATGAACTGCCGATCATGGTCGTTGAAAACGGTCTGGGTGCCTATGATACCGTTGAAGAAGACGGTTCCATCCATGACCCGTTCCGCATTGACTACTACCGCAAGCATATCAAGGCGATGGACAAGGCACTGGAAAACGGTGTTGATCTGATCGGCTATACGACCTGGGGATGCATCGACGTTGTCTCGGCCGGAACCGGTGAGATGAGAAAACGCTACGGCTTCATCTATGTCGACATGGACGATGAAGGCAAGGGCTCCATGGCCCGCTCCAGAAAAGATTCGTTCTTCTGGTACAAGAAGGTCATCGCTTCCAACGGTGAAGATCTCGATTAAAGGAAAGGCAAGATATGGATTATAAAACTTTAAAACCGTTCCCGGAGGGATTTCTCTGGGGAGCTTCATCCTCTGCCTATCAGTGCGAAGGCGCATATCTTGAAGAAGGCCGTACATTGAGTGTTTCCGATACCGCACCGGTACCGGAAGGCACAACCAATTTCAATGACGGTGTGGATCACTATCACCGTTTCCGTGAAGACATTGCCCTGATGGCAGAGATGGGATTCAGGGAATTCCGTTTCTCCATTGCCTGGCCGCGCATCATTCCCCAGGGTGCCGGTGAAGTCAATGAAGTGGCTGTAAAGCATTACCATGATGTCATTGATGAATGCCATAAGTACAATATCGAACCGGTCGTTACCCTGTATCATTTTGACCTGCCGCAGGTTCTGCAGGACAAGTACGGCGGCTGGGCCAGCAGACAGTGCATCGATGATTTCGTTGAATACTGCCGCGTATGCTATAAGGAATACGGCTCCAAGGTAAAATACTTCCTGACCATCAACGAACAGAACATGATGGCTCTCTTCCAGGGAGCGCAGTACGGCTCCGAGAAGGGTCAGTGGCAGGCCAACCACCACATGCTGGTGGCACAGGCAAAAGCCATGATCCTCTGCCATGAAATGTGCGGCGCCAAGGTCGGTCCGGCTCCGAACATTACTGCCATCTATCCGGCATCTTCTTCTCCGCAGGATAATCTGGCAGCCATGGACTGGGATCAGCTCAGAAACAGACTGTTCCTTGACACGGCAGTATTCGGAACCTATCCGGAAGCACTGCTGAACTGGTGGAAGGACAAGGGCATCGCACCGGACATTACTGAACAGGATCTGGAAGACCTGAAGAACGGAAACCCGGACTTCATAGCCTTCAATTACTACGGTGCCGGCACGGTTAAATATGTCAGCGAAGAAGAAGGAAAGGGCATCAAGTCCGATACTGCCAACTTCATGAGCGGCCTGATGACCTATCCGGGCATGAGCACTGCCGTGCAGAATCCGCTGCAGGAACGCACCAGCTACGGCATGGGCATCGACCCGATCGGTCTCAGAGTCACACTGCGTCAGCTGTGGGAGAGATACCATCTGCCGCTGATCATCACGGAAAACGGCTGCGGTGTTCCCGACAAGCTGGAAGAAGACGGCACGGTTCACGATGACTACCGCATTGATTATCTGAGAAGACATATCAGAGCCTGTCAGGAGGCAATTACCGACGGCGTGCAGCTGTTCGGCTACTCACCGTGGTCTGCCTTCGATCTGATTTCCACCCACCAGGGCATTACCAAGAGATACGGCTTCATCTATGTCAACAGAGATGAATTCGACCTCAAGGATATGAAGCGTATCCGCAAGGATTCCTTCTACTGGTACAAGAAAGTCTGCGAAAGCAACGGCGCTGATCTTGACTGACATGAAATACCCGCTCTCATCCGAGGGCGGGTAGTTTTTTCTGGCTGTCGGTACAGTTTTTCAAGGCTTTTGTTCTGTGCATGCGGGCATACTCGAGCGAGTCATATGTTACCGGCATGATGATGTCTTCAGTCAGGGAAGGCGAAGGAAATGCAGGAAGATCCGGGAACTCTGCCCGGCATCCGCTGTCATCCAGATGAAAAACTGCCGGATAACTGATTTTTGTCATCTGTTCCTCCTGCTTTCTGAAACAACTCCATTGTGATACGTAATACAGCTGACTGTGAATGCTTATATATGCGCACTGTTTCTATTGTTCTGAAACCGGCATATCCCGCAAAGGATATGTTTTTTTTCTGCTATACATTTCTGAAGATATGTCTACAGCAGTAGACATTATCGAGGAATGTGTATATTGAGCAGTCTGAAAGGCAGGACTATAACAGATGTCGGTAAGATTCGGGAGGTGTTATGAATGCTGAAATCATTCAGTGAAAAAATAGTAAAAAACAGGATTCTGGTACTGATCCTGTCGGTGCTGCTTCTGATTCCGACAGGGATCGGATATATCCACACCAAAGTCAATTACGATATGCTGACATACCTGCCGCGGGATATCGATACGAGGAAAGGGCAGGAGATTTTAAAGAAAGAATTCGGAACCGGAGCCTTCTCGATGCT
>CAMNGB010000101.1 GCA_946537835.1 uncultured Erysipelotrichaceae bacterium
TCCAGAAGGCAATCTGCACCATCTGACTGCTATAGCCGCTGCTGAAGATTTGCACCATCTTTCTCTCCAGCAGTTTTACTTCCGGTTCGTAGCTTTCTCTGTCCGCCGATACCAGCCTGAGCAGCTCTTCCGCATCGATCGCGCCGTCATCTTCTTCCGTATCTTCAAAGGAAGCCCGGATCGCTTCTTTCATCTCATCGCTGCCGCTGATGCCGTCCTGCCGCAGACTCCAGAAAAGATATTTCGTATTCTTTATGCCGTACTTCTCTCCGAATTCTTCGAGCATTTCCTCTTCCATCATGAGAGTGGCAATATCATAGAGCCTCCGGTCATGTTCAACGATCTTCAGCAGCTCTTCTTCCGTAATCTCATCAAAATCGATATCGTCTTTGGAAATCAGCCCGTCCTGATCCAGCAGAAGATCTGCTTTGGAGCGGGTCAGGGAAGTCAGTTTTCCAAGAAGATCGCTTTCACTGAGGCCGAGAGCTTCTGAAGCTTCCAAGAGGGTCTTTGCCAGTTCTTCAAGATCCAGGTCTTCAGCCGGGCTGCTGTCTGTGTTTTTCTTTGTCTCATCCATTGTATTTTCCTCCGGGCATATGACAGATGAATCATTTTTTCAAGCTTATTCACATTATACAGAAAGAAAAGATGAATCTGTGCTTAATCATTCATGTATGCCCACTATCCCTGTCTCAGCCACCGGCTTATTCAACCTTTAATTACACATTTCGTTTAAAGCTTATCAACGCAGCATTTACAGCCCATCAACACATTGTTTACAGGGCAATCAACACGGTGTTTACAGCTCATCCACACGATTTTTTATGAGCCCGAAATAAATTGTTATTTCAGGATATGAAAACAGTATCCTGATGAAGGATACTGTTGGATATGCTGAGCGGATCAGCCGGTCTTATTTGAAATATGTATTGTTGTAATAGTCATCAAATTCTTTTTCGGTGCCATATGTAGTCATTGTGTGGGGGCCATCGATCGCAAAATACTGATTGCATGACTTGCAGCGATAGTAGGATTTCTTTCTTGAAAAGAAGGATCTCCATGCCTGTCTGGAAAAGTTGCCGCGGTCGCTGTTGTTGCACCAGGGACACTTGACATCTCCTTCGAAATCGCTGTCATAGAATCCGCCCGATACGCTTTCTAGTTCCGTATCCTGAAGCTGCAGACCGATCTTATGCATATCGAATCCATGATCCGCAATGATCTTTTCGATCTCCTCCAGATCGACACCGTTTTCTGCCAGGATCCTGCAGCAGTCCTGATCGCTGCCGGTTCCTTCCAGCTGATCCAGTATTTCTTCCGGCACTTTGTCTTTCAGGGCATTTCTGAGACTGATCTCGGCTTCGAGCATCTTCTCATTGAGGCTGCTGTTGAGTTCTTCCATAACGATCCATACCTCCGTTATCTGTCTTCTTTAACTCTGTGACTTTACTCTAACATTATTCTGCACCAGAGAGGGCAAATAGCCAATGGCATGTATGCATTTTTTTCGGCGATTGCCTGTTTTTATATCTATAACCCCGATCCCAGCAATAAAAAAAGTCACATACGTGACTTCATCTGCTTTGCTCAGTTGACAGAGTTGACAGCCTTGGCAAGTCTGGACTTCTGACGGGCAACGTAGTTCTTCTTCTTGATTCCGGAAACCAGTGCCTTATCCAAAGACTTGTTCGCATTGTTGTATGCTTCGACAGCAGCTTCTTTATTTCCTTCTGCAACAGCAGCAAGCACTTTCTTGATTGCTGTTTTCAGTTCACTTTTCTGTCCGGCTCTTGCATTCTGTCTCTTCAGATTTGTCAGCGCACGCTTCTTCTGGGATTTAATATTTGCCATGAGACACCTCCTAGTATTCTTATCAGCAGTAGGAATTATAACAAAGCACATTTCAAAATGCAATAAAAATGGCGGCAATATACGCTATAATATTACAGATATATCAGGAGGTGCCATATGACAAAACCCCGTATCGTATTTTTCGGAACACCGGAATTTGCCTGTACTGTTCTGCAGGCACTGCTGGATGAAGGCCATCAGGTTGTTGCGGCAGTTTCACAGCCCGACAAGCCGGTCGGCAGAAAGCATCAGATCGTCAGCACGCCGGTGCATGCCCTGGCGGAAGAAAACGGCATTCCCGTTCTGCAGCCGGAAAAGCTGCGGGCGGAAGCAGATACGATCCTGGCATATGACCCGGAACTTGTCGTGACCTGTGCCTACGGCCAGATCGTGCCGGAATCGATCCTGAAGTATCCGCGTCTGGGATGTGTCAATATCCATCCTTCACTGCTGCCGAAGTACCGCGGCGGCGCTCCCATCCATCATGCCATTCTGAACGGCGATGACAGAACCGGAGTCTGTCTGATGGAAATGGTCAAAAAGATGGATGCCGGAAGGGTCTTTGCCTGCCATGAAGTCGAAATCGGCGAAGACATGACCGGTGAAGAACTGGATCTGAAGCTGAAGGAAGAAAGCATCCGCATCATCAGGGAAGAACTGCCCCGGTATATTGCCGGCGAGCTGGAAGGCATCGAACAGGATGAAGAGAAGGTGGTCTTCGCCCCCAACATCTCGCGTGAAATGGAACAGGTTCATTTTCAGGATGAAGATGTCAATACCGCCTATAATCATATCCGGGCTCTGATCGACTGGCCGATCAGCTACGGAGTGCTGGAAGACAGACGCTTCAAGTTTTATAAAGCGCGCAAGGAAATCAGGGAACATGATCATGCCCCGGGCACAGTGCTCGGCTTTGAAAACGGAGCCATGAACATTGCCGCCAAGGGCGGAATCATAAAGATATATGAACTGCAGCCGGAAGGAAAGAAGCGCATGAGCGCCGATCAGTTTGCCAACGGTGCCGGCCGCGGTCTGACTGGAAAGGTATTTGAATAGGTTACATATGGATCAGAAATACATACGCAACTTCTGCATTATCGCCCATATCGATCACGGCAAGTCCACGCTGGCCGACCGTATCCTGGAAATGACGGATACCGTCAAGGAAAGGGATATGAAGACACAGCTGCTGGATGATATGGAACTGGAAAGGGAACGCGGCATTACCATCAAGCTGAATGCCGTGCAGCTTTCCTATCATGCCAAAGACGGGCACGAGTATCTTTTCAATCTGATCGATACGCCGGGCCATGTCGATTTCAGCTATGAAGTTTCAAGGTCGCTCGCAGCCTGCGAAGGCGCGATCCTTGTTGTGGATTCGACCCAGGGCGTACAGGCCCAGACACTTGCCAATACCTATCTGGCTCTGGACAATGATCTGGAAATTCTGCCGGTCATCAACAAGGTCGATATGAACAATTCCCAGCCGGATCATACGAAAAAGGAAATTGAGGATATTATCGGTCTTGACTGCTCCGATGCACCGCTGATCAGTGCCCGCACCGGTCTCAATGTCGATCAGGTGCTGGAACAGATTGTCACCCATATCCCGGCACCGAAAGGGGATGTGAACGCACCTCTGCAGGCACTGGTATTTGATTCCTTCTATGATCCTTACCGCGGTGTCATTGCCCTGGTCAGGGTCCGGGAAGGAAAACTGAAAATCGGTGACAGGATCCGCTTCATGGCGACCGGTGCCGAATATGAAGTGCTCGAAACCGGTATCCGCAATCCCCGCGAAGTCCGGGTGGACGGTCTGAGTGCCGGCGATGTCGGCTGGTTTGCGGCCAGCATCAAATCGATCAAGCATGTTCAGGTCGGTGATACCGTAACGACAGTTGCCAATCCTGCTTCCAGGCCGCTGGAAGGCTACCGCAAAATGAATCCGATGGTTTACTGCGGTCTCTATCCGAGCGATGCGGCCAGATATGAAGACCTGCACGATGCCCTCGACAAGCTGCAGCTGAATGATGCATCCCTGCAGTATGAACCGGAAACATCCCAGGCACTGGGATTCGGCTTCCGCTGCGGTTTTCTCGGTCTTCTGCATATGGATGTCATCCAGGAACGTCTGGAAAGGGAATACAATCTTGATCTGATCTGTACGGCACCGTCCGTCATCTATCATGTCTATCTCAGTGACGGTTCGATGATTGCCATCGACAACCCGGCAAAGATGCCGGATGCCTCACGCATCGATCATGTTGAAGAACCGTATGTCAAGGCCAGCATCATGGTGCCTGACAGCTATATCGGCGCCGTCATGGAACTGTGCCAGAACAAGCGCGGCATCTACCAGACCATGGAAGTGATCGAAGCCGGCCGCAACACGATCGTCTATGAACTGCCGCTGTCTGAAATCATCTATGACTTCTTTGACAGGCTCAAGTCCTGTTCCAAGGGATATGCATCCCTGGACTACGAGCTGATCGGCTACCGGAAGGAAGATCTTGTCCGCATGGACATTCTGCTCAACGGCGAACAGGTTGATGCCCTCAGTGTCATCGTTCACCGCTCCAATGCCTACAAGCGCGGTTCCGGCATTACCATCCGCCTTAAGGAGCTGATCCCGAAGCAGCAATTTGAAATTCCCGTGCAGGCTGCTGTCGGCGGCAAGGTCATTGCCCGCACCAATATCAAGTCGCTGCGCAAGAACGTTCTTGCCAAGTGCTACGGCGGCGATATTTCCCGTAAGAAAAAACTGCTGGAAAAGCAGAAGGAAGGCAAGAAGCGGATGAAGGAAGTCGGCTCTGTCGTCATCCCGCAGGAAGCCTTCATGTCAGTGCTGTCACGCGATGACGAACCCAAATAAGAAGCCGCAGGCACTGTATCTGCATGTGCCGTTCTGCCGCAGCATCTGCTATTACTGTGACTTTGTACACCGGCCGTATCAGCAGGAAGCGGCAGACCGCTGGCTGGATGCGCTGGAATATGAGATTTCGAAGAAAAAGATCAATCCTGATCTCAGGACAGTCTATATCGGCGGCGGCACACCGACTTCACTGAATGAAGAACAGCTGGCACGGATGCTGTCGCTGCTGGATCCCTGTACGGAAAAAGCAGAAGAATATACATGTGAAATCAATCCCGAGACACTGACTGCCGCAAAGGCAGAACTTCTGGCATTACATGGTGTGAACCGGGCCAGCATCGGCTTTCAGACCGGCAGTGACCGGCTGCTGAAGATGATGGGAAGACACCATACTGCCGAAGATGTGAAAACTGCCATGGAACTGCTGAAAGAAGCAGGGATCGGCAATATTTCCCTGGATCTCATGTATTCGCTTCCCGGCCAGACCATGGCTGACCTGAAAGAGGCAGCTGAATATGCCGTTTCCCTGGAGCCGAAGCATCTGTCCCTGTATTCGCTGACGATTGAGGAAAACACCGTCTTCGCAAAAAAGGGATACCGTCCGCTGGATGAGGATACGGAAGCGGACATGTATGAATACATCTGCAGCACCCTGCCCGAAAAAGGTTTCCGGCAGTATGAAATATCCAATTTTGCCCGGCCCGGATATGAATCGAAGCATAACCTGGTTTACTGGCACTATGAAGACTTTTACGGCCTTTCCGCCGGTGCTTCCGGCAAGGAGAATCACTGCCGCTATGACAATGTCCGCAGTCTTCCCGCATACCTGAAGGATCCGCTGCAGAAGGAAATCATTTCCCTCGGCAGGGAAGATGAAATGTTTGAGACGGTGATGATGGGGCTGCGGCTGAAGGAAGGCATGTCACTTTCATCGTTTGAAGAACGTTTCTCTGTCTCCTTTGAAGAAGCATTCGGTGAAAAGGCAGAAAAGCTTCTGATAGAAGGAAAGCTGGAGATCGCCGGCAATCAGATAAAATGTGCCGATGCATATTATCACCTGCTCAACAGTGTCCTCGAAGAACTGCTGTAATTGAACAGGGGCAGAGTATCTGATACAATTTGAAACCGTGAGGAAAGTATGGCAGGTAAATTAAAGAAATCAAAAACAAAACCGCGTTCTCAGCGCGCAATTGAAGAAGAACAGAAGCGCCAGGAAGCAATTGA
Organism: uncultured Erysipelotrichaceae bacterium; assembly: GCA_946537835.1. Taxonomy (GTDB): domain Bacteria; phylum Bacillota_I; class Bacilli_A; order Erysipelotrichales; family Erysipelotrichaceae; genus Bulleidia. The sequence continues at coordinate 5,948 of CAMNGB010000101.1, forward strand.
AAAATATGAACAGGAAATGGAGCGTCAGAAGAAGTCGCGCCGCAGCACCATGAGCACGATTTTCTGCTGGTATGCCCTGGTCGCATCCATCTTTTCCGTATTTCTCGGCTTCTGGGGCATCTTCTCGATTATGGCGATCGGTTTCGGCATTGCCGGCCTGAAACTGAACGGAAGCGAAAGAAACAAAGACTTCTGGGCCGCCTGGGCCGGCATCATCATCGGCGCCGTCTGGCTTGTTGTCCAGATC
>CAMNGB010000102.1 GCA_946537835.1 uncultured Erysipelotrichaceae bacterium
CCAGCCGGTCACGTGTACTTCCATAAGATCATCGAGGACATCGTCATGGCGGGCAAACAGAGGGATGCCGCTGGCCAGTGCCTCGATAAAGGTCATGCCCTGGGTTTCACTCAGGGAAGCGGAAATAAACGCATCGGCACAGGCATAGACTGCCGGTACGGTATCGCTCGGCATCGGACCGGTCAGCTGTACAAAGTGCTCCAGACGATCCTTCTTCACCAGTTCCTGGAGGCGTTCCAGATCGGGACCGCCGCCGACGATCAGAAGCTTGATGTCCACACCGTCACTGACGGCTTTCTCAACGCCGCGGATCACCATATCCAGACCCTTTTCTTCGGCCAGTCTGCCGACATAGATCAGGATCCTGTCCTTTTCCTCATAGCCGAGTTCCCTGCGTTTGGCAAGGCGGGCTTCCGGAGTGCGCAGATCGGCGGAGAATTTCTTCAGATCGAGACCGGTCGGAATGATATTGATCGGCTTTCTGATGCCGTAGCTTTCCAGAAGGCTCTTGGTCTTGGAACTCGGGGTGATGATTTCCTGCACCGCATCGGTGATTTTCTTTGAGAAGTATGCAATGCCGCGGCGGCCGGTTTTTTCGACTGTCCGCAGATGCATGGGATTGAAGTAATGGGTATAGTCTTCCCAGGTGGTGTGATAGGTATTGACCATCGGAATGCCGAGTTTTTTGGCACAGGCATGGGCAAACATGCCGACACCGAACTCGGTCTGGACGTGGATGATATCCAGCTTCAGACCGGCGATCGTCTGAATCAGTTTTCTGTGAAACGGAGAAGCCATGACATATCCGTAGAGAAACGGCAGTTCAACGCCGCTGATGCGCAGCACCCTGCCGTTTTCTTCCCAGACATTTCCCCTGTTCAGTCCGGTGCATACAACAAAGACCGTATGTCCGTGTTCTTCCAGGACATTGCGCAGAATAGCGGTGCTGTTTGCTACTCCGTTGATCTCCGGCGGAAAGGTATCAGTAAACAGTCCGATTCTCATAATGTGCTTGTCTCCTTCTCATTTTCTTCCATCGCTTCCGGTGCGTAGGTACGCGGCCTGTGCTCTTCCTCGGTGCTGATCGGAATATCTTTTCTGGTGCGGGCATACAGGAAGATGATGCCGCCGATCAGGAGGGTCTGATAGAACGTGACCAGGCGCCACAGCAGCATGATCGATGTCGCATCGACCTTTCCGAAGATGGTCGAAAACATCAGGATGAATGTCGCTTCCGTACCGCCGGCACTGCCCGGCATCGGCAGGAAGGCATTGATCATTGCCACAAACGAACTCAGGGCAATGATGTTCAGCAGCATCCCCGGATTCATGGGAATATTCAGAGCCATGGCACAGAAGTACGGAATGCTGTAATAGATGATCAGCCTTCCGAGATTCTCCAGAGCCAGCAGTGCGATCATTTTCTTGTGGGTGCGCAGAACGACGATTTCCTTGGCAAAGGCAGTCAGCTGCTTGTCAAGATTGGCCAGGGTTTTCTCGCGGTCCTTGATCAGATGCAGCTTCGCACCGATGTTGATGCCGGTTGTCGTCAGCCAGGTATAGAAGCGCGGCGATGTCGCCAGCAGCCACAGGAATACGATGATGCCGGAACTGACCGCAAAGCCGAGCAGAACGATCAGGAAGAATTCAGAATAGTTGGAATAGAAATAATGGAACTTCAGCAGGATCAGTGCCAGCACAAAGAGTGTCATTGTCGACTGGTATACGATGAAATCCAGCCAGAGAATGCCGACCGAATGAGACACCGGGATTCCCTGCTTCTTGAAGATGTATCCCTGCGCTACCTGACCGCCCGAGGCACCGGGTGTAATGTTGCAGAAAAGACCGGCGACATAGGCATTCTGAAAACCCTGCCAGAGGGTGTAGTGGGGATGTGTCTGACGGCACTCATACATCAGTCCCCATCCCAGCATCAGCCTTTCCAGCACCATCAGGCCGATAATCAGAAGAACACCCCAGACATTGACTCTGGAGATGATCGCCATGACCTGTTCGCCGTCATCCTTCATCGTAAACCAGAGGACACATGCGGCCAGCGCAAAGATCAGAAATATATTGAATGCCGTGCTTTTAAACAGTTGCTTGATACGGTTCCACATAATCATCTACAGTATACTCTCATTTGTGACTCTTCTCAATCGCACCGGATGCCTGCAAAAAGGAAAAAGGATCCGGCATCTGCCGGACCCTTCAATGCTGTTTCAGATTCAGTTTTCTTCCTGGATCTTAGCCTTGTTGACAAGCTTGGTGTAACGTGTCTGGGCATCAGACAGCGTCTTCGCAAACATCTTCTCGGCTTCTTCCTGGCCCTTCAGCTTCGGCAGGTTGAAGTAACGTGCTTCATTCATCAGGAAGTCGTTGAACTTATCCCAGTTCGGAGCCTTGGAGTCGATTGTCAGCGGCTTTTCGTTTCTCGGGTCGAAACGGTACAGTGTGACGTAACCGCATTCAACGGCAGCCTTCTGTACGAGCGGAGCCTTGACCAGACCGCCCTTGATTCCCTGCTCTGCGCATGGGCAGTAAGCAATGATGATGGACGGGCCGTCATAGCTTTCAGCTTCCTTCATGGCCTTGATGGTCTGCATCTGGTTGGCGCCCATGGAAACCTGAGCGACATATGCATGACCGTATTCCATAACGATCTGACCGAGGTCCTTCTTGGCGAGCGGTTTGCCGCCGGCTGCGAACTTGGCAATGGAAGCAGCCTGGGAAGACTTGGAGGACTGACCGCCGGTGTTGGAGTAGACTTCGGTATCCATGACCAGAACATTGACGTTCAGGTTGTTGGCCATGACGTGATCGAGTCCGCCGTAACCGATATCATAAGCCCAGCCGTCGCCGCCGACGATCCATACGGACTTGCCGACGAGGTCTCTTTCCATGTCGAGCAGTTCCTTGACAGCTTCGTTGGAGGAAGCCTTCAGGCCGGCAACCAGCTTATCCTTGACTGCTCTCTGTGCATCTCTGTCATCCTTGGCAGCGATGTAGGCTTCGAAGCATTCCTTCAGTTCCGGTTCAACCTTGTCCAGGTTTTCTTCCATCAGACGGAGGATCTTGGCAGCCTTTGTTGTCTGTGCGACAGCCATACCGAAACCGAATTCGGCATTGTCTTCGAACAGTGAGTTAGCCCATGCAACACCGTTGTTGTCCTTGTCTGTGACGAACGGAGTGGACGGTGTGGAAGAGCAGTAGATCATTGTACAGCCGGTAGCGTTGGCAACGATCATGTCCTTGCCGAACAGCTGTGTAGCCAGTCTGTAGTACGGAGCTTCGCCGCAGCCCGGGCAGCATCCGGATACTTCGAAGTACGGCATCATCAGGGATACGCCTGCTTCTGTATTCGGGTTGCCGTATTCCGGCTTGTATTCTGTTTCCTTGTACAGGTAATCAGCCAGCGGTTCCTGGTTGACCTGGGTGGAAACTTCTGCAGCACCGAGTGCCTTTGTCGGACATACTGTCAGACATACGCCGCAGCCTACGCAGTTCATCGGGGAGAGCTGGATTCTGTACTTCAGGCCAGCTTCCTTGGCTCCCTTGTAGGCCGGTGTCGGATCCTTGTATGTGAATTCGACATTGTTTTCCTTGGCAATTGCTTCAGCCTTTGCCAGTTCTTCCGGTGTCATCAGGAACGGACGGATGGTAGCATGCGGACATGCGAATGCGCACTTGCCGCATTCAACGCACTTGTTTGCATCCCATGTCGGAACCTGGGCAGCGATGTTTCTCTTTTCACGGAAGGATACGTTCTCCGGAATGGATCCGTCGAGGACGCCGTACTTCAGGAAAGAGGATACCGGCATATCATAGCCTTCCAGAGCGTTGATTCTCTGCAGGTTGTTGTCGAAGTATTCATCGCCGGTCTTGACGATCAGGCTCTTGTCATATGTCAGATCAGCCCATTCCGGCTTGACTGTGACTTCTACCAGACCGCTCTGGCCTCTGTCGATGGCAGCGATGTTGTTGTTGACAACATCTTCACCCTTGCGGGCATATGTGTGTCTTGCGGAATCCTTCATCAGGTCCATGGACTTGCTGTACGGCATGATCTGCTCGTTGAGGGCAAAGAATGCACTCTGCAGGATCGTGTTCGTATGACGGCCCATGTGTGTTTCCTGGGCAATCTGGTTGGCATTGATGATGTAGAACTTCGCATGCTTCTTGGCCAGTCCTGCCAGCATTCTGTTCGGCAGTCTGTTTTCGATTTCTTCAGCCGGGATCGTTGTGTTCAGCAGGAATGTGCCGCCGTCCTTCAGATCACGGACCATATCGAACTTGAAGCAGTAGGATTCCAGAGAGCAGGAAATGAAGTCAGCCTTGTCAATGTAGTACGGGCTGTGGATCGGGCTCTTGCCGAATCTCAGATGAGAACGGGTAACGCCGCCTGCTTTTCTGGAGTCATAGGCAAAGTATGCCTGGGAATACAGATCGGTGTTGTTGCCGATGATCTTGACGGTACTCTTGTTGGCGCCGACAGTACCGTCGGAACCCAGACCGTAGAACAGGCAGCTTGTGTAATCGGAGTCAACTGTGATGTCAACCGGGTCAATGGACAGGTTGGTTACATCATCGTCGATGCCGATTGTGAATTCTTCCTTCGGATCATCCTTCTTCAGTTCTTCATAGACACCGTTGATATGGGACGGGTTGGTGTCCTTGGAGGACAGACCGTAGCGGCCGCCGACGATTGTCAGATCCTTATGCTTTCTCAGGGCATAGCATACATCCAGGAACAGCGGTTCTCTTGCGCCTTGTTCCTTGGCTCTGTCAAGAACGGCAATCTTCTTGACTGTTGCCGGCAGAACGGCTTCCAGATACTTCTGGGAGAACGGACGATACAGATAAACCTTGATCAGACCGACCTTTTCGCCTCTTGCAACAAGAGTGTTGATCGTTTCTGTGATCGTATCTGTAACGGAGCCCATGGCTATGATAACGCGTTCGGCATCCGGAGCACCGACATATACAAACGGTGCATAGCTGCGTCCTGTATGGTCGCTGATTGCCTTGAAATACTTGGCAGCGATGTCCGGAACAGCATTATAGTGTTCGTTCTGGGCTTCGGCAGCCTGGAAGTAAATGTCATCATTCTGGGAACCGCCGCGGGTAATGGCATTTCCGTGCGGGTTCAGAGCAGCAGCGCGGAAAGCTTCAAGCTTGTCCATCGGCAGCAGGCTCTTGAGGAAGTCATAGTCCATGACTTCGATCTTGTCGATTTCATGCGATGTACGGAAACCGTCAAAGAAGTGCATGACCGGTACGGAACCGTCAATGGCAATCAGATGCGCAGCACCGGCCAGGTCCATACAGTCCTGAACGGAGTGGGAGCACATCATGACAATGCCGGTCTGACGGCATGCATAGACGTCCTGATGATCGCCGAAGATCGATAAGGTGTGGGTAGCGAGTGAACGTGCAGCAACGTGAACAACGCCCGGCAGCAGTTCGCCCTTCAGTTTGTACAGGTTCGGAATCATCAGCAGAAGACCCTGGGATGCTGTAAATGTAGCAGCCAGAGAACCTGCCTGCAGAGCACCGTGAATTGCACCGGCAGCTCCGCCTTCGGCCTGCATTTCGACAACTTTTACCTTGTCGCCGAACACATTGGTGCGGCCGGCTGTAGCCCAGTCATCAATGTGTTCTGCCATCGGGGAAGATGGCGTAATCGGATAGATACCGGCAACTTCCGTGAATGCGTACGCGGAATGAGCTGTAGCGGTATTGCCATCCATAGCTTCGAAAACTCGTTTGTTTTCTGTACTCATAAGTCCTCCTGTTTTTGCCTGTTATATTATACCCTTTTACAGTTCAAAAATATATATCTGTATGATGAAAGTTGAATAATGACAAACATTGGTAAACCGTTTAACCAGAAAGCACGGATTTGAAAACGTTTTGAACCTTGATATAATAGCAGATGCTGAATCAGCAGAGGATTACAATGAAGATTCTTTTATATTTTGAAGACGAAAATCTGATTGCCAAGTCCGGTGTCGGCAGAGCTCTCTGTCATCAGAAGAAAGCCCTGGAAAGTGCCGGTGTGGAATATACGACCAACTACCGGACGACGGACTATGATATCCTGCATGTCAATACATACGGCATCAACAGCGAAATACTCGTCCGCAAT
>CAMNGB010000103.1 GCA_946537835.1 uncultured Erysipelotrichaceae bacterium
CCGTATTCAGAAGCGGCGACAACCGTCTGGGTCAGAACCGGCATGGCAGTCAGCACAACCAGAACATCACGCGGCAGACCGGTGACATTGAACAGCATGCAGAGCAGGAAGCACATGGCCGGCGCAATCAGGAACCGGAACAGCATGGCAATGATCATTTCTTTGCTCAGACGGAGATTCTTCAGACCGATCTCATTGATGATATGCCCGGCCATCAGCAGAGCCAGCGGGGTAACCGTGTTGTTGATATATTTGGCACAGGTCATGATCAGATCGGGAAGCTGCAGATCGAAGACGATCAGCAGGATGCCGATGAGAACCCCGAGAATGGACGGGGTCTTAAAGAAGGAAATGATCAGGTCCTTCAGGGAACTGCCGGACTGGCCGCCGGCCTTTTTGATCATTGTAACGCCGACCATCTGGGAGAATGCCGTATTGATCAGATAATAGACCATAACGTAGGGGACACAGTCTTCGCCGAACAGTTCCAGACACATCGAGTAGCCGATGAACATGGCATTGGAAACCGAACACATCATGCAGAAGACACTTGCCTGCTTCGGTGCCATATGCATCGATTTTGCAAGCAGATGTGAAACAGCAAAGATGATGGCGGTGGTAATGGTCGGAATGACCAGCAGGATCCATGAACTCTGCAGCATTTCCAGACTCAGACGCGAACGGAGCGAATAGATGCACATGACCGGAACCGCCAGGCGCATGATGTATTTGCTTAAGAAAGCCTTGGCATCCGGTTTGATCCAGCCGAGTTTTGAACAGATATACCCGCAGGCAGTCAGAATCAGAATGACTGATACTGCGGAAAGTGAATTCAGCAATGATTCCATAATAAATACTCCTTATACAATTTTATCGTTTTTTCAATTATCGTCTTTGCAAAAAGGAGAAGAGAAATTTATACCATTGCCATTGTACCGATAACAGCATGTCATAACCATTTATTGTCTGTTATGAATTGATGCCGAATTGCTCATGCAAAATCCATTTTCCGGTTTCCGTTTCAAAGACTCTGTCTTCTGCCGCCAGAATGGCTCTGTAGCGGCTTTCGCTTTCATACAGATTGACGAGGAAATCTGCCTCCACAAGAATGCGGTAGTCCAGACCGTCAATGCCGGTATAGGTATGATGATGCCCGACAAGATACATGATTCTTTCAATCTGCTCTTCACTGAAGCCGCCGGCTTCTTCCAGAAGTTTTTTTGCCTCGGAGGGACCTTCCTTTTCCTGCAGATATCCTGCTGAAGAGTCATACTTTTCCAGAGCAGGGCGGATACCGATATCATGAACAAGTGCCGCAGCTTCCAGAATAAATACGGTTTCTTCATCCAGGCCTTCCGTTTCGGCAATCAGTCTTGCAAAGGCATGTACCTTGAGAAAATGCTGGATGCGCTTCGGACAGCAGGCATCATAGGCAATCATGGCTTTCATTGTTTTTCTGAGTCTTGGATCCATCATATATAAGTCACCTCCGTGCACAGATATAAAATATCATAACAGTACGCTCACTGCCTGTATCAGAAAAATGACCGGAAACAGAAAGTGAAGTCCGGATGACGGAGGATACGGACACAAAGAAAAAGGTTCATTTCTGAACCTTTCCCGGCATCATGCTATGATCCGCAATTATTCTTCAGTTTTGGAGAACATGTCCTTGCCGACACGGCAGAGCGGGCATGTCCAGTCTTCCGGCAGGAACTCCGTTTTCCGGATCACCGGCTTATTTGATCCGGAAGAAATATCAGTCCTCATGTACCCAGAAATCATAATTGCAGTCAGGGCAGTGATATTCCTTCATATGCCGGCTCCAGAAAACGAAAAAGTTCCGTTCTTCTTCTCTGCCTGTCCTGTAAGCATTTCTGTGATCCGTCGGACAATCCCATAACGCGTTCTGAGAAGGTGTGCCGGCAGTAAAAGCCGTTCCTGCACTTACTTCTTTCAGTTCTTCTGCAGACAGCATGCCGATGTCCGGCAGTTTCCGCAGGTCGTCTTCCGAAATATCATATCCTTTCGCTGCAGTATACTATTCAAGAGCCTCTTCTGCACTCTTTCCGGCATCCGCCCGTTCATTCAGGAATTGAAGAAATTCTTCTTTTTCACCGTCTGTAACTGAGTTCATAAATTTCTGAATATCGCTGTTCATAAGCCTGTATGTTCATCCTTTAGGCATAGGTCAATGCCTGATGATTTCATTTTTTTGAAAACGCAGTTTAAATTATACAGCAAGCAGTCCGCTGATACGGTGTCTGTACTCAACATCAGAGTTTGCACTGATTTCGGAAAGCCTGCCGTCATTGCGGTGTTTTCATTGTGATATTGCTGAAGGAGGCACCGCATCCCTGGCTGAAGACAGCGATATGGGCACCGTTGATCGAGTGGGTAATTCTTGAACTCAAAGCTTTTGTGTCATCGATATACAGCACAACGATCTCATTCTCACAAACCAGTTTCACATGATGGACCGGTGCTTCGCCGAAATCAAACTTTGTATATGCTTCGGCATCAAAGCGTGAAAGATCCGTGATGTCGGTTCCTTCATAGTGAATCAGACCGTCCCGTGCATTCAGGCACAGAGCGGTATAGGTTTCGTCATTTTCACTGCCGCCGAAGGCAAAGCCGGCAATTCCGTCTGAATCCAGCGTGACATCACATTCCAGCATCAGTTCTGCCGGTCTTGTTCCCATGTCAGCCAGGGCATAGGTGTCTTCCGGTGCCGAAAGGGTAATCGAATTGTCCCTGATACTGACCTTTCCTTCCTTTTTGACTGCCTTAAAAGGTTTTTCGGCGGTGAAGTATTCCGCATATGTTTCCGGCTCGCGCACACCCAGTCTGCCGTCTTCCTTCTGCACAAGCTGATGGTTCAGCACATTGCCGGCCCACTGATAGATGGCAGAATCAGACGTCAGTCCGGCTCTGCCCAGCCAGCCGCAGAGATAGGTATTGCCGTTCAGCTCCGCTGTCTTGGCGGCATAGAAGATGAAGCCGTTGCCGTCCAGGACATTGTCAGACGGCGCGGTGAACGGTCCGTACATGGAATCACCGACCGCATAATAGGTCACACAGTCCCAGCTGTAGGTGAGATAGTACTTGTCTCCGATCTTGAAGAGATCGGGGCACTCCAGCATGTACTGGGCAAGCGGGGCATAGAGCGGTCCGGCAAATTCCCAGTGCTTCAGGTCTGTCGATGTATATCTTGCGACAACACCGCCCTGAACCTCTTCCCGTGCTGCTACCAGCATCCACCAGCACTGTTCTTCTTCCACCCAGAAAACTTCCGGATCACGGAAATCATCCTTTGAATAATTCTCGGGACTGAAGAAGGTATCCTCCGGAATCTTTGTCCAGTTCTCGCGGTCCGTGCTGGTCGCATGCATGACGCATTCCTTGCCCTGACCGCCGTTGCCGTTGTCGTTGTGACCGGTATAGAAAAGATGATACAGACCGTCATGATCCATCAGAACGGATCCGGTTCCGACCGCCGGATCGGGATCCGACATCATTCCGAAATTCAGAACCATTCCGTGGTCTTTATAGGAATACAGATTCTTTGTCGAATACTTCCAGATCGGATGATAGGCCTGACCGTTGTGATCCGTATCATACAGATAATACAGTTCCAGCGTACCGTCATCCGTGACAAACGGCATGGTATCGCCGACATAGGCATTTTCCGGTGCCGGGAACAGATTGTATCCGGAAGGCTCATAGGGCTCATCCGGAAGGCTGCCGGCCGGGGAACAGCCGCATAGTCCAAAGGCTGCACAGAGGCAGAATGCTGAAATGATATTGTGTTTTTTCATAAACATCTCCTGAAGGTGTTCTGCTGCTTTCATTATATAAACAGTTGCCGGGAAAATGGCAAACAAAATGAAAAGACCCCGAAAAGTCTCTGCTGTATGCCTTATTGTCCGTCCGTATCGGATCCATACGGATTCAGGCGTATTTTTCCGCCGTCAATATATACCCCGAAGGTTCCTTCGATCGTATATGAGATCTCTCTGCCTCTGGAAAAATCGAGATTCATCGTATATTTCGGATATTTTTCATAGGATCCGGTAATATGAAAAATTTGATCTTCAGAAGCATCGAGGTAGCTCTGCAGTTCAGGATCATCCGATTTAAGCTCGACAAGCACACCTTCGTTTCCGATCAGTTCTCCGTCCCGGTCAGGCACTTCACCATACTGATAACGCGTGCACACGACCGATACTTTCTTACCGTAGAATTTCTGCATCCACTGATCCGGCATATAATACACCGTCACATGATAGGATGACGGTACATTTTCATACGGTGCATCATCACCGCGGATATCCCGGAAAACCTCTTTCACGTCTTCACTGTCAAGAAACACGGCTTCATAGACGAGCTTCTCCGGTTTCTCCTGATCTTCTTCTGTTTCTTTCCTGTCTGTTCCGTCTGTTTCATCCGTTTTCGGTTCCGTTTCTGCTGTTTCGGTAACTGCCGGTTCAGTACTGTCTGTTTCCGGAACATTGCTGTTCAGCAGAACGGTGCCGCTCAACAGGGCGGCCAGCAGTGCAATCAGAATGTAAAGCTTGCTGTTTTTCATACACCACTGATTATAACCATTTTCCGGCACACCATCTTATTTTCCTTTAACAGACCATGGGGGAAATACGGTAGAATGAAATCGTAAGAAAACAGAAGGAGAATATCATTTATGGGCTTTTCAAAAGATTTCCTCTGGGGCGGTGCGACCGCTGCCAACCAGTATGAGGGCGGTGTCCATGAAGGCGGTGCAGGACTCTGCACGGCCGATGTCATGACCAACGGCTCCCATACCGTCAGACGTCAGGTTACCTGGATCAAGCCGGACGGCGAAACCGGATCCACACCTCTGTGCTTCGGTTCACCTGAAAGACATCTGCCGGAAGGGGCAGTTCCTGCCGAACTCGACGATCCGAAGTATTACTATCCTTCACATATCGCTTCCGATTTCTATCACCATTACAAGGAAGATATCCGTCTGTGCGCCGAAGAAGGCTTCAAATGCCTGCGCTTTTCAATGAAGTGGAGCAGACTGTTCCCGAACGGCGACGACGAAACACCGAACGAAGAAGGCATCAGATTCTATTCCGACGTCTTTGATGAATGCCTGAAATACGGCATTGAACCGCTTGTCACACTTTCCCACTATGAGACACCGCTGGCTCTTGCCGCAAAATACAACGGCTGGGACAGCCGCTATCTCGTTGATCACTTTGTAAAGTATGCCGAAACATGCTTCGAGAGATTCAAGGGCAAGGTAAAGTACTATCTGACATTCAATGAGATCAACTGCATCGAGCATGCGCCGTACGTTGCGGCCGGACTGATCCACGCCGATCCGCAGAATATCGTCAATGCCACCTTCCATCAGTTCCTGGCTTCCTCGCTGACCGTCAAGGCAGCACATGAAAGACATCCGGATGTGAAGATCGGCATGATGCTGGCATACGGCCCGACCTATGCCTATACGACCGATCCGGAAGATCAGCTGCTGGCGCAGCAGAGATCCAACAACACGCTGTTCTATGCCGATGTGCAGATGCTGGGAAGATATCCGAACTACAAGCTGGCCGAATACAAGCGGGAAGGACTCGTCATTCCGGCCCGGGAAGGGGATATGGAAATCCTTGCCAAGTATCCGTGTGACTTCCTGTCCTTCAGCTGCTACGGCTCCCATGTCGTAACTTATCATGATGAGAATGCCGAAGCCGGCGAAGGCAACGGCGGCACGCAGGCCCACATGGTCAGAAACCCGTATCTGAAGACCAATGCCTGGGGCTGGGCAACCGATCCGCAGTGCCTGCGCATTACCCTGAATACGTTCTATGACAGATATCACTGCGATCTGTTCTGCGTAGAGAACGGTATCGGCTGGAATGACAAATTCGAAGACGGAACCGTTCACGATGACTATCGCATTGACTATATGAGAGCCAACATCAAATCCATGCGCGATGCGGTCGATTACGACGGCATCCCGCTGATGGGCTATCTGTACTGGGGCTGTGTTGACATGGTATCCAACGGCGAAGGCGAAATGGCCAAGAGATACGGACAGATCTATGTCGATGCCGACAAC
>CAMNGB010000104.1 GCA_946537835.1 uncultured Erysipelotrichaceae bacterium
TTCCCGCATCGTGCCGGCACCGCTGAGCGATGCCGAAACCGATCTGATCCGGAAACTGGCACTGAAAGCATTCAAGGTTCTCGGACTTTCGGGTGTATGCCGCATCGATTTCCTGATGGATGCCGAAACCAAAAAGATCTATATCAATGAAGTCAATACGATTCCCGGATCCCTCGCCTACTATCTCTGGACAGAGAAAGGCGTCAGCTTTACGGAACTGATGGACCGGCTGGTCGATCAGGCCCTGAACCGGGAAAGAAGAAGATCGAAGATGACCTTCTCCTATGATACCGACCTGCTGCTCAACTATCAGGCCGGCGGTTCCAATGGCACAAAGAAATAACAAAAAAAACAGGCTTGCCGATATGTATGTCACATCAGGCAGACCTGTTTTTATTTATTGCTGTTTTTCAAAGTCGAATCCCTGCCATACAGGTATGCCGGTATACTGCTTCAGCTCTGCTTCGCCGCGCAGAACCCGGACAGCGCCGTCCGCCATGGCTTCCATTTCGAACTCGCCCGGATAGCTGGTGATCGGTGCGATCCAGCCGCAGTACTCCGTGATCATTTCCAGTACATCGGAGAATCTCATCAGGCCGCCGGTCAGAACGATGGCATCAACATTGCCCTTCAGCACTGCAGCCATTGAACCGATGCACTTGCACACCTGATAGATCATTGTCTTCCAGACCATGCAGGCTTCGGGATCGCCGGCGTCCACACGGGCATGGATCGTATCGGAATTGGATGTTCCGAAATAGGACGACAGGCCGCCGGTCTGTGAACACAGGGAGCGGATCTCATCCTTGCCTCTGTCATAGAGCAGACGGAGCACATCGGTAACAGCCATTGTACCCATTCTTGTCGGAGTGAACGGACCGTCTCCGCCGCCGCCGTCATTGCCGTCGATCATCCGGCCGTGCTGATGGGCCGTGATGGTAATGCCGCCGTCAATATGGCAGACAATCAGATTCAGATCCTCGTACTTCTTTCCCTGTTCCTTTGCATACATGCGGGCAGCTGCCTTCAGGTTCAGCGCATGGCAGATCGCCCTGCGGTGAATGCCCTTGACACCGGTCAGACGGGCCAGATCCTGATATTCATCGACAACTGTCGGGTCCATCATGACGGCAATGCCGCCGAATTCCTGCTGAACCCTCTGAGCCATCTGAACACCGAGCATGGAGGAATGATACAGACCGCCCTTGGCGTCTCTGGTATCGGCAACCAGCTGATCGGTGATTTCATAGATGCCGCTGGTAACGGGATAGCATCCGCCGCCGCGTCCTACGACTGCGTCAATGCCGTGCAGGTCAACTCCGCTGTCCTGCATGAATTTTCTGACCACCTGCATGCGGTAATCCAGCTGGTCATTGATGGTTCCAAGTTCTTTCAGTACGGAAGAATCATGGAAGACGTCTGTTTCGAATAATCGTTTTTCATTGTCAAACAATGCCAGTTTCGTGGACGTTGAACCAGGATTGATGACGAAGACTCTGTAGTGTTTTTCCATATGGTTAATACGATATCATTTTTTACTTTTGTTTGTAAACAGGTATAATGTTTTATAGGAACCATTTTTAAACGGAGGATTCATTCATGGCTACACCGCACAATTCAGCTTCAAAAGGCCAGATCGCCAAGACCGTACTGATGCCGGGAGATCCGCTTCGTTCACGCTTTATTGCCAGAACCTTTCTTGATGATGCGGCACTGATCAACGGTGTCCGTGCCATCAACGGCTATACCGGCTATTATCACGGCAAGCCGGTAACCGTCATGGCTTCCGGCATGGGCATGCCCAGCATCGGCATTTATTCATACGAACTCTACAAGCATTATGATGTCGACAATATCATCCGAGTCGGCTCCGCCGGTGCCTATGTGCCGGAACTGAACGTTTTCGATGTCGTCCTTGCCAGCGCTGCCTATTCCGAATCCACATTCGCAAAGGTACAGTGCGGCTATGAGAAAGATATTTCCTATCCGAGCAGTGAGCTGAACGGAAAACTGATCCGTGCAGCTTCCGATCTCGGCATCGATCTTCATCAGGGCATTATCCACAGCAGCGATGTCTTCTATCATGAATCGGATGCCTATCTGAAAACAGTCGTAAACGAAAAGCACTGCGTGGCAGTGGAAATGGAAAGCTTTGCCCTTTTCACCAATGCCATGGTCACCGGCAAGAATGCATCCTGCATTCTGACCATATCCGACAGCTTTGTCACGCATGAGGAAACAACTTCCGAGCAGCGTGAAAAGAACTTCCTGGATATGATGAGAATTGCACTGAATGCCGCAGTCATGGACTGATACCTGCCCGGAATACTGCATGAAAAAAATCCTCTGATGAGGATTTTTTTTGGTTTCTACAGTTTTCCTTCCGCAAGCAGATCCCTGGCTTCCAGCAGTGATGTGCATACCGCTGCCGCCAGACTTCTGATTTCATCATCCGGCTGCACCTGGTCGGGAATCATGATCGTTGTACAGCCTGCCGCATGTCCGGCCCTGACACCGTTGAAGGCATCTTCAAAGACATAGCATTCCTTCGGTTCGATGCCGAGTTTTTCGGCTGCGGCAAGGAAGATGTCCGGTGCCGGCTTGCCGTTTTTCATGCCGGCGCCGCTGACAATGACTTCAATAAAGTCCTGCGTGCCCGTATTCTGCAGATTGCGGCGGATCTGTTCTTCCGTGCTGCTGGACGCAACCGCGATCCTGACACCGTGATCACGGAAGAATTCCAGAATTTCATGCACGCCCGGCTTTTCGGGAGTGGATTCGATCAGATCGTCATGGACACGCTGCTTGCAGTCAGCCGCAATGCTGCTGCCGTCTTCCACGCCGTAGTATTTTTCAATGACACTGTTCATCAGTGCCCCGGACGTTCCGCAGATATTGTATTTGAATTCATCCGCAAGTGTGACGCCCATTTCATCGGCAATCAGTTTCCAGTTCTTCTGCCAGATCTGTTCCGTATCGAACATCAGGCCGTCCATATCAAAAATCGCACCTTTCAGCATATTGTTCACCTCTGCCGTTATCATATCATGCATGGCGCATGATTCATAAGTTTCATCCGGCCGATTGATAAGCAACTCAGATTACCCGATGCATGTAATTCATGTATAATAACGGTGTTACAACATCAGAAAGAGGTAATTATGTTTAAGATCATCAAGAAAGAAACACTGGCGCCAAATATCTATCTGATGGATGTTGAGGCTCCCCGGATTGCCCGGCACGCCCTGCCCGGTCAGTTTCTGATCGTCCGCCTCGATTCCGAGGGTGAAAGAATTCCTCTGACCATCTGCGATTACGATGCGGAAAGCGGCATCGTCCAGATTGTCTTCCAGGTTGTCGGCGGCGACACGTTCCGTATGTCTTCACTGGAAGTCGGTGACAGTTTCCATGACATCGTCGGTCCGCTCGGACGTCCTTCCGATCTGACCGAACTGCCGATCGAAGAGCTGAAGAAAATGAAGATCTGTTTCATTGCCGGCGGCGTCGGCACGGCACCGGTCTACTGCCAGCTGAAATGGCTGAAGAAGAACGGCATTGACGTTGACTGCATCCAGGGCGCAAGAAACAGCGGCCTGATCATTCTGGAAGAGGAAATGGCTGCCGTAAGCAATCTGTTTGTCTGCACGGATGACGGCTCCAAAGGCATCAAGGGAAACGTCTGTGTTGCCCTGCAGCAGCTGATCGACGAAGGCAGACAGTATGACCGCGTTGTTGCCATCGGTCCGATGATCATGATGAAGTTTGTCTGTCAGCTGACAAAGGAACTCGGCATTGACACCGTCGTCAGCATGAACCCGATCATGGTTGACGGCACCGGCATGTGCGGCGCCTGCCGCCTGACAGTCGGCGACGAAGTGAAATTTGCCTGTGTCGATGGTCCGGAATTTGACGGACATCTTGTCAATTTTGATGAAGCCATGAAGCGCATGACTCTCTACAAGACCGAAGAAGGACGTCTTTATCTGCAGGCCAAGGAAGGTGCCACACACCACGGCGGCTGCGGTAACTGCTGATCACGGAAAGGAGAAATCATATGACTCAGATGGATATGTTCAAGAGAGTTCCGGTCCGTGAACAGGAGCCGGAAGTCAGAGCCCGAAACTTCAAGGAAGTATGTCTCGGATATAACAAGGAAGAAGCTGAAGCTGAAGCACAGAGATGTCTGAACTGCAAAAAGCCGTTCTGCGTCGAAGGCTGCCCTGTCAGCATCAACATTCCTGCCTTTATCGCCAGAGTCAAGGAAGGCGATGTCGAAGGCGCATACAATATCATCAGCGAATCCTCTTCCCTCCCGGCAATCTGCGGCCGTGTATGTCCGCAGGAAACACAGTGCGAAGGCAAGTGTGTGCGCGGCATCAGAGGCGATGCCGTTTCCATCGGCAAGCTTGAACGCTACGTTGCCGATACGGCCAAGGAAATGGGCCTGAAGCCGGAAGTCACTGCCGAAAAGAACGGAAAGAAAGTTGCCGTCATCGGTTCCGGTCCGGCCGGTCTCACATGTGCCGGCGATCTGGCCAAGCTCGGCTATGATGTCACCATCTTTGAAGCCCTGCATAAGGCCGGCGGCGTTCTTGTCTACGGCATTCCGGAATTCCGTCTGCCGAAAGACGCTGTTGTTGAAAAAGAAATCGAAAACGTCAAGGCACTCGGTGTCAAGATCGAACTTGACTGTGTCATCGGCAAGTCCACGACCGTTGATGCCCTGCTGAAGGAAGAAGGCTTCGATGCCGTCTTCATCGGTTCCGGTGCCGGTCTTCCCCGCTTCATGCACATACCTGGTGAGCAGTCACTCGGTGTCTTCTCTGCCAATGAATATCTGACCAGATCCAATCTGATGCAGGCTTTCAGGGAAGATTCCAGAACCCCGATCATGCGGGCTAAAAAAGCTGTCATCGTCGGCGGCGGAAATGTTGCCATGGATGCCGCAAGAACCGCCCTCCGTCTCGGTGCCGAAACCCATATCGTCTACCGCCGTTCGGAAGAAGAACTGCCGGCCAGACGAGAAGAAGTCGAACATGCCAAGCAGGAAGGAATCATCTTCGATCTGCTGACCAATCCGGTTGAAATCCATGCCGATGAGAACGGCTGGGTCAGAAGCGTTACCTGTGTCCGCATGGAACTCGGCGAACCTGATGAATCCGGCAGACGCAGCCCGGTCGTGATCCCCGGCTCCGAATTCGAAATCGAATGCGACGCCGTCATCATGTCCCTCGGCACATCTCCGAACCCGCTGATTTCCTCCACGACCGAAGGTCTGGAAATCAACCGCCGCAAGTGCATTGTGGCAGATGAGGAAACCGGCAGAACCACCAAGGAAGGTGTCTATGCCGGCGGTGATGCCGTAACCGGTGCCGCAACCGTCATCCTGGCCATGGGTGCCGGCAAGGCTGCCGCAAAGGGCATTCACGAATATCTCAGCAGTCTCTGATTTTACAATCCCGATCCGGCCCGGTGCCGGATCTTTTTTCTTCTCTCTGCATATATGCTAAGATGAGAGCAGAAACAAGGAGTCATATATATGAGCGGTCAGTATCTGAATGAAGAAAAATATCTGAAACAGGCCCGGCGCCTGAATGCCGTCAGCATCATCATGATCATACTCGGTGCGGTCGGCTTTATCGGCGAAGGGATCCTGCTGTTCGGCAATTTTGTACCCTTTCAGCGGATGGGTCTGGTCGGCTTCGGCTGGGTTCTGAGCGGTGCCCTGGCCGGCTTCGGTCTGGTTCTCCATATGCATGCCAACCGCCGCAGAATTACCGCCTACATGATGCAGAGCCAGATCCCTGTAGCCAAAGAGGCAGTGAAGGAAATGACACCGGCTGCCGCCGAGGCCGCAAAGGAAATGCTGGAAGAAGTTTCTCCGGCTCTGGGCGATGCCGCAAAAAAAGTAGCCGAAGGCATCCGGGAAGGCATGAAAGAGTAAGTGCAATCAAAGTAAAAACGGCACCGTCTGATTTCAGACCGTGCCGTCTTTTTTATCCTCTTCTCCGGAGAAGACCCCGTTCTCTATAGAGCGGGGATGAATCC
>CAMNGB010000105.1 GCA_946537835.1 uncultured Erysipelotrichaceae bacterium
TCTTCCAGATAGTGATCGGAGAACAGGGAATTCTGTTCCGGATCCAGAACTTCCAGCAGAGCATCGCTCGGGTCACCCTTGTAATCCATGCCCATCTTGTCGATTTCATCGATCAGGAAGACCGGATTGATGACCTGTGCCTTCTTCATGCCCTGAATGACACGGCCCGGCATCGAGCCGAGGTATGTCCTTCTGTGACCGCGGATCTCCGCTTCATCACGGACGCCGCCCAGCGACATCTTGACAAAGTGTCTGTCCAGAGCCCGGGCAATGGACTTGCCCAGAGAGGTTTTGCCGACACCGGGCGGACCGACGAGGCACAGGATCGGTGCATTCAGGGTTCCTGTCATCTGCTTGACGGCAAGATATTCCATGATGCGGTCCTTGACCTTTGTCAGACCGTAATGATCGGCATCGAGGACACCTCTGACTGCCTTCAGGTCTTCGTTGTCAGCAGTTTCCTGCCACCACGGCACTTTCAGGAGCCAGTCCAGATAGTTTCTGGCAACGCTTGCCTCACCGCTTCCCGGCGGCAGCATCTCATAGCGCTGCAGTTCCTCCCGGGCCTTTTCCTTGACGTGATCGGGATACGGATTCTTCTCGATCATCTCGCGCAGCTGGGCGGAGTCATCGGTCATGCTGGAAACATCGCCGAGTTCCTCCTTGATCGCCTTGAGCTTTTCACGCAGATAGTATTCCTTCTGGCCGTCATCAATGCGTTCCTTGACCTTGTCATTGATCGTCGATTCGATTTCGGTAAAGCGCTGCTGCTTTTCCAGTTCGGCAATGATCATCAGCATTCTTTCATTGACTTCCGGCGTTTCCAGAAGCTTCTGCTTGGCGGCCGTATCCATCATGAAATACTGCGCAAACTGATCGGTCAGCGTCAGGGCGCTGACACCGTGCGAAAGCTGGTGGATCACATCAGCCGGGAACGCTGTCGAGACACTTGACATATGTTCGAATTCGCTGACAATGCGTCTGACCAGTGCAACTTCTTCCTGCTGGTCACCGAGGATCTCTTCCATCGGAACAATATCGGCCATCAGCATATCAGGCTGGTCATACAGCCGGGAAAGACGGGCTCTCTTCATGCCGGTAAATGTCACGCGCATGAAACCGTCCTTTTTGCGGATTACTTTAATTTTTGAAAGAGTGCCGACCCGGTAAAGATCGGATTCCTTCGGATCATCGACCATGATGTCGTTCTGGCAGACGATCCATACCATGCTGTCAAATGATCTGGAGGAAAGATCGACAGCTGCCAGCGATTTGGACCGGCCGACTTCGATCATCACATCCTGACCCGGGAAGACAATGATTCCGCGGGTTGCGACAACAGGTACATGTACATTCATTTCACTCATCCTGCACCTCCTTCTGCATATTGGGAAAAATAAGACGCGCGGAGCGTCTTATTTCAGGATAATTCAGCAGTTTGGGAAGACTCAGCGCCTGGCGTTTTCCTTAACGAAATCGAAGGCTCTCTGATTCTTGAGATCGTTCTTCAGCATTTCCGGATCGATGTACTTCTTGACATCATCCAGCGGCATCTGATACATATCAGCGATATTCTGATATTCCTTTTCCATCTCTTCTTCCGTCGGAACGATATTCTCGAGTTCGGCGATCTTGGCCAGTGCAAGTCTCATCTTGACAGTCTTTACGGCATTCTCGCGGTAGCTGTCCTTGAGCTGATCGGCAGTCTGGCCCATCATCTGCAGATAGCCTGTCAGAGACATGCCGTACTGCTGCAGCTGGTTGACCAGCTGATTGATCTGACCCTGCACTTCATCTTCGACCATGACATCCGGAATCTCGGCTGTAACCTTGGCAACAAGCTGCTCGCTCAGGGCATTGTCAGCCTTGGCTTCGGCTTCGCTCTTTCTGCGGTCTTCAATTCTGTTTCTGACCATGTTTTTGAGATCTTCCACGGTCTTGACATCCTTGGCATTGATATCCTGAGCAAATTCATCATTCAGCTCAGGCAGTACTTTTGTCTTTACTTCATTGACCTTGACCTTGAAGACAACAGCCGCACCCTTGAGGTCTTCGGCATGATAGTCTTCCGGGAATGTCAGGTTCAGGTCCTTTTCCTCTCCGGCCTTGACACCGATCAGCTGATCTTCAAAGCCCGGAATGAAGGAATTGGAGCCGAGTACCAGGTCATAGTTCTCAGCCTCACCGCCGTCAAAGGCGATGCCGTCCTTGAATCCCTTGTAGTTGATGTTGACAGTGTCGCCTGTTTCGGCAGCACTTTCCTTGACTTCCATCTCCGCATAGGTTTCTCTCATGCGGTCGATTTCTTCGTTGATATCTTCATCGGACACAGTAATTTCATCCATCGGATAATCGAGTCCCTTGTAATCGCTGATTTCGATTTCCGGCTCAACGGCAAATGTGAAGACCAGTTCAGCCTTGCTGTCATCAACAGCACGGACATCCAGCTGCGGCTGGGAAATCGGCTTCAGTCCTTCTTCGTCCAGAGCCTTTCTCATCCAGTCATTGGCGTTGTCGTTGATTGCCTGCATGAAGCGCTCTTCATGGCTGATTCTCTTTTCAATCAGAGCCTTCGGAGCGGAACCCTTGCGGAACCCGTCCAGAACAACATTCTTTGCCAGTTTATTGAAAGCCTTGGCAACGGCCTTTTTCCATTCGTCACCTTCGATCGTTACGACCAGGTCGCCGACGGATTTTTCTTTCAGTGTCCAGTTTGACATATACTTAACTCCTTTTATCTTTTCGCCGAAATATTATAACAGAGTTCAGACAAGTCTGCCACGAAAAGCATAATCCATATTTTAGCACTCCGTGAACTCGCCTGCTAATATCATACTCATGGGTTTTAGCACTGTCAACTAAAAAGTGCTAATTCGTTTCCTTAAGGATGCGCTGCAGTGTTTCCCCGTCATCCATCAGACTGCTGACTTCCCTGACAACTTCCAGTGCCAAATCCTTTCCTTCCTCTTCTTCATAGGAAAGAGGCAGGAACAGATAGACTTCATGAATCAGCAGCGTCCGACTCATTTCAAACAGGTCGGGACAGTTATTGCCCAGCCACTCTTCCAGATACTGCAGAGCTTTCTGAAAGCCTCTGCTTTCCGATACCGGCACGACATCATCACCCCAGAAGGTATATTCCACACCGTCTTTCAGCAGGACGAATTCCTCATTGATCTGCTGTTCGGCGATGGCCTCGATCATCAGTGCCGCCGCTTCCGGAAAAGGTTCGTTTCTGAGCCAGTCACTGATTTCCGGCAGGATTTCCCGCAGGTTCCGGGAAGAAAGAGCCTCGGCTGCAGCCAGCTGGCTCTGCGGCTTTCCCTGCAGCCGCATCAGCAACGTATCCAGGGAAGGCTCGCTCCGTTCCCTGTTTTCTGCCATGCGGTAGATCAGTTCCTTCCGCAGCTTCTGCATTCTTTCTTCGGCATCGGAAGGAATATATGGCATGGCAAGTTCCTGTTCCAGACGCGAAAAAGCCTGCTGCAGCTGATTTTTCTGCATCATTTCTTCAATTTCATCAAGTGTATCGAGATAATAGTTTTCCATGTTTTTCCCAAAAAAACAGACCGCCGGCTGTAATTGCCGGCGATCTTTGATGGCGTCGTTGAAGAGACTCGAACTCTTGACCGTCCGCTTAGAAGGCGGGTGCTCTATCCAACTGAGCTACAACGACAGCGCTAATAATATACCAAAGTACCGGATGCTTTTCAAGAAGCAGATTTATTTTTTATATAGGTCATGCGCTGCACTTCGATATCCTTCCCGCGCAGGGTAACGATCATATAGGACGGCTGTGACCCATCCCGGTTATGCCAGATCGAACCCGGGTTCAGAAGCCGCACGCCCTTGACGGTTCTGTCAAACGGTACATGGGAATGTCCGAAAAAACCGATGTCACATTCCAGTTCCCGGCATCTGTCTGCCAGCATTTCATATCTGCCGTAGAACATGTCACGGTGTCCGTGACATACATAGATGCGGTGCTCCCCTGCCTCAATGATGCGGCGCTGTGGAAACTGCTGCCAGCCGTCATTGTTGCCCTGGACGATCAGAAAACCGTCCATCAGATAGTTCGGCAGTTCGGCATCGCCGCAGTGAACGAAATAATCAGCACCGAAATACGTCTTCTTCAGGAATTCGAGACCGGATGTCTGGCCGTGGTTGTCGGACACCAGAATGATGGTAATTGGTTTTTCCATATGCCTATTATAACTGTCACTCTTTTTTTCGCAAATCAAAAGTAAGGATGACAACTTTTCGCGATTAATGGTACGATATTCATAACAGGAAGGTATCTCCGTATGAATGTGAATCTGTATCCTTATAATTATTGGATCCTGTATGCGGCCATTGCCCTGCTTGTCATCAGCATCATTGTCCTGCTGGCAAAGCTGCTGAAGACGGCAAAGACCCTGAAAGCCATGACGCCGCAGCTTGAGCAGATGGCAAAACAGGCAAAACTGGCAGGCATCAAGGCGGAAGCCGTCAAGGAAAAATCGGATGCCGACATGAAGCGCATCAAGCCGCTTCTGACCGCTGTCCCGATCCTCCTGGCCGTCAACAGTATTTATAATAAAGATGATGAACTCGAAGGCATCAGGGGCTACGGCACTGCCGTAAAGCGCTATGCCACCCAGAAATCATCCGAGCAGAAGCTCATCAAAACCATTACCAAGGCAATCGGTAGATAACACAAAGCGGCAGTCGCAGGACTGCCGCATGTTTTTTTCCTACGGACGGATGTCCGTTTTTCTTTTTTCAGAAATAGGAGATCGTGACGTTCTTGTTCATCTTCCTGAGCGTTTCTGCCAGGTTGTCGATCAGCTGCACCTTCAGCTTGACGCCGAGGCTGTCATCTTCCTGATGGGCAGGATTGACGGCACAGCCGACATAGAATGAGATGTCGCTGGCATTCTCCAGCAGTTCCGTTGCCAGCATCGATGCCCCGTCAATGCGGTAGTTCCAGTCAAAGTAGGAACGGTTGGCACCGAGCCAGTCCCGGGCATATTCATAGACACGGTGGAGCGTGATCATTCCTTCCGTCACCATGTCCATGCCTTCGATTCTTGAAATCGGCGGAATGCCGCTGTCATCGCCTTCCATTGTCACGGCTTCCACTTCCTTGCCGAGATATCTTGCGACGACATTGGCCGTCGTGCCGCCGCAGACGATATGCTTTCCGTCTTCAGCCATGAATCTACTGACCATCCGCCCGTCATCTTCCCTGCTGGCGGCCGGTCCGACCATCAGTGAGATATGCTGCGGCTTCCGGATCCGCACGCAGGCACAGGTCGTATCGTCACCGGGAGCGTTGTTGTAAAGAATGTTGCAGCGGTCAACGAGGATCGTTGCCAGACCCTTGGCCGAGATGCCGGGCTGGTACATGCCTTCCATGAATTCCATGATCTGGGGCAGCTGCCAGCCGTAATTCAGGATCTCGCCGGCACCGGCATTGATGGTTCCGTCACTCATCATGAACAGGCAGTCATTTTCCCCTGCCTCAAACGTGCAGCAGTCAATCTTTCTGCCGCTGATTTCCAGCGTTTCATACTCCGGCATCAGTGCCATGCCGTCATGAATGATGAACGGCTTCGGATTGTCAAAGTTGAACACTCTGACCAGGCCGTCGTCATACAGCTGAGCAATCGAGAATGTCGAATAGGCTACCCCTCTCTCCCGGCATACCGGCAGGGTTGAAATGACCGTATCGACGCATTCCGTCAGGCGGACATTTCCGGCCATCATTTCCGACATCATCTTGGCCGTCAGGGTCGAAAGAATATTGGCCTTGACGCCGCTGCCCAGGCCGTCGGCCAGGACCATGACCCTGGAATGTTCATCGACATTGACAATGTTGACACTGTCGCCGCACAGCTGTTCACCGACATGATTGACCGACTGCCAGCCGCATTCGATATAGTAGCTGTCAGTCATTCTTGATTGTCTCCTTCAGCGTGGTCAGTGCCACCTTTGTCTGGGC
>CAMNGB010000106.1 GCA_946537835.1 uncultured Erysipelotrichaceae bacterium
CATCAGTATTTTCATAAACGAATCGATCAGAATCTGCAGTACTCTTTCATCCATATTTTTATTACCTGACAAAGGTATTTATACCAAATAACTTTTTTTTATCAAGATATATGACTAGCACGTTTCATCCATCATCCGGATCAGCACCCGGATGCCCTGAAGATAAGCCCGCACGGAAATACGCTCATTGGTGCCGTGAACACCCTGGGTACGTATTTCCGGATGTTCAAGGAACGGCTCAAAGCGCATGCAGCAGTCACAGACGCATTCATAGCTGCGGGCATCGGTTGCCGTCGTATTCACGGACGGGACAAAGACGATATCCTTAAAATAATGTGACAGAACATTCTGCAGCGAACGGAATCCCATGGTATCAAAGCGCGACTCCCGGGAAGCCTCATTGGCAACAATGAATTCTGCCTTTACATCCTTTCCTGCCAGTCTGCGGCAGTGCTCCAGCAGACCAGCATCGGTATCCTGCGGAGCCAGACGGAAGTTGATGACTGCTTCCATATGCTGGGGCATGACATTTCCTGCCTGTGATCCGCCGGAAATCATTGTCGGGGCAATGGTGGTATGGATCTGACTGTTCAGATCGGGATGTGACAGATAATGTTCGATGATCTGCTGTTCATTGGCATCGATATCCCTGACCGCTTCCTTCAGCGGTCCTTCCTTTATATAAGGCGTCAGGATGCGCAGGGTTTCCCTGATGCTGGGTGCCAGAACATTGTCCAGGGGATGATCGACAATTGCCGCAATGGCTTTGGCAAGAACCCCCAGGGAAGTGCCGCGGAACGGATTGGAACTGTGGCCGCCGAAGGATTCCGCCGACAGCTTCAGATCGGCATACCCTTTTTCATACATGCCGATACTGCCGACGGCAATATCAGCACCGTATGCTTCTCCGCTGCCGAACCTGCCGCCTTCATCCAGAACGAATTCCAGTTCAACACCCTGCTCCTTCAGATACTTTGCAATGGCAATGGCACCGGATCCGATGACTTCCTCATCCTGTCCGAAGGCCAGATACAGCGTGCGTCTGAATTTCTTTCCCTTTTCCAGAAGATATTCCAGACTTTCCAGTTCGCCGATGAGCATTTCCTTGATATCCATGGCGCCTCTGCCCCAGATATACCCGTCGGCAACATCACCGCTGAAAGGATCATGGATCCAGTCGTTTTCCGTTCCTTCCACCACCGGGACAACATCCTGATGAGCCATGAACAGGGCCGGCTTCAGTGACGGATCACTGCCTTCCACCCTGATCAGAACACTTTGATCAATCTGCCGGTATTCACCCTGCTTCATGATTTCGGGATACCATTCCTTCATCTTTTCATGAAACCGGTCAAATGCCGCATAGTCGATCATGGATGTATCCATGTAGCTGGTCGTATTGATCTGAATCGCTTCCGAAAGATGCCTGACTGCCGCATCCGCATTCAGATCCGCATATTCTTCTTCATTTATATAGAGATCATATATATTCATGGCCTCATTCTACTTTACTCACCATATCCTGTCCAACGAAAGACCTCTTTCAGAGTCCCCGAAAAACCGGAAGCCGTCCCGGGGCATATCATGCATTCATGCGAATGCCGGCACGCTAATATGAAGGCATATTCAGAAAGGGACCGTTATGAAACAGATTCAGATTGAAACATTCAAAGAAATAAGCATCCTGAACAATGTAAAATACTCCCCGGACGGCACGAACTGTATGACCGGAACGGAAAGAGACTGACCGGATTCAACGATGTCATGACCGATGAGTATTTCAAGTCTGTTCCCGAACCGATTCCGTTTGAAAATGACGGCACGGATCTGAAAGGATATATCCTCAAGCCTCAGGGTTATGAAGAAAACAGAAAATATCCGGCCCTGCTGTATATTCACGGCGGCCCCAAGGGACTGTATGCACCGGTCTATATGCCGTAACATCAGTACTGGGCATCCAGAGGATATATTGTTCTCTTCACCAACATCCGCGGATCTGACGGCAGAGGCGGTGCCTTTGCGGACATCCGCGGAAAACTCGGTACCGTCGACTATGACGACCTGATGAAATTCCTCGATACAGCCATCGAAAGATATCCGCAGATCGATACTGAAAAGCTCCTGGTGACAGGCGGATCCTACGGCGGCTTCATGACCAACTGGGTCATTACCCATACCGACAGATTCAAAGCAGCCATCTCCCAGTGCTGCATCTCCAACTGGATCACGCTCAACCAGCTTTCCGATATCGGCTATGAATTCAGCGAAGATCTGTGTGCCTCGGATCCGTGGGATACAGTCGAAAAAATGTGGGATCAGTCACCGCTGAAATATGCAAAGAATGTCAGAACGCCGACTCTGTTCATCCACGGCTTTGAAGACTACCGTACGCCGATCGATCAGTGCTACCAGATGTACACTGCCTTAAAGCGCTTCAATGTCGACACAAAAACCGTACTGTTCAGAGGCGACCATCATGGTTTCTCCAATGTCGGCAAGCCTTCCCACCGCATCCGCAGACTGCAGGAGATGACCGACTGGTTTGACAGATATCTCTAGGCAGAAATACTCTTCAATGAACGCAGTTTCCTGTATTGCAGGCTGCGGTCATTTTTGTTTCCGGCAGCGACAATAATGAATGATGATATAGAAAAGAATCATTTTACACAGAGATATCAGACAAATATAATAATTACCGTTTTGAAAACGGAGATGAGAACGGTATGAACAAAGATCTTACGGAAGGCAAAGCCGAAAAGGTACTGTGGCAGTTCTGTCTGCCGCTGTTCGGAAGCATCATTTTCCAGCAGCTGTACAACATCGCCGACAGTCTGGTTGCCGGCAAGTTCACCGGAGAAAATGCGCTTGCGGCAGTAGGCAACAGCTACGAAATCACCCTGATCTTCATTGCCTTTGCCTTCGGATGCAATATCGGATGTTCCGTCATCGTATCCACCTTTTTCGGGGCAAAGAAATATGAACGGATGAAGGAAGCAGTATCGACGGCATTGATTGCAAGCGGTGTACTCTGTGCCGTGCTGATGACTGCAGGTATTCTTTCGTGTGAGATGCTTCTGAATCTGATCCGGACACCGGCAGAGATCCTGGCGGACTCAAAGCTGTATCTGGATATCTATATGTGGGGCCTGCCGTTCATGTTCTTCTATAACATCTCCAACGGTATCTTCTCAGCCATGGGAGATTCCAGAACCCCATTTTACTTCCTGGCTGTTTCCTCTCTCAGCAATATCTTTATGGATATCTGGTTCGTAGCCGGTCTGAAAATGGGAATTGCTGGTGTTGCCTGGGCAACATTCATCTGTCAGGGCATCAGCTGCATTCTTGCGGTCGGTGTCGTAATGAAACGCCTGAAGGATATCAGAACAGAAGAACCATATGCCCTGTTTTCATGGGATATCTGCGGAAGAATCGCAAGGATCGCTGTGCCCAGTACCCTCCAGCAGAGCTTTATTTCCGTCGGCAATATCATCCTGCAGAGTGTCATCAACGGCTTCGGCCCCGGTGTCATCGCCGGATATTCCGCTGCCATCAAGCTGAACAATCTTGTCATCACTTCTTTCACAACCCTCGGCAACGGTGTCTCCAACTATGCTGCACAGAATATCGGAGCCGGTAAACTGAAAAGAATCCCGGAGGGTTTCCGGGCCGGTCTGAAGCTGGTATGGATCCTGTCGGCTGTTCTTACTGCTCTGTATCTGATCTGCGGCAGGAAACTGCTGATGCTGTTTATGAATGATACCTCCGGTGAAGCAATGAAGACAGGCCTGGCATTCCTGCGCATTGTATCACCGTTCTACGCCGTCATTTCCGCAAAGCTGGTGGCTGACGGCATACTGCGCGGAGCCGGACGTATGAATGAATTCATGACTGCCACATTCACTGATCTGATCCTGCGTGTCACACTTGCCATTCTGCTGTCAAAGACCTCTCTCGGTGCAACCGGCATCTGGTGTTCCTGGCCGATCGGCTGGATCACCGCCACGATCCTGTCCATTGCCTTTTACCGCAGGGGACCATGGTTTCAGGAAACTGCAGAGAAACAATAGTCTGCCGGAAGTAATCAATACTCCTGTGAGAATCACGAATAACGGCAAAGATAATTTGAAGAAAGCATTAAAAAACCGGCGTTCTCTGAGCACCGGTTTTCTGTATGGATGCTTTTCTGCTTTCCCTGATTCAGTCCAGATCGGACATGGATGTTTTGCCTGTCAGCTTTTCAAAGTCATCGACAAAATCCTGTACTGCCCCGTCAATTGCCGCATTCTTGACAAAAGCACGGATGACATCGCTTCCGCAGGTGGCACTGCCGATGCCGTATTCCGCCAGCTCCAGAACCTGCTGGCTGTTCTTGAAGGAAGCTGCAAGAACTTCACAGTCCATATCGTTGTTCTCCAGAATATCCTGAATCTGCTTGACGACACCGATGCCGTTATAGCCCATATTGTCAATGCGGTTGACATAAGGTGCGACATAGGAGGCTCCTGCCTTTGCGGCCAGATATGCCTGCATCGGTGTATAGACGACTGTTCCGCAGGTCGTAATGCCTTCTTTCTTCAATGCCATCATTGCTTTGAACCCTGTCGGCGTGGAAGGAATCTTGACGACTGTATTTCTGCCAAGCAAATCCATGATCATATGGGCATCTTCCAGCATGCCTTCATAAGTAAGTGCGACAGCCTGGGCAAAGATGATTCTCTCGTCACCGATGATGTCACGGATCATTTTCAGTGTTTCACGGGGATCTCTGCCGGCTTTGGCAAGAATGCTGGGATTGGTGGTAACACCATCGATCGGATAATACTCAATCAGTTCTCTGATTGCTTCAAGATTTGCATCATCAATAAACAGTTTCATTTTCTTTCCTTCTTTCCGTTACAGTGACTGTTCTGTTCTGCCGATAATATCGTCCTGTGTCTTCTTTGACAGCACATTGAAGAATGCGCTGTATCCTGCGACTCTGACGATCAGGTCCTTATGTTTTTCCGGATGTGCCTGGGCATCCAGGAGTGTTTCCCTGGAGACAATGTTGTACTGGACATGATAGCCGTGCAGTCTGTTGAAGAACGCCCTCAGCAGCATCTCAAGTTTCTGCTTGTTTTCTTCTGTCGACAGCATCTGCGGCGTCATCTTCTGATTGAGAAGCACGCCTCCCGTGATCTTCTCCGTCGGCAGCTTGGTAATGGATTTGAAGACAGCAGTCGGTCCGTTCCTGTCCGCATTGTGGGCAGGCGAGCAGCCTTCTGCCAGCGGCTCACGGGCATTTCTGCCGTCCGGTGTTGCCATTGTTCCCATACCCTGGCCTACATTGGCCGAGATCGAGGAAGTCCCGCCGTAGCGGATGCCGCCGATCGGTCCTCTTGCATATCTTGTGTTGGGATATTTTTTGATTTCATCAAGGTAGCTGTCATAGGCTTTTACGACCAGCAGATCAACTTCATCGTTGTCATTTCCGTATTTCGGCGCATCGATAAGCATGTTCTGGATCCGTTTGTTTTCCTCACTCCGGAAGTCATCGAGGATGGCATTCCATAACTGTTCCGGTGTGATCTTCTTTTCATCATAGACAAGCTTCTTGATTGCCTCGAGGGAGTCAGCCATATTGGCAATGCCGACCTGAAGACCGGAGATAAAATCATAGACAGCTCCGCCTTCCTTGATCGTCTTTCCCCTGCCGATGCAGTCATCGGTCAGAGCCGAGCACAGAATATCCGGAACATCCCTTTCGCTTGCCTTGTCGATTGCGTTTTCGACAATGACACTGTACCGCGTGAACTCTCTGACTGTCTTATCCCAGACAGCCATGAGTTCATCGAAGTCTTTCCATTCTGTGAAATATCCGTAGCCCTTTGTAAATCTCTTTCCGCTTGTCAGATCAACGCCGTTGTTCATCGCACATAAGAGAAGTCTCGGGAAGTTGACATAGGACATGCCTGTGCAGCGGTAGCCCCACTTGC
>CAMNGB010000107.1 GCA_946537835.1 uncultured Erysipelotrichaceae bacterium
AACGATTTCGGAATCGGCAATAGCCGTTTCGGTGAACGGAGACCAGTAGATCGGCTTCAGTCCCTGGAAGATCAGGCCGTCCAGCGCCATCTTCTCAAAGGAGCGGATCTGACGGGCTTCAAATTCCTTGAACAGCGTGATATACGGATGTTCGTAATCGGCAATCTGTCCGAGACGCTTTTCCGTAGCCATCTGTGTTGCAATCTGGCCCTTGGCATATTCCATGCACTTGGAACGGAATTCTGCCGGCGACAGTTTCTTTCTGTCGACACCGAGCTTCTGAATGGCGTTTTCAATCGGCAGTCCGTGTGTGTCCCAGCCCGGGAAGAACGGTGTATAGAAACCGCTCATCGCATGGGTTCTGACGATAAAGTCCTTGATCACACGGTTCATGGCCGTGCCGGCATGCAGGTTGCCGTTGGCATACGGCGGGCCGTCATGCAGGATAAAGGACTGCTGTCCTTTATGACGGGAAATGATCTGGTTATAATGATCATTCTTCTCCCAGTTTTCCAGAATTCCCGGTTCCTTCTTTGCCAGATTACCTCTCATTTCGAAATCGGTATTCGGCATGTTCAGGGTTGTTTTGTAGTCCATACCTCTTCTATCTCCTTCATCAAAAATAAAACGTCCTTGATCTAAGGACGTCATAAACGCGGTACCACCTTAGTTCACCCCTGCGGGTGCCCTCTTTTTCCTTAACGCGGAGAACGATCTGCTCACAGGTGATGTCCGTTCCTGTCCTGCACGCCTGCTTTCACCCCTGCAGGCTCTCTGTGGATTCAGACAAGACGGCGCGTCCTGATCAGCGCAGTTTATCCTGGGCTTCTTTCAGCCACATCAGATCCGGCATTTCGGGAAGTGTGAAATCGTCCAGATCCTTCAGAAGATTTTCCAGTTTCTGGCTGGCTTCGGATTTGACGCTGCCGGCCTCCTGGTACAGCACCGAGAGATCTTCAAGGATCCCTCTGGCGGAAGCAAGTGCTTCCTTGATGATCACATCGGCATTTTTCTGTGCCGTGTTTATGATCTCGTTTGCCTCGCGCAGTGACAGCCTGGCAATGTTGTCCGCCGCCTCCTTGCGGGCTGCATCGGTTTTCTGCAGTTCCCGGTAACGGGCCCGCAGATCCTCCAGGTTTCTGGTCGTTTCCACCAGCTGATCCTGGTACAACTGCAGTTTCCGTTCCAGCTGACTGACTTCGGCAGCGTACCGTTCAATGGCATCATCGACAGCAAAACGGTCATAGCCGTTTTTGGTTATTCGGAATGTCGGCCTGCTGTTCGTCATCTGCTCACCTCTTAGATACTCTGAAGAAATTCAGACACGATACGATCATTGCGGGTCTTCCGAAGAATCCCGAGATATGTGAATCTGCCGGTTCCGCGAATCGAAATCGTAACGTTATTATATGCCAATTCATCAGGTGCTTCAAGCGTTATATGATTGAGCTGAACCAGTCCCTGACGGATCATTTCCTTTGCTTCGCTGCGGCTGCAGTGTGTCAGTCCGGCAACGATCGCATCCATCCGTTCGCTGGCACAGACTGCCTGGATCCGCTTTACGGCAAAAACCTGGACCGGCCGTTCATCCGTGACTTCAAAGGAAACACTCAGCTGGTTGATGCGGATCAGATTATCGATCAGGAAGCGGGCCATCGTTTCCGAGGTATACAGATAGATATGATCATCTGCGATCCAGAAATCACCGAAGCTGTGGCGGTCGATCTGCAGTGACATCAGTGCCCCGAGGATATCACGGTGTCCGATTTTCCGGAACCGCTGATCGATCGCAGCCTGAATGCAGACAATATCAGAAAAGTCATCTTCCTCATCGGCGAGGAAAATGACTTTCTTTTTTCTTGCGTCCGGATAACCTCCGTCATAGCGGACAAGAGAGGATTCCGGAAACAGTTTCTGCATGGCTGCCTGCTCTTCTTCGTTGAGAAAAGAAGAGGCAAGGGACCTGTGCCATGTCTCGCTTTTATCTTTCAGATCACTCAGATGCGCTGCCAGGGATTCATATTCTCCGGCATTATTCATCATCGCTGTCCAGAGAAATGACGCCGTCAACGCTGACGCTCTTCGGTGCGCACAGGATGACATTGTGGCCGATCTTCTGGATCGTTCCGTCAAGGGCAAATACAACACCTGTCAGGAAGTCAATCGTACGCTGTGCAAAATCACGCTGCAGACGGTGCAGGTTGACAACACAGGCTCTTCTCTGCTTGAGATGACGGCCGATTTCCTCAGCTTCCTCGAAGCTGCGCGGTTCAAACAGAACCATCTGGGCATCAGACGGGATCTGTGTCACTTTCGTCTGTTTTGATTCGTATGTGCTGACTGGCTTTGTTTCGCTTTCTGTGTACTCCAGTTCTTCTCCTTCATCCTCTTCTTCGTCAATCGGAGCGATGAAATTCTTGATCTTTTCGAATGCCATAATTCAGGACCTCCATAATCGAAAATATTATACCACATAATGATTTTACACAATCAGCATATATGCTGCAGATACGCGGTATTTTCTGATTTTTTCAGGTTTCTGTCAGTTCTTCCGGGACAGAATCGCTTCCAGATTTCCCATATCCGCAATGGTGATGCCGGAAGCATCCACCATGTCTGCTTCCGCCTGGTCTTCTGACCTTGCGGCAGGCATTCCCCCGGTCTGTCTGTGCATGCTTTCCGCTCTCAGCCCGGCAGCCGGCCCTGTCATCATTGCGGCAGCAAGTGCCAGTGATAATAATGTTCTGTGTTTTTTCATATCCGTTTTACACTCCCTTGATCTGCCTGCGGCAGAAACAAAAACGCGGGGACGTGCTTCATCTGCACGAACCCCATGTTTTTTATCGGTCAGCGGTCAGACTGATCTAAAGCTTGTTGACGGTATTCCAGTCGAGCCGGCGGCAGATCTCCATGCCGAGCCTGACGGCGTTTTCATAATCCTCCAGCGTGCAGTAGCAGTTGCTGGAATGAATATAGCGGACCGGTACGGAAATGACGATTGCCGGTACGCCGGCCTTGCTGTTGACCATGGCGCCGTTGGTTCCGCCGCCGCTGCGGACAGATTCCTGCACCGGAATCCCGCATTCTTTTGCGGTATCCAGAGCAAGTTTCTGGAAGCGCCAGTTGGTGATCATGGAAACATCAAAATGCCGCAGCATCGGTCCTCTTTTCAAACCTGCCTGGATCATATAGTCTTCGCTGAAGGTGTCATCTGCCGGACAGCCTTCAAAGGCAATCATGACATCCGGCTTCAGAGCTTCGGCATTGGAAAGGACGCCGCGTTCCCCTACTTCTTCCTGGGAAGAGAAGGATCCCATGATATTGCAGGGAAGCTCTTCGTCCTTCAGCTGATCAAGAATATCAATGACAGCGGCAGCGCCGATCCTGTCATCGAATGCCTTGCCGTAGAACAGTCCCCGCTTCTCATCAAAGTCACAGCTGATATCGGGGACACCGGGCGAGCCGATGCCGAGGCCCAATGATTCCGTCTCCTCTTTGGAGACCGTACCGCAGTCAAGAACCATCGAAGAAACATCCAGCGGCTGGTTCTTCTCCTGGGCACTCATGAAATGCGGCGGCTTGCTGGCGACGACTGCCTTTACAAGACTTCCGTCCCTGGTCCTGAGGCGGAAGGAACTGGTCGGAAAGGAACTTGCCGCCCATCCGCCCAGCGGCAGAAAGCGCATGGTTCCGTTCGGCTTTACGGCCTGAACAATGACGCCGACTTCATCCAGATGGGCATCCAGCATGACTCTCGGCTTGTCGCTGCCGGGTTCCTTTTCACAGCGGACATTGGTCATATGATCGGTATAGGTTTCATAGTCCGGCAGTTCTTCCCGGACCAGAGCGGCTGCGTCATCTTCGAACCCGGAGGGACCGAAAGCTTCTGAAAGTGCAATGATTCGACTGATTTTATCCATGTTGTTCTCCCTTATCTGATTCCTGAAAGATCATAGTTCTTCAGGAAGGCATCTGCCTTCGCACAGATTTCTTTCAGTGTATTCTCTTCAAACGGACTGGCAAGGTCTGCGCCTTTCAGCAGTTCGGTAAAGACCTTGGATCCGCCCTGTTCGGTATAGCGCATGTACTGTGTCCATGCCGCCTTCATATCATCCTGGATCTTCGCCCAGAATTCCAGCGCTACTGTCTGGGCAAGACAGTAGTCGATGTAATAGAACGGAACGGAATAGATGTGATGCTGGCGCTGCCAGCCGTAGCCTTCGCCGTATACCGGAATATCACCGTCCAGCTTCATCCACGGCCGGTAGATCCCTTCCAGTTTCTTCCAGCAGGCATGACGCTCTGCCGGCGTCATTTCCGGATGGGCATAGACCTCGTGCTGGAAATGATCGACCATCGTTCCGTAGGGAATGAATTTCAGAGCCCCGGCAAGATGTGAGTAGCAGTATTTGCGGGCATCTTCTCCGAAGAAATCACCGGCCCACTGTTCGGCAAAGAATTCCATTGACATGGAATGGCATTCGCAGGCTTCCATCGTCGGATAGATATAGCTGACCGGAACCCGGCGGCGGTTGACATATGCCTCAAAGGCATGTCCTGCCTCATGGGTAATGACTTCGACATCTCCCTGGGTGCCGTTGAAATTGGCAAAGATGAACGGCACTTCATAGTCATAGATGCCAGTGCAGTAGCCGCCCCCTCGTTTGCCTTCGGTCGACAGCAGATTCATCAGTTCGCCGTCCAGCATCGTATGGAAGAATTCACTTGTCTCCGGAGACAGCTCATCGTAGAATTTCGTTCCTGCCGCAATGATATCATCGGCACTGCCTGCCGGTTTCGGATTGCCGCTGCGGAATTCCAGCTGATTGTCCGCAAAGGACATCGGATATTCCTTTCCGAGCCGCTCAGCCTGTCGGCAGAAGACACCGGCAGCTGCCGGCACGACATACTTCTGCACAGCCCTGCGGAATTTCTCGACATCATTCCGGTCATAGCAGTTTCTGCCCATGCGGTAGTAGCCCAGCTGCGTATATCCGTCATAGCCGAGCCTGCGTCCCATTCTGTCACGCAGTTTCACCAGCTGATCATAGTATCCGTCCAGCTGTTCCTGATGATCCTTATACCACTGTCCTTCGGCAATCCAGGCCTGTCTTCTTCTCTCATCGTCCGGATCATTCTTGAACGGTGTCATCTGCGACAGGGTGTAGGTGTTTCCCTCAAAGGGCACCCGGGCTGAGGCAAGCAGATCTTCATAGGCTGAAACAAGACGGTTTTCCTCCTGCATGTCTTCAATGATTTCCGGGGCAAATGTCTTCAGTTCGATTTCGGCATTGACGAACATCAGCGTGCCGAATTCCTTTTCGAATTCACTGCGGAACGGTGTTTTCAGCATTGCCTTTGAAAACTGCACAAGATATTCCTGCAGCCCCGGCAGAGATGCATCCCAGAATCTGATTTCCTCGTTATAGAAATCATCCCTTGTATCAATGTCATGACGGATCTGGGCAAGTTCCTTCTGGGTCATGACATGTTTTTCCAGATTATCCTTGGCAAGGAAGGCTGCCCTGGCCTCTTCGTAGGTTTCCGCCTTCTGCAGTCTGTCCGTGATCTGCTTTAGTTCCGATGCTGTTTCCTGCAGATCGGGACGCATGTATTTCATTTCCGAAAATCTGATCATAGCGATTCTCTCCTGTTCCTATACGCATAATCATACAACACAATTTTCTTTTTTTCTTTACTCCGGATATGTTATACTCTTATATGCGTTACGGAGAATTACCCAAGAGGCTGAAGGGGGCGGTTTCGAAAACCGCTAGACGTGAAAGCGTGCGGGGGTTCAAATCCCTCATTCTCCGCCATTGTCATGAAAACGCCTGAAACCAGGCGTTTTTTTTATGATTCATGACTCCGGCAGATGTTTTCAGTCTGTATCACTGCCGAAGCGGTATGTATCGATCAGCGTATATCCCTTCCCGCCTGTTTCCTTGTTGGACTGCAGCA
>CAMNGB010000108.1 GCA_946537835.1 uncultured Erysipelotrichaceae bacterium
AAGGAAAAGATCTCGCTTCTTCCGGCCAGCAGAGTACGTGATGCCATGGAGTATTCACTGCTCGCCGGCGGCAAGCGCATCCGTCCGAATCTTCTCTATGCGGCAGTAAGGGGCTACGGCATGGATGAAACAATCGGCGATGAGTTTGCATGTGCGATTGAAATGATACATACCTATTCACTGATCCATGATGATCTTCCGGCAATGGACAATGATGACCTGCGGCGCGGCCGTCCTACCTGTCACAGGCAGTTCGACGAGGCTACAGCCATCCTGGCAGGCGACGGCCTGCTGACCTATGCCTTTGAGACAGCATCCCATGCCGGAACAGATCCGGCAAAGATCTCTGCCGGTATCCGGCTGCTGGCCGAAATGGCCGGTCCTTCCGGCATGGTGCTGGGTCAGAATCTTGACATCTTCGAAGAAGAGGGGACAACCGGCTGGGAAGATGTCAAAACGATCCAGAAGTACAAGACCGGATGTCTGCTCAGCGTTCCGATGATGACTGCCTGCATTCTCTGCGGCCATCCTGAGGATGCGGACAGATGGCACGAAATCGGGGACATGATCGGCCTGGCATTCCAGATCCAGGATGATATCATGGATGTCCGGCTGACGCCGGAAGAATTCGGAAAGAGCACTTCCGACAGTGACAATGACAAAGTCACAAGTGTTTCGCTTTTTGGGATAGAAACCGCTGAAAGAATGATGAACCGGCTTTATGATGATGCCATCGAAGCGGTCCGCTCATTCGGAGAGTTCAGGGCGGATGAAATCATAGATATGATTTCCGAAATTCGCTGCCGGACGAAGTAGGAGGTTTTGTTATGAATCTGAACGATATTCATGATCCTTCATTTCTGAAGACAATGAACGTTCATGAAATGGAGGAACTTGCAGGGGATATCAGAGAATTTCTGATTCAGACGATCTCCCGCACCGGCGGACATCTTGCCAGCAATCTCGGTGTTGTAGAACTGACGATAGCGCTCCATTATGCATTTTCCTCACCGCGGGATAAGATCTTCTTCGATGTCGGACATCAGTGCTATACGCACAAGATCCTGACAGGAAGAGCATCCCGCTTTTCGACATTGCGCCAGTACCATGGCCTGAGCGGCTTTGAGAAGCGCTGTGAGAGCGAACATGATGTCTGGGAGGCCGGACACAGCTCAACATCCCTCAGTGCGGCTCTCGGCATGGCTGCTGCCCGTGATCTTGATCATGACAGCTATCATATCGTTCCCGTCATCGGAGACGGTGCTCTCGGCAGCGGCATGGCACTGGAAGCACTGAATCAGATCGGGGCGGAGAACAAGAATATCATTATTATCTTCAACGACAACAACATGTCCATATCCCGCAATGTCGGTGCCATGAGCCAGGGCTTTTCGAGACTGCGCACATCCAAGACCTATACCGGTCTGAAGGAAGGCATGAAGAAGAGCCTGCGTTCCAATACCGTCGGTCAGGCAATCTACAGCGGCCTCAAGACGGTCAAGGACAGTGTCAAGGATGCCATCATTCACGGCGGTATCTTTGAAGAATTCGGACTGGATTACATCGGTCCGGTTGACGGTCATGACATCCGTGAGCTGATCCGTGTATTCCAGATGGCAAAGAATCATGAAGGACCGATCGTCATTCATGTCATCACCCAGAAGGGAAGAGGCTATCTGCCGTGTGAAGTCGACCGGGAAGGGAAATGGCACGGTGTCGGACCGTTTGATGTCACGACCGGAAAGCAGCTGTATGATGTGCCGGAAGGCTATCAGAGCTGGAGCGGGCTGATGAGTTCCGCTGTCCGCGAAATGGCAGAGGAGAATCCCGACATCATCGCCCTGACACCGGCGATGATCAACGGTTCCTCACTGCGGAAATTCTTTGCGGAATTCCCGGAGCGCAGCTATGACTGCGGCATTGCCGAAGAACATGCGGCAACCATGGCTGCCGGCATGGCCATTGCCGGAAAACGACCGTATCTGACGATTTACAGCAGTTTCCTGCAGCGTGCCTATGATCAGATCAATCATGACATTGCCCGCATGGATCTTCCGGTCGTCATCGGTATTGACAGGGCCGGTCTGGTCGGTGATGACGGCGAGACCCATCACGGCATCTTCGATATCGGCTTCCTGAGCCCGATTCCGAATATCATCCTGTCCCAGCCGCGCAATGCCGAGGAAGCCAGAAATCTTCTGTATACCGGCTTTCATCAGTCACATCCGTTCTTTATCCGCTTCCCGAAGGGAATCCAGAAAAATCCCGAAAACCGGCAGTTCAGGGAAATCACGGTCGGCAGCTGGGAGATGATCAATGAAGCGGACACCAACAGGACCGTGCTGCTGACATACGGCGATACCGTCGATACGGTTCTCGAGAAGGTTCATGCCAATGATCTTCCGATCACGGTTGTCAACTGCCGCTTCTTCAAGCCGCTGGATGAAAAGATGCTCGACAGAATTGCCGCATCCGGAAAGAAAATCGTCATCTATGAAACAGACATGCTGACAGGCGGTCTGGGATCGCTCATTCTCGATTATTACAACCGCAAAAATATGAATGTCAGTCTGCGGCGATTCGGTCTCGGCGATCAATATATACATCAGGGAGGCATCGGCCAGCTCCGCAAAGAAAACGGCATTGATCTCAATACCGTGCTGGAAGCTTCACTGGAGGAATAACCGCATATGATCAAAAACCTGTTTATTCAGAATTTTATTCTTATCGATCAGCTGAATCTGGAATTTCATTCCGGATTCAGTGCTTTTACCGGCGAAACCGGTGCCGGCAAGTCGATCCTGATCGATGCCATATCCATGCTCGGTGCTGAAAGGGCAAGCGCCTCTTTTGTCATGCACGGAAAGGATCGGGCGATCATTGAAGGGACATTCGATCTCACCCGGGACGCACATGCCCTGAAGGTTCTGAATGAAGCAGGCTTTGAATGCGGGGACGAAGTCACCTTTACCCGCGAGATCCATGCGGCGGGAAAATCGGTAGCCCGCATCGATCACAGGATCGTGCCGCTTTCACTGATGCGGGAATGCCTGCGGCAGGAAATCGATATTCACGGCCAGCGTGACAATGCCTATCTGCTGAATACGTCTTCCCATATCCGGCTGCTTGACGAATATCTGCAGGACGGAAAAGAGCTTCTTTCCGTCCGTGATGCCTATGAGAAGTGGCACAGTCTCTGTCTGGAACGGGATGCGGCTCTGCAGGAAACCTATAACGAAAACGACCTGGAGTTTCTGACCTATCAGCTGAATG
The DNA here is from genome assembly GCA_946537835.1 of uncultured Erysipelotrichaceae bacterium. Taxonomy (GTDB): domain Bacteria; phylum Bacillota_I; class Bacilli_A; order Erysipelotrichales; family Erysipelotrichaceae; genus Bulleidia. The sequence goes on from CAMNGB010000108.1 coordinate 3,274, forward strand.
AGATCGAAGAAGCCGATCTGAAGGCTGAAGAAGAGGAAGAACTGCTGGAAAAAGAAAAGCAGTTCCGGGCAGTCCGTGATTCCTTTGATAAATTCAATCAGATTTTTTCACTGTATGATGAAGATCTTTCCGGCAGCCTCTATGAGCTCAATAAAACGGTTCAGGCCCTGCATGGCAGCGAAACGATCGACAGTGTGCAGGAAACCGTCAATGACGCCTATTATGCCCTCAGCGACGCCATGGAGCAGCTCCATGACATTGCCGACGGGCTGACCATGAGCGAAGAGGAAGTCAATGCCATGGAAGAGCGCTTGTATACGATACAGCGCATCAAGCGCAAATACGGCGGCAGCATCCCCAGGGTTCTGGAAAAGAAGGAAGAACTTGCCGTGCAGATCGAGATGATCACCCATAAGCGGGAATATCTTGAACGCAAGGATGCGGAAATTGCGGCTGCAAGAAAAGTGTATGACAAAAAGGCATCCGTCCTGCATGATATCCGGATCAAGGGTGCACCGCAGCTGGATCAGCGGATCGCCGGTATTCTGAAGGAACTGATGCTTGAGAATGCCCGCTTTCAGACAGAAATCATGGAAGGTGATCCTTCCGCCGCGGGATCCGACAGGGTGGAATTCATGATCTCCATGAACCCCGGCGAAGACCTCAAACCGCTTTCCAAAACGGCAAGCGGCGGTGAACTTTCAAGACTGATGCTCGGGCTGAAGGTGATCTTTACCCGTCTGCAGGGCATCCAGACCGTCATATTTGACGAAATCGATACCGGTGTTTCCGGTCCTGTTGCGACTGCCATCGGCCGCTGCATGAAGACACTGTCACAGGACTCGCAGGTATTTGCCGTCACTCATCTGGCCCAGGTCGCTGCCTGTGCCGGAAGGCATTATCTGGTGTCCAAGGCAAGCAATGAGGAACATACCAGAACATCCGTGCATCAGCTCGATGAGAACGAACGGATCAGGCAGCTGGCACTGATCGCCAGCGGCGAAATCACTGATACGTCACTTTCGGCGGCAGAAGAACTTTACCGGAGGAATTCACGGTAATGGCACGCGTGATCTTTCACATTGACCTGAATGCCTTCTTTGCCAATGCCGAAGTGCTGCTGGATCCTTCCCTGAAGGGGAAGCCGCTTGTCGTATCCGGCCATACCCGCCGCAGCGTGGTATCAACTGCCAGCTATGAGGCAAGAAAATACGGCATTCACAGTGCCATGCCGATCACCGAAGCGGAAAAGCTGTGCCGGGAGCTGATCATTATCGAAGGCCATTATCACTGGTACCACGAGCTTTCCGGCCAGTTCATGAATATCATCCGTTCCTATACCGATCTTGTGGAACAGGCATCGATCGATGAATGCTATGCCGATGTCACGGAAGTCATCATGACCTATGAGAAGCCTCTGGATCTGGCCTGGCAGATCCAGCAGAGGGTGCTGAAGGAAACCGGACTGACCTGTTCGATCGGTGTCGGTCCGAACATGTTTCTGGCCAAGATGGCTTCTGACATGAAAAAGCCGATGGGCATTACGGTGCTTCGCATCCGTGACGTTGAAGCCAAGATGTGGCCGCTGCCGATTTCGGAGATGCGCGGGGTGGGAAGAAAAACCGTTCCGCTGCTGGAAGATCTCGGCATTCATACCATCGGTGATCTTGCCCGCTATGAGAAGACGGATGACCTGCGGATGATCTTCGGAAAGAATACCGAGGAAGTCATTGCCCGCACCCACGGTCATGACAGCAGGACAATTACCCTGGAATATGATGCCAAATCGATCGGTGTATCGGAAACAATGCTGGAAGACATTACCGATTATGATGAGATCCGCGGACTGCTCAGATCGCTGTCGAGAAAGCTTTCTTCGCGGCTGAAGAATGCCCGGAAAGCCGCTTCGAAGATCTCCCTCAGAATCTGCTATTATGATTTCCGCAATGCCGACAGGTCAATGACGCTGGATACGCCGGTATGGCGGGCCGATGATCTGTTTGTCAATGCCCTGACATTATTCGATGACAACTGGGATGAAGGGGAGGCGGTGCGCCTGCTCGGCATTTCAACAAGCGATTTTGCCAATGAGGAATATCTGGCATCGCAGATCAATCTGTTTGATCAGAAGGAAGCAGAAGAACATGAAACGCGTTCGATCCTGAAGGATCTGAACCGGCAGCTTGGAACAAAAGCCTTTGTCAGAGCCAGTACGCTTCTGAAGGAGAAACAGGAATGAAGCTGGATGAGGCACTGAAGGAATATCTGATGCATATCCGCATCAATGAAGGGAAAAGCCGGCGCACCGGCATTTCCTATGAAGAGGATCTGAAGCAGTATATTGCCTGGCTGAAGGAAGAGGGGATCAGCGATACCGGGAAGATCACTTCCGACATGGTGGAAGACTTTATCGTTGAACAGCAGCAGACCAAGGCTTCTTCCTCGATCGTACGCATGGCTTCCAGCATCCGTTCCTTTCACCGTGATCTGGCATTTATGCATGATGAAAAGGATCCCAGCCTGAACCTGGAGGTGCATAAGGATACAAAGACGCTTCCTGTCTTCTGCACTGTTGATGAGATCAATCAGCTGATGGGTTCCTTCAACGATGAGAATCCGCGTGAATATCTGGACCATGCCATCCTTGAAATGATCTATGCCTGCGGCCTGAG
>CAMNGB010000109.1 GCA_946537835.1 uncultured Erysipelotrichaceae bacterium
GGAGGAAGAAAAACATGCTGAGAAAATATATCCTTTTTCTGAAAAAGTATCCGGTCATCACAGCGGCCATCGCGGTCGTCTATGCGATGGTATGCATCAAATCAATCAATACAGATTCTTTCTTTCAGATATTCATCCTGAGAACCCTGCTCTGCGGTGCCATGTCCTTTTTCCTGTACCAGATCTCCGGTGACAGGACACTGACAGCCAGCTATGATTCGACGTGGTATGCAATCAAGGTAGGAATCGGCTTCTGGATCCTGGCATTGCCGATGGGTATTCTTGGACTTCTGAATGCTTCGGATGCACCGGTTGCCGCAAATGTTCCGGTTCAGACGATCACCGTCTTCCTGGCATTCCTGTTTGTCGGCCTGTTTGAGGAACTGGCCTTCCGGGCAGTCATCAACGATGCCCTGCTCTATCAGTTCCGCAACAACAAATATATCTTTGTAATCATCGCCGTTGTTTCTTCACTGACATTCGGTGCTGCCCATATTGTCGGTGCAGATCTGTCCAGCGTGGAAGCCTATGGTCCGGCTCTGGGCAAGATCATGCAGGCCGGAATCACCGGCCTGGCACTTCTCTTCGTGTACTGGAAGACCAGAAATATCTGGGCCTGCGGCGTCATTCACGGCGTGTATGACTTCATCGTGTCCCTCAGCCGGTGCGTGTATGATACCGGCATGGATAATGTCAGCTATGTGGCAACCGGCGAAGCTGCCACAGCGATGACGATCATGTATGCGATCATCACCGGAATCGAACTCGTTATCTTCTTCTTTATCTACCGCAAGATCGGCAGGAAGATCGACTATCAGAAGATCAGAGAGGAATGGTAAGGAATATGACCGGCGGATTCAGAGAACTGACCAGATATAAACAGCAGCTGGAAGAAAGCGAATGCATTGAACTGCTGAAGAATACAAAACGCGGTGTGCTGTCAGTGCTGGGTGATAACGGCTATCCCTACGGATCTCCGATCAATCACTATTATGATGAAGAAAGCGGAAAGATCTGGTTCCACGGCGGCAAGGCCGGTCACAAGGTCGATGCCATGAGAAACTGTGACAAGGTGTCCTTCTGCGTCATGGATGAGGGGAGACATGCTGGGGATGAGTGGTTTCTGACCTTCCGCAGCGTCATTGTCTTCGGACGCATGGAACTGATCGAAGATTGGGATACGATTGCCGGTATCTCAAGGAAGCTGAGCTATAAGTTTACCGATGATGATGCATATATCGATGAAGAGATCCGCAAATCCGGTCCCGGCACACTGATGTATGCCCTGACAATCGAGAATATGTGCGGAAAACTCGTCCGGGAAAGGTGAACATAATTTGCTGCTGCAAATTCATCTGTAAATTTGATGTAAAATATCGCAAGAACAGGTATACTGGTTTTGAGGAGGTATAACATGACAAATATAAAACCGATATCAGAATTGAGAAATTATTCTTCACTTCTTGAACAGGTTGCTCCAGGGAAACCGATATATCTGACAAGAAACGGGCACGGAGAATTCGTGCTGCTGTCAATAGAAGACCAGGAAATAAATGAAAAGAACAGAGCGGCACTTCAGTTTATGAGCGAAATGAACAGAGGTATCCAGGCCGGCGAACGGGACGGATGGCTGACGACAGATCAGATCAGACAGTATCTGAAAGAGAGAAATGATGACTGAAGTTCATGTATCACCGGAATTTCAAAACGATCTGATCAGCATTGCAGACTATGCGGCTTTCCTGACAAATGATTCAGAGGCGGCAGCTCGTATTGTCAGCGGGCTGCTGGATACAGCTGACCAGCTGGCGGTTTTTCCGAGATCGGGCAAGAAACTGTTTTTGCCGGGAGGCCTGGACAGTGGTTTTCGATGCATTGTTTACAAACGGTATCTTATTGTTTACAGAATTCAGAATGATGAAGTTTATATATTGCGGGCAGTGCATTCTGCACAGGATCATATGAGAATTCTCTTTCCCGGAGCAGGGGAAAAATAAGGAAGCTCTGTATTGACAAGCAAATAACAAGTGAGTATTATTTTATCGTTATCAAATACCATAGACAGTAACGGCGGATGCTTAATCATGTTACCGAGGTAGGAAAAAAGATATCTTTAACAAGAACTTTTTTGAGCCCTCGCATGTCCGCGTGGGCTTTCTTCATATGTGTATGCGATAACAGGAAAAGGAAGGTGAAGGAATGAATAAGACTGTATTGGAGTCGAAACAGAATGTTGTTTCCGAAATCCAGGGCAAGTTCACCAATTCAGGATCCACCGTTGTCGCTGAGTATCGCGGCCTTTCCGTTGCTGAAGTAACCGAACTGCGCAGAAAGCTGCGTGCTGAGGGTGTTGAGATGAAGGTCTACAAGAACACTCTGGCAAGCCGCGCTGCTGATGCTGCAGGCTATCCGGAACTGAAGGAACACCTGACAGGCCCGAACGCACTGGCATTCGGCAGTGATGAAACAACAGCTGCCCGTCTGATGGCCGAGTTCGCAAAGAAGCACAAGGCACTCGTCCTGAAAGCCGGCATTGTTGAAGGCAAGGTCGTAGACAACAACACGATCAAGGAACTGTCCAACTTACCGAACAGAGAGGGTATGCTCAGCATGCTGCTGTCTGTACTGAACGCACCAATTTCTTCATTCGCACGTGCTGTCAATGCTGTTGCTGAAGCAAAAGGCGCACCGGCTGAAGAAACCAAAGAAGAAACCGCTGCCGAGGCAGCTGCCTGAGAAAAGGGAGGAAAAATCATGGCAAAGTTAACACAGGAAGAAATCCTGGCATATCTTGATGAAGCTACAATTCTTGAACTGAATGAACTCGTAAAGGCTATTGAAGAAAAGTACGGCGTATCCGCTGCTGCTCCTGTTGCAGTTGCTGCTGCTCCGGCTGAAGCTGAAGCTGCTGCTCCGGCCAACGTAACTGTTGTTCTGAGCGCTATCGGTGACACAAAGGTTGCCGTTATCAAGGCTGTCCGTGAAATCACAGGCCTTGGTCTGGTTGATGCCAAGAAGCTCGTTGACAGTGCTCCGGCAGAAATCAAGAAGGACGTTCCGGCTGACGAAGCTGAGAAGATCAAGAAGACTCTCACAGATGCCGGTGCAACTGTAGAATTCAAATAATAACTGAATCCAAAAAGCAAGAAAGAAAAGCCGGGTTTTTCAACTTCGGCTTTTCGCTCCTATGAAAGGATGTGGTTTTACGGCTCATTACTTTACCGATAACCATAATCTGCCAGAAAACCGGAAGGATCATTCTTTCCGGTTTTCGGGTCATTTACTGACATTCACCACAGACAACGGCGTTTTTTCGAAAACAGAAATCGATGAGGGAACGAAGATCCTGCTGGACGCAGCGGTTCAGGAAGGGATACACGGAAGTGTACTGGACCTGGGATGCGGATACGGTGTCGTGGGCATTGCCCTGAAGACCGTCTTTCCGGATATCAGCGTTACGGCAGTGGACGTCAACCCGCGGGCAGCAGAGCTGACCGAAATGAACTGTTCGCGAAACGGTGTTGAAGCCGATGTCTTTGTTTCGGACGGATTTGCGGCAGTCACGCAGTCATTTGACGCAGTGATTACCAATCCGCCGATCAGAGCCGGCAAAAAAGTGATTTATCAGATGTTTGAAGACGCATTTGATCATCTTCACAGAAATGGTGTACTGTTTGCAGTCATTCGTCGAAAACAGGGTGCAGAAAGCGCATTCAGAAAATTCGAAGAAATATTTGGAAACTGTGAGGTCATATCCAGGAAAAAAGGGTACTGGGTATTGAAAAGTTCCAAATTGACGGATTGAAGAGTAGATGTTACTATAGTAAATTGCATAAGAGTCGAAAATGGGTAGGGGTCTTTATGCCCTTTTTGGCGTATCAATGGATGCAGACGAAAGGATGGCGTACATGGAAAATAAGCAGACATACCACGTTGTGCATTACGGCAACAAAGCGACCCGTCGCGATTATTCCAAGGTTTCCAGCGGCCTGAATCTTCCGGACCTGGTAGAGATTCAGACAGCAGCCTTTGAATGGTTCCTCAAAGACGGTATCAAGGAAGTGTTTGACGATATTTATCCGATTTCCAACTATGCGGGAAATATCAGACTGAAATTTCTTGATTATGAATTCGGTGAGCCGAAATATTCGATCAGCGAATGTAAGTACAGGGAAGTAAACTACTGTGCTCCTTTAAAAGCAAAGATGGAGCTGGAAGTTATGGATCCCGAAACCGGTGAAGTCATGACAAAGTGGGAAGAAGTCTTCCTCGGTGATTTCCCGTTAATGACACCGACAGGCACATTTATTATCAACGGTGCCGAACGTGTCATCGTATCTCAGATCGTTCGTTCTCCAGGCGCATATTTTGATGTGGTTTCGGAAGAGCGCACGGGCCGTGATACCTATACCTGCGAACTGATTCCGAGCCGCGGAACCTGGCTCGAATTCATGAGCGATGACAAGAAGGCTGCCCTCGGCAGAATTCTCAATGTATCGATCGACAGAAGAAGAAAGGTCCTTTCTTCCATTCTTTTCAAGGCTATCGGTATGTCTCTGAACCTGGAACGCGGTGAAGATGCTTTCGATACGACAGCGATGAAGAAGTTCCTGAAAGCCATGAACTTCGACGTCTATGACGATGTTGTCGTTCCGGAAGAAGAACGTGAATTCCAGAATGACTATATGCTGCTGTATACCTCCGTATTCGGAAACTACGAAGAAGTCCGCAATACTCTGGCTGCAGACAAGACAAAGACAACCCATGACGCCCTGCTGGCTGTCTATGAAAACCAGAGAGCAGACGAAATCGCCACCATCGACGGTGCAATTTCCCTGATGGATGCGAAGTTCTTTGATTACCGCCGATATGACCTGACAAAAGCAGGCCGTTTCAAGACAAGAAAGAAGCTGAACATTCTTGACCGCATGGAAGGCCATGCCCTGAGTGAAGACCTGATCGGTGCCGACGGCAAGGTCATCTTCAAGAAGGGTGTAGTCATCGACAAGAATGCCCGCAATGCCCTGAAGGAAGAAGTCAACAAGGGTATCTGCAGCCGGGCACTGCCGTTTGTTCATGCCTTCTCCCATCCGACTGTCGCAACCCTGAAGACCTCCTGGACAAGAGCCCTTGAAGGACGTGTCCTGGCTCAGGATCTGGAAGGCTCCAGAGACGAAACGACACTGGAGATGGGCACGGTTCTGACACCGGAAGACATCAAGGCCATCGCCAGGGAATTTGACGAGGTCCAGGTCTATACCGGCATCGTTGCCCAGCCGGTCGCTCTCAGCAATGACAATGTCACAGCTGCCCTGAACTACGGCTCCCGCATGTATGCCCTGGGTCGTGTGACGGAAAAGGGTGCCGACCTCTGCGATGAAGACGGCATGTATCTGATCGACAGATATATTCCGGATCAGCCGCTGAGCAAGCTGTCCGCTTCTGCCCGTGATGCCATTGTTGCCGAAGCTACCAAGTCAAAGAATGTCACGCTCTGGGTCATCGGTGCCTGCGTACAGGAAATCAAGATCAAGGACGGCGACTATGATGTCAAGCTGATCGGCATCGATCCGCTGAATGACAAGCATACGATCACGATGAGTGACATGTATGCCTTATACAACTATGAACTGACCATGCTTGACGGCATCGGTACATCCGACGATATCGATATGCTTGGCAACAGACGTATCCGTACAGTCGGCGAACTGATTCAGAACCAGTTCCGTATCGGTCTCTCCCGTATGGAAAGAGTTGTCAAGGAAAGAATGTCGATTGCCGACATCGCTACCCTGACACCGAAGCAGCTGACGAACATCCGTCCTCTGACGGCTGCCATCAAGG
>CAMNGB010000110.1 GCA_946537835.1 uncultured Erysipelotrichaceae bacterium
CTGCAGCTTAACGGAATCTATGCAGGACCGGATCAATGATCCGGCCCTTTTTCATAGACGCAAAAAAAACGGGAAGCGATGTGCTTCTCGTTTATTCATGCCTGTGAAGATACGTAGGGTTCCTGCGGCTGGTCTGCCCACAGAGCTTCCAGACGGTACATCTTTCTGGTCTCTTCGGTGAAGATATGAACAACGACCTCATTAAGATCGATCAGCACCCAGGTGCTGTCCTTCTCCCCTTCACGGATCCTGACATCATAGCCGTTCTTCGCGGCTTCCTGTTCCAGGAATTCTGCCAGTGACTGGGCATGACGGATATTCTTTGCCGTGCAGATTACAAAGTAATCGGTAAACGGGCTGACTGCCTGCATATTGATGGTCACGATATTCATGGCCAGCTTATCATCAAGCGTCTTCTGTACAAGCTTCAGTAATTCAGACATGGATTCCCTCCTTTTCAAGAATATATGCCCGTGATTCTTCAAGAATCATTTCTGCAGCTGCAGCAAGATCTTTTTCTGCCGCCGCCATCTGTCTGGAGACATCATAGCCGCGGCCCGGTTCGATCTTGTCAGCAATATAGAGTATATGGTCATAGGGCGATGATCCGTCCCCCAGAGTATGGTGATAAATGGCATTCAGCACGGTTCTGTCATACAGTCCCATGTTTTCCTTCAGCCAGTATACAGCCGTAAAGCTGTGCCAGACCTTGGGATTAACGGCGAGGCGGTCAGGATCATGGAACTTCAGGATCCGTTCTCCTTCTTCATCGCTCATGCGTTTGGTGATATCATGCAGCATACCCATGCGGTATGCCTTTTTTACATCAAGATGATGCACTTCTGCAAGGTGTACACATACCTCCGCCACCCGGCGGCTGTGAGCAGCCCTCGACGGCTTGCACATCTGACCGACAATATGATCAAGATAATCATTATTCTCAATCAGATCTTTCTGTATCCCTCTTGCCGCAAGATGAAACTGACCGCTGCGGATCTTTTCTTCATCAATGCTTTCCATGACTTCTCCTGTCTCATCGCATACATGCAGATGGGCATACGGCTTCAGTGCCTTTTCGAGAAGCTTTTTCCGGCGCCCGCAGGAAAGAATTCCTTCCGGCAGTACGGAAACATACAGGTCGCGGACATGCTGCCTGCGGCGGATCTGCTTCAGTGCTTCCAGATCTCTTTCGGAAACAGGATCAAAACTGCCGCTGATGATCATGGCAGCAGGATCTTCGGCTCTTTGGCCTTTTTATAAAGAACGATCTGACGGCCGATGACCTGGATCATCTCGCTCCTGGTCAGTCTTGCAAGATCAAAAGCGATCTCCTTGATATCTTCCGGTGCATTTTTCAGTACCGTGATCTTAATCAGTTCATGCGTACGGAAGGCATTGTTCACGGTCATGATAAGGTTGTCGCTGATCGCATCCTTGCCGATCTGGAACAGCGGCTTCTCGGTCTGCGCAAGACTTCTTAAAAATACTTTCTGTTTTGTTGTCAGCATTACAGCATCGCCTTTCTGAATGTTACATTCACTCCTTTGGGAGCGTGAACGGTCACGGTCTTCATCTGGCCGTGCACGCATGCCCAGCCGAGACCGTCAATCACGATATCCATCTTATCCATTTCCTTATGGATGGTAAAGGTCCGGAATTCCTTTTCCAGCGGCACCGGCCGGAAGAGACTTCCGTAATGTTTCTGCCAGAGGTCATCGGCAGCGGTGAGCTTGCTGCGATGGATCGGCAGACGGCCGCTGAGGTAGAATACACAGGATGCCTTGTCACAGCCGGTCAGATCAATGCGGGCCAGGCCGCCGATTGCAAACGACTGGTCGCCGCGCAGCTGATAGACCTGCGGCTTGATGGTGCTGGCAGGAAGAATGTCCTTCAAGTCCTCTTCCTTCACTTCCATCAGCAGACTGTGTTCGATTTCCAGGCCCGGTGTATCGATATATACCTGGCCGTCAATATTGATTTCATTGAAATCCAGCGTCGTACCCGGATAGCGGGAAGCAGCCAGAACATTTTCATTCATCAGATTGTTGAGCAGTGTGCTCTTGCCGGCGTTAGCTCTGCCCATGACAGCCACCGGCTTCCCCTTGCCTGTCATGCGCACGGCTTCCTTTACTTCCTCGGCTCCCATATTCTGCAGCTTGCCGGTGAGAATCAGACCCTTGATCTGAATGCCGAGTTCGCGCAGGCGCTCAAAGACAAACCGGGCTGTCTTTTCATGGGACAGTGTTTCCGGCAGGATGTCGCGCTTGGCGGCAACCATCAGGATATCCTTGTCCGGCAGCTTGCGGTTCAGTCCCGGGATCATGCCGGCTTCGAAGTCAAACAGGTCAACAACCCAGAGAACGACCGCATCAAGACCGGCAATTCTCTGAATGACACTGTCCGGATCAATGCCGGTTTTCATTGAGACCGTCAGGTCGTCATAGTGCATGAGCCGGAAACATCTCTGGCAGTATTCACTGCCTTCCTTCGGCGTATATCCGATTTTCGTTCTGTCAGTGCTCTGCAGCAGAGCACCGCATCCGCGGCAGCGCATCATCCTTCTTCCTCCCCGAACAGATTCAGCCGTTCGACATCACTGTGCACGGTTGTATCGGCTCCTTCCGGTGTATCGATGATCATGCATTCTTCGATTCCCTTGAGAATCTGCCAGCCCTTCTTCAGAACAAGCGGTGCCGAGAAGCCGGTATCCCTGCTCTTGAGCGGAATATCGGAAGCCTTGAGAATCTGTTCTTCGGGATCATAGAATGCCAGTTCACAGCCGCTGGCAATGCCCATGGCATAGCCGATGCGGCTGGGATTGGTCTTCAGTCTCTTGCATATCAGGTTGCCCTTGATCGGACGTGTGCCTTCGGCAATTTCATCGATCTTCACACGCTTCATCTGACCGTTTTCGGTGATGAAGAGCACCGCCGTATCGTTTCTGTTCAGCACGCAGCCATAGCCGACCTTGTCATCCTTGGCGAGATTGATCGACTTGACACCCTTGGATTTGACGCCGGTGGACGGGATCTCTTCCAGCGGGAAACGGTAGGCCGAACCGAGTTTTGATACCATGACGATCTGCTGGCCTTCATAGGCAACAAAGGCATTGAGAAGCACTGCCCCTCTCGGCAGGTTCATGGCAGTCATGACCTTGTTGTTGCGGTCGACCTTCCACTGGCTGACCGGCGTCTTCTTGATCTGGCCGGCTGAAGATACGGTAACGATCCAGGCATAGGTATTGAAGTCCTTGATCAGTACGGCATTGACGATCTTGTCATCGCCGCTGATCCGGACGGCCTTGTTCAGGTGCATGCCGATGTCCTTCCACTTGGCCTCATCACACTGCCATACCGGCAGCGATGCATAGTTGCCGCCGGAAGTGAACAGCAGCAGTGTATCAACGGTATCACACTCGATGGCACCGATCAGGCTGTCACCTGCTTTCAGACCGGTCGGCTGGCCGGCACTGGCGTTATAGGAACGCAGGGAAACACGCTTGACATAGCCGTCTCTGGTCACCGTGACCATGACTCTTTCATTGGTTACCATCTGGGCCTTGTCAATTACAATATCCTCAACTTCCGACTCGATCCTGGTCAGACGCGGCGTCGCATATTCGTCCTTGACGGCTCTGAGTTCCTTCACGATTACCGAACGCAGAACATTTTCATTTTCCAGAATAGCCTTGGTCTCTTCGATCTTATTGACCAGCTCGGCAAATTCCTGGCGCAGGGTAACGATATCTGTATTGGACAGCCGGTAAAGACGCAGGGATACGATTGCCTCGGCCTGCGGTTCATCAAAGCCGAATTCCTTCATCAGGTTCTTCTTGGCATCGGCCTTGTCCTGGGAAGCACGGATGATGCGGATGACTTCATCCAGCACCGATACTGCCTTCATCAGACCTTCAATGATATGGCATCTGCTTTCCATGCGGTCCAGTTCATATCTGGCTCTGCGCAGCACAACTTCCTTGCGGAAGTCGATGAAGGCATCCAGCAGTCCGAGAAGACCTACCTGTACCGGCCGCTTTTCAATGATGGCCACGTTGTTGTAGGAATAGTAGACCTGCAGGTCGGTATTCTTATAGAAATAGTTCAGGATCAGATTCACATCGGCTTCCTTGCGGACATCGACAACGATGCGCATGCCGTTACGGTCACTTTCGTCACGGACATCGAGAATACCGTCAATATCCTTATTGACACGGATCTCATCCATTTTTCTGACCAGCTGACCCTTGATCACTTCATACGGAATCTCGGTAATGACGATCTGGTTCATCGAACGGGATTCAACGATTTCGCATTTTGCCCTGACAACAATGCGTCCCTTGCCGGTTTCAAAGGCATCACGGATACCCTTCTCACCCTGGACAATGCCGCCGGTCGGGAAATCCGGTCCCTTGATGATATCCATCATATCGGTCAGGGTGCATTCCGGGTTGTTGAGACGGTAAACTGCACCGTCGATGACTTCGCCCATGTTGTGAGGCGGCATGTTGGTCGCATAGCCGGCCGCAATGCCGGTGGCACCGTTCACCAGCATGACCGGGAACGGAACCGGCAGAACCGTCGGTTCTTTTTCGGTATCGTCAAAGTTCGGAGCCATCTCGACCGTGTTCTTGTCCAGGTCATCTTCCATGACCTGCGTCACCTTGGCCAGACGCACTTCCGTATAACGCATGGCCGCAGCCGGGTCATCATCGATGGAACCGTTGTTGCCGTGCATGTCGATCAGCGGCAGACGCACCTTCCAGTCCTGGGACATGCGGACCATTGCGTCATAAACCGAGGTATCACCGTGCGGGTGATAATTACCGATGACCAGACCGACCGTCTTGGCCGACTTGCGGTACGGGTGATCCCAGGTATTGCCATCGTGATACATGGCATAAAGAATCCGGCGCTGGACCGGCTTCAGACCGTCCCGGGCATCCGGCAGGGCCCGCTCCTGAATGATATATTTGGCATAACGGCCGAACCGGTCGCCCATGACATCTTCCAGCAGCACCGGCACATATTTTGTATGATCTTCAAATTCGTTCTTCTTTGCCATTATGCGTCCACCTTGAAATCATCCTCCAGCGTGAAGGAAATATTGTCCTCAATCCACTTGCGGCGCCGGTCAGCCTTGTCGCCCATCAGCACCGAAACCCGCTTGTCGGCCAGCATTTCATCCTGGATGCCGACCCGGATCAAAGTCCGGGTAGCCGGGTCCATGGTCGTCTCCCACAGCTGGGAGGCATTCATCTCACCCAAGCCCTTGTAGCGCTGCACTTCGATCCGGCCCAGTTTCTTGCGGACGGCATCGAGTTCCTCATCGGTATAGCAGTACTGTGTCTGCTTGCCCCTGGAGACCTTGTACAGCGGCGGCAGGGCGATGTAGACCATGCCCTGTTCCAGCAGCGGCCGCATGTAGCGGTAGAAGAACGTCAGCAGCAGGATCTGGATATGCGAGCCGTCATCATCCGCATCGGTCATGATGATGATCTTGCTGTAATTGGAGGCCTGGTAGTCGAAGTTCGCCCCCACCCCGGCATCAATCGCATGAATCAGGGTATTCAGCTCGAGATTCTTTTCAATCTCGCTCATCGTGCATTTTTCGGTATTCAGCACCTTGCCCCGCAGCGGCAGGATCGCCTGATAGCGGGAGTCACGGCCCTGCTTGGCACTGCCGCCGGCCGAGTCACCCTCAACCAGGAACAGTTCTTTATGCGTCGCGTCCCGGGTCTGGGCCGGAGCCAGTTTGCCGGAAAGAATCTTTTCGTTTTTGGTCGT
>CAMNGB010000111.1 GCA_946537835.1 uncultured Erysipelotrichaceae bacterium
CCATCGAGTGAAATACAACGACAAATCGGTGATTCTTCACCGAGCGTAATATACTGATTCCGGAACTGAGGTTCCGTTTTTTTGTGCCTGAAAGAAAAAAGGCAGTTCTTTGAACTGCCAGGTGATCATCAGTAGCCGATGGATTTGTCGACAACATTCTGAAGCGGCTTTCCTTCGGCATAGAGCTTCAGGTTGTCATGGAAGATCTGCAGTACCTTGTCGAAGGTGACGGCAGCGTTGAATCTTCCGGAAATGTGCGGTGTCAGATAGACATGTTCCATATTCCAGAGCGGGTGGTTCTTCGGCAGCGGCTCGGGATCGGTGACATCCAGGCAGACACCGGAGAAATGGCCGTCTTTCATGACTCTCAGCAGGTCTTCGGTCACGATTGCCGTACCGCGGCCGACGTTGACCAGGATTGCACCTTTCTTGATCTTTCTGAGACGCGCTTCGTCAAAGAGATGCACGGTTTCTTCCGTTTCCGGCAGGGAAAGGGCAACGACATCGCATTCCGGCAGGATCTCATCCATGCTGTCCATGGTATACATGCCTTCCACATAATCCGGTACATCATGAACGGAACGTCTGACGCCGCAGACTCTGGCGCCGAGGGCATTCATCTTTTTTGCAAAGGAAGAACCGATGTCGCCCATGCCGACAGAAAGAACAGTCGAGGATGTCAGAGTATTGACGGAACCGAGATTGATGAAGTCATGTTTCTGCTGGATTTCCATATAGTTGGCCAGGTTCTTCATGACCATCAGCACGCAGCCGATCATATGTTCGGAGATTGCCGTGCCGTAGGCACCGCTGGCATTGGTCAGCACAACCTGTTCCGGCAGATCCTTGTATGTATTGGCACCGGCGCTGTCCAGCTGCAGCCACTTCAGATCCGGACAGTTTTCCAGGCGGGAAAGGGGCAGATTGCCGAGGATGACTTCGGCACTGCGGATATCTTCGTCGCTGACGGTGCTGCGGTCGATAAAACGGATATTTACATTTTCAATATCATTGAACAGTTTCTGATGTTCCTGATCGACAGGAGTGACACATAATACATTGATCATAGCGATTACCTCGTCTTTCATTATACAGAAAGAAAAGGCCGGCAATGGCGCGATGCTTTCAAAAAGAATGGAAATGCTCTAGAATGATGGTCATGGAGGCAGACATATGTATAATGACTGGCTGACAATCGGAAATTTTACGATCCACGGCTACGGCGTCATGATTGCCGTCGGCATTCTGATGGCATACTACATGGGCGACAGGCTGGGAAAGAAATACGGACTGAATACAGATGAGATTGATACCATCATCTTTCTGGTGCTGGTCGGAGGCTTTGCCAGTGCCAAGCTGCTGTACTGCCTGACGGTATTTGATCAGTTCATCAGCGATCCGCTGTCTGTTCTCGGAAGCGGCGGCTGGGTTGTATACGGCGGCATCATCGGGGGTCTTCTGACCGGCTGGCTGTACTGCCGCATCAAAAAGCTGGATTTCTTCCGGTATTTCAATGTTCTGGCGCCATGCGTTGCCCTGGCCCAGGGATTCGGCCGCATCGGCTGTTTCTTTGCCGGCTGCTGCTACGGCATTGAAACCCATACCGTGCTGGATGTTCATTTCCCGGACGGCTCACTTGGACCTGGTTCATCTGTCGGGGCACTTCCGACCCAGCTGATCATGTCGGCCGGCAATTTCCTGATCTTCTGGACCCTGCTGAAGAATCTGGAGAACGAAGAGCGGCGGGATAAAACGGCTGCACTCTACCTGATGCTGTACTCAGGGGGCAGATTCCTGATTGAATTTGTGCGCGGCGATGCGGCAAGAGGACATATCGGATTCCTGTCAACGTCGCAGTTCATTGCCATATTCATCTTCATTCTGGGCGTACTGATGTACAGGAAAAATGAACAGAATACTGTGAATCTCTGAAAGTTCAGAAAAATCTGAACTTTTTTTGTAAGATAAAAGTAATTCCGTACACTGTTATGGTTGAAGGGGAAACGATGGAAGACAGGGAAATACTGGATCTCTATTTTGCGAGAAACGAAGATGCAATCAGAGAGACCGATCAGAAATACGGTCACTACTGTTTTTCTGTTGCCTGGAATATCCTCTTCGATCGTGAAGATTCTCAGGAATGTGTCAATGATACCTGGAACCGGACGTGGCAGCTGATCCCGCCCCAGAGACCGAACCGCCTGCAGTATTTTCTGGCAAAGATCACCCGCGGCTTCGCCCTGAACTGTCTGCGGACAAGGACAAGGGAAAAGCGCGGCGGCGGTGAATATGAAGCGGCTCTTTCCGAACTGGAAGCAGTGCTTGCCTCAGGCGACGATCCGGCAAAGACATTGGCGGCAAAAGATCTTGCGGAAACGGTGAACCGTTTTCTGAAGAAACTGAAGGACAGGGACAGGAATGTCTTTGTCAGAAGGTATTTCTATCTGGAAAGCGCCGCAAAGATCGCAAAGCGGTATGAACTGAGTGAAAGCAATGTCAATGTCATACTGAACCGGGTAAGGACACAGCTGAAAGAATATCTTCAGAAGGAGGGATACCTGTGAAACTGAGTGAAAAGATCCTTGAAAGTCTGAACGATATCGATGATGCATATCTTGAGAAAAGCGAAAAGGAATACGGATGGGTTCACAGATACCGGAAACAGCTTGCTGGCGTACTCAGTCTGGCAGCGGTTCTGATTCTGTATCTTTCTGTCATGCCGAAAGCACAGAACATGGATGCAGGCTCCTATACGGCTGCTCCTGCTGCCGGAAATGCGAAGCAGGAAGAAAGAACATTTGACGCCATGGAAGTACAGGAGGCAGAGACATGGGCTTCCTATGTCATTCATCTGAAGAAGGAAGACGGCAGTGCCTTGAGCGAAGCAGAAGTAAAGACAGTGTATGAAACGCTGCTGAATGCCGGCTGCGATGCCGTTCTGACTGAAAACGGAACACTGATTATCCGCGGTGATGAGACAGAAATACAGACTCAGCTGGAACAGACGGGATATTCTTTTGAACTCGAACGACAGTGATGGGAGGAAACATATCATGAAACAAAGATGGTTATTGACAGCAGGCCTCTGTGCAGCATTGCTGTGCGGCTGCGGCAGCTCTCACAGCAGCGCTGCGACAGAACAGATGTATTATACCGGCGGCAGTGAGGGCGGATATATGGCTTCGTCGTCCTATGATGCCAAGAATGCGGAAGAGGCAGAGGCTGCGGAAAGCACTGCCGATGCCGGATCCGGTGCTGCCGAGATTGCGGCTGATCCGGTGCTCAGCCAGGAAAAGCTTGTCTACACCGGTGATCTGACAATTCAGACACTGGAATATGATAAAAGCCTGAGTGCGCTGCGGGCAAAAGTGAAGGAACTGGGCGGCATTGTCGGATGGGAAAACGAATCCGACAGCAACTACCGCTGGTATGACAGCGATTCTGCCGGCACCCGCAGTATCAATATGACACTCCGGATCCCGACCGAAAACTTTGAAACGTTCATGAATGATGCCGGCGGCATCGGCAAGGTCATTTCCCGCTCTACCGGCGTTCAGAATATTTCCCGGCAGTATAATGACACAACCGTACAGATTGAAGCCCTTGAGAAACAGCAGGAACGTCTTCTGGAAATGATGGACAAGGCAGAAACGATTGAGGATATGATCGCGGTGGAAACGCGTCTGACCGAAGTGCAGTCACAGCTGAATTCACTGAAGACATACCGGCAGTCCATGGATACGGATGTCATGTACTCCACCGTTACCGTTTCCATGCAGGAAGTCAGGGAATATGTTCATGTCAATGAATCCTTTATTGAGAGGGCATGGAATTCCTTCGTCAGCGGCTGGAAGAACTTCATCTGGTTCCTGGAAGACTTCTTCATCAATGTCCTGTATGCACTGCCGTACATTCTGATCATCGGCGGTCTGATCTTCACAGCCATCAAGAAAAACTGGCTTCGTATGCCGAAATTCAATTTCCTGAAGAGAAGAAAAAAGGACGTGCCTGAAGAAGAAAAAGAATCATAATCTTTGGCATCCTCTATCCGGAGTGGTATGATTGCGGCATGCTGATTATCGGAATTCTGGCGACCGTTCTTCTTGCAATGTTTGGTATTCTGTACAGTCTGCTCGGCTATAATCTGGGCTTTCGCAACCATTTCATTGAGAGAATCACCAAAGAAGCGACGGATGCCGGCATGAAAAATGAATCACTGCTGAAAGGCAGAAGAATGTATATCGAACGGGAAGATCTTCGTCCGGTGCGGGTGAATCTGTATCAGCCGCAGAGCGGAGAAATCCTGCCGGTGATATTTGCGGCCCACGGCGGAAACTTTATTGATCACGACGCAGATGACATCGACGGTTTCTGTGACCGGCTTTCAAAAAAGCTGAACGTCAATATCGTCAGTATCAGCTATACCAAGATCAAGCCTCATGTCACGACCTATCCGCAGGAGGAAATACGGGATACCATCATGTATTTCCGCAGGCACGGCCGCGAATACAATATGGATACGAAGCGGTTTCTGGTCATGGGATTTGAAGCCGGAGCCTATCTGATGCTGAATGCAGAAACGGCCGTCATTCAGAAAGGTGCCGTTCCTTACGGGACGATCATGTTCGATCCGTTCCTGGATTATGTGGCTGTCAGTCTGGCCCAGGCCGGAAGACATCCCGGACCGGTGGCACTGGTGCTGAGCGGACGCGAGAATGACGAAGCTGACAGGTATGAATTCGAACTGCGGCAGGCCGGCATTGAAGTCCGTACCCGCAGAATCCCGGACATGGATCCGGGTGTCCTGCTGAGCGGTGAAGCCGCAGATGAAACGGAACGTCTCAGTCTGGAAAACTTCCGGAAATGGATGGAAGAGACAGTGAACCTGTTCCTGTATCGATGAAAAAAAGAATCCGTTTCCGGATTCATGAATGAAATATGATATCGGCGGCTTCCGGCTTCAATGCCCGGAAGTCGTTTTCTGTATTATGCAGAATGGCTTCCGCCTGAAGCGGAGCTTCCCCATCCAGCACCGAGCGTGTACATTCCAGCAGTTCCCGGCAGTGAAAGGAAAAGGGCAGGATCAGGGATTCCTTCCGGCTGCTTCTGATATCTGCCACATATGCTTCATCAGCCGGCCTGTCCCAGATGAATTCACAGCGGGCATCGCCGGCAGAAAGAATACCTTTGACATGAAGGGCGAAAGAACCGTCAAAGCCTTCGGCAATGGCTTTGTCGATATACTGGCAATAGAGCGGTCCGTATGACATCAGGTCATATTTCTTCCAGGTATCACACCATTTGCACACATGGACATCCGACTGCACGCAGTCATCACTGTATGTCAGCACGGACCGGTTTTCACCGGGTTCTCCCTGCCATTCGCCGCTCAGCAGATATCCTTCCGGTCCTTCGCCGTATCCCAGGCGGAGGGCATTTTTCTTCATTCTGGCACCGCGGCTGTTTCCGTAGTGACGGGTGGCTTCTGCCATGACTGTTCTCCCTGCTTCCTCTCCCAGTACGCTGCAGGCATTCCTGACAAGCAGTCCGTACAGCAGGGCATGTTCTTCGATTCCGATCTTCATGGCTTCATTGTAACAGAAAAGACGGCATGACATATGCCATGCCGTCCTGCGGACAATGATTATTCGAGATCTTCGCCGTTGGATCCGTAGACCTTCTGCATGTAGAAGAAGG
>CAMNGB010000112.1 GCA_946537835.1 uncultured Erysipelotrichaceae bacterium
ACCCTGCTGGCGATCAAGCCGCTGATCTATATCCCGGATGACGGAAGTCTGGTTGCCTATGCCAAGATTCACGGCCGCAAAAAGGCCATGCATCAGCTGATTCAGGATACATTAAAAACTGCCGTTCCCGACAGCAACGAGTTTGTCATTACCCACAGCGACTGTCCGGAAGATGCCGAAAAGTTCGCAGACATGCTGAAAGAGCAGCTGCCGGAAGGCACACCTGTTTCCATTTACGAACTCGGACCGGTCATCGGCTGTCATGTCGGTCCCGGATTTATCGGAGTCGTCTGTTTTACAGAAGAGAGAAAAGCATAACGGATCCCGTCACGGGATCCGTTTTTTTATTCCTTATCAAGAATCATTTCCATGACGGTCTTCTGAATCTGAAGACCCTGGCGCTCATAGAAGCGGCGGGCACTGTCATTGCCCTCCCAGACATTCAGTGTCAGGTGATGGCATCCCATGTTCACGGCTTCTTTTTTTACAAATTCAAACAGCTGCTGTCCGACATGGCGTCCCCGGCAGTTCTCATCGACACAGAGGTCATCAATATACAGCATCCGGTGCGGAATCATGTTCGGACTGATCTGCGGTTCATGAATGATACAGAAGGCATAGCCCATCACGGTATCGCTTTCATCTGTCCACACCCAGACCGGACGGGTGTCATCGGCAATCAGTTCCTTCAGTTCAGGTTCCGTATACTTTCTGGTCCCGGGAATAAACAGATCGGGACGGATCTCTGCGTGGACTTCCAGTACCTGTGAAAGCAGATCTTCGATTCTGCCCAGGTCTTTTTCTTCGGCTCTTCTGATCATAAAACATCTCCCTGCTGTAATGATTTTAGCAGAGATCACAGCCGAAAGAAAAGGCAGATTCCTCTGCCCTTTTGATAGTTCAGATTACAAATGTGTCTTCCGTGACGGGGAGTGCCTCATAGATGACAAGATCGATATTCTTGCCGCCCATGCGGATCAGGTTTTCCTGAGCGGTCGGGAAGATGCGCATTGTCAGAACATATTCACCGTCATTCACGAAGATTTCGGCACTGCTGCGGTCAACATAGATTTCCAGGCTGCTGAGACCGTTTTCCAGTGCAATTGTGCGGGAAGTTCCGTACTCTTCATTGCACTGGTTGATGAAATCACCTCTGTCCACCGTCAGTCTCCGGCGGAACTTGTCATAGCTGATCGCAAGACCGTTCCAGCGGCTGTGGGCAAACAGATTCAGCTGAATGGATTCACTCTCCGGATCATCAAGCCGGATCACTGCCGTTCTCGGCATCAGGCCGTGCATCGTATCGGATACGATGGAGCCATCCTTTGCCTCGAACAGCTTTCTGCCGCGGATCTTTTCCAGACTGCGGGCAGGCTTCTGCAGCAGTTTCCCGTCTTTGATGCTCAGCTCACGCGGCAGTGTCTGCAGGCCGGACCAGTCTTCTTCATCCGTTGCCGGATAGCTGTAATCACCGCATCCCATCCAGGCGCATAATACACCGGCATCATCATAACGGTCCTGGGCAGCACACTGGGCGGCATAGAAATCAAAGCCGCGGTCCAGTTCCGCAAAAGGTCCGTTCGGGATGAATTCCAGATTGTCAAAATCCATCTTTCCGACAAAATACACATTGTTGTATTTGTTGGCAAAATGCTCGCCTTCCTGTTCCAGTCCCTGCGGCGAGAACAGAAGCACCCAGTCATCGCCGATCTTTTCAAGATCCGGGCATTCGACCATAAAGCCGAAATGATCATAGCCGCGTACTTTCAGTTCGCCTTCCATCTTCCAGCCCTGCTTCAGTTCATCGGATGAATACAGCAGGAATTTGCCGTGTTCTTCCTGATCCTGGGCACCGAGCAGAATATAGTATTTTCCTTCATGACGGAACAGTTTGGGATCACGGACATGTTCCGTATATCCATCCGGATGCGGAATCAGCGGATGATCCAGTTTTTCGGCCTTGCCGTTTTCATCGATCCAGGAAAGAACCTGATACGGATGGCGCTGATTGAAGACATCCTTGTTGTTGCCGGTATAGGCAAAATATGTCGTGCCGTCTTCGGTATAGGCGCTGCCGCTGTAGCAGCCGCAGTTGTCATACAGAAGATCAGGCTTCATGAACAGGCCTTTGTTTTCCCAGCTGACGAGGTCGTCGCTTTCGACATGATACCAGTGCTTCAGACCATGTACGGCACCGAACGGAAACCACTGATAGAACAGATGCCATTTGCCGCCGAACCAGCTGAAGCCGTTCGGATCATTCATCAGACCGGTAACAGGCTGAACATGATAGGTTGCCCGCCATGCCGATGCACTGATGCGTTCGTGGAGCTTCTGCAGTTCATGACGGTCATCTTCCGTCAGCGTTCTTCTTCTTTCTTTGAGAGTCCAGGTTTTCATAAACAGCCTCCTTCAGATCGTTTCCTGTTCACTGTATTCATTCAGATGATAGCAGATATGGTTGGTCAGTGTTGTGCCGGCTCTTACGATCGGCTTGACAAAGGCATCACCGTAGTTGACGGCATTGGGATAATATTCCCCCTCGAAGCAGACAGCGCTGCGGCGCGGGTAGAGGTGTCCCTTCTTTCCGGTATCCCCGTAGAGGAAATTGGCGGAATAGAGATGGAAGCCCGGGAAGTCGCTGTCCATTGTCAGTTCCAGTTTCTTTCCCCTGCACGATGCCATACGGCGCATGCCGGTGCCGGGGATTTCATAGAAATGATCATATCCGGCAGCCAGTCGGATCTGTTCGCTGTCAGCTTCAATATCCTGACCCAGCGGTTTCGGTGTCCGGAAGTCAAACGGTGTTCCCTCCACCGGTTCCAGCACTTCCCGCATCATGCCGTTCTCATCTGACAGTCCGTACCGTTCCGCCGGAATTTCAATGACATGATCCAGAGCATTCTCCGATTCATCCAGATTGAAATAGGAATGATTCGTGTAGGCAAACAGCGTATCCTGATCAGCTGTTCCGGAAGCAGTGATTTCAACGCCGTCCGGCAGCAGTGTGTAGCGGATCTCAACTTCGAGATTGCCGGGATATCCTTCTTCCATATCCGGAGACAGTCTGCGGAAGATCACTTCCTGTTCATGTTCCTCGGTTTCAAATACCCTCTTGTCAAATCCGACAAGACCGCCGTGAAGGCTGTTGCCGTTGTTATTGACGGCAAGGTGATATGTCTTTCCGTTCAGCGTGAACACGCCCTTGCCGGTACGGTTGGCCGTGCGTCCGACGGAAGCACCGAGATAGCTGCCGTCCTGATTGGCGTAACCGGCAACATCATCATAGCCGAGCACGGCATCAATGCCGGTATGCTTGTGGACAAAGCTGACAAGCGTGGCACCGTAATCTGTTACACTGATACGGATGTTGTCATTCTCCAGGGTGTAGAGACTGACTTCCTTTCCGTCAGCAGTCTTTCCGAAATATGTTTTCATTATGATCATTCCTCCAGCAGTCCGTAATGCACAAAGACATTCTTCAGACCGTCTTCATCTATGTCAGTACTGACAAAGTCTGCCAGTTTTTTCAGTTCCTCAACCGCATTTCCCATCGCTGCCCGGTATCCGCAGGCCTGCAGCAGTGCCGCATCATTGGGACCGTCTCCGACACCCAGCACTTCTTCTTTCTTCAAGCCGTAATGGCGAAGCGTTTCACTGATGCCGCGGTCCTTGCCGCACTGATCGGAAAAGACATCCACTGCCAGCCCGGTCCAGCGGGTATCGCTGACATGGCGCATGCGTCTGCGCACCGGCTGCCATTTTCCTTCTTCCGCATAAGGTATGAACATGTAGATATCATTGCTCAGCGCCCTTTCCGGGGGCCCTGTCTCCGGCATCGGCGTATGAATGGATGCCTGGGCTTTTCTTACCCGTTCATCATCAATATTAATGAAGATCCTGTCTGCTTCCAGAAACATGCACGGAAACGGGTCTTCCTGCAGCGCTTCACAAAGGATGCGGATATCCCCGCGGTCAATGGGCTCGCTGTAATATGTTCCTTTATTATTATAACAATAAGCACCGTTGACTGTAATCCATCCGTCTGCCGGATAATCATCCAGATGCATCCACCTCAGTTCCTGGATATGCCTCCCGGTGGCTATGAATACCAGAATGCCCTTCTTTCGCAGGGCCGCAACCGCATGTTCCGCGGATGCAGGAATGCCGGCAGTGCGATGCGAATAGACGGTTCCGTCAAGATCCAGAAAGACCGCTCTGATTTTGGCTTTTCCTGCTGTATTCATAAAAATATTCTCTCCCAAATTATGTGATTTGTGAACGAAAACGTTTACAAAAGTTGCGAATCATACGGAAAATGCTATTGTAAGATATTATCGAGGAAAGTGAATGCTGTTCAGAAAGAAAAACGAGCCTGAATACGAAATCACCGAAACTGCGGAAGAAGCGGAAAAAACATCTTCCGGTGCTTCGTATATTATCCTGCCGGTGATCCTGCAGTTTCTTCTGGGAGCACTGGTTTTTCTGCATTCACGCAGTGCCGCAGTGATCTATCTTTACGCAATGGTACCGATGCTGCTGGTTACGGCTGCGCTGGGCACCTATGCCTACAACCGCGGCAGCAATATGAAGCTGTTTACAGCCATCATCTGTCTGGCTTCGATCGGGATCGCCCTGCAGATCATCATTGAACATCTCTATGTCCCTGTCGGAGCACCCTACAGTGCCGTCAAATACGCGATATCACTTGCAATCGCCGCGGTTTTCGTTGCTTTCTATCATCTGTTCCGGGTTCTGCTGAACAAATCATATACGGTCTGGCTGATGTTCATTGTTGCCGGTGCCGTCTATGCACTGCTGCTGTTCAGCGGCATCGATGCCAACGGCAACGGCACAACCGCATGGTTTACGATCGGCAGCCTGACCATTCAGCTGACCGACTTTGTCAAGGTCGCTGCCGTCATGTTCTACAGTGCCCTGTTCTCCTCCGAAACGGCACAGGATGAACACAGGATCCTGACGATTTCCACACTGTTTTTCCTGCTGAATCTGGTCGGTTCGGTGCTGATTCATGAACTCGGCTCCTTCTTTATTCTTTACGGCCTGCATCTTTCGGTGCTGTTCATTTTCCTGCCTCACAGCAAAACCAAGCGCATTTATCTTCTGACGGTTTTCATTACGACCGTTGCCCTGCTGGCAGGCGCATATATGCTGTATAAGATTCTTCTGCCTTCGGCTGAAGCCGGGACTCTCAACAGCGTCACAGCACTGATCTGGCCGATCGTCAAGAAAGTGTATCTGCGCTTTTCGATCACCGCAAATCTGGTCAATGACCCGTACGGCGCCGGCTACCAGCTTCTGCAGGGAAAACGGGCACTGTGGATGTCCGGCCTGTTCGGAAATACCGTCAATTTCAGCCAGATTCCGGTTCCGGATTCCGATATGGCGTTCATATCGCTGATCAATTCCTTTGGCCTGCCGCTCGGCTTTCTGGCCGTGCTGCTGTTTATGATCATCATGCTGTCGGGCGGTGAACTGAGCATTTCCCTGCTGAAGAAAAACCGCCAGGATGCGGTTGTCGTATTCGGCATTACAGTCATGCTGTTTGCCC
>CAMNGB010000113.1 GCA_946537835.1 uncultured Erysipelotrichaceae bacterium
TTGCCGATGTTAGTTGACTTTGCGGGAGCAGGCAGTAATCTGTATGTAGTTAGGTATGACTAACTGGAGGAAGAAATGCCGGAAGGAATGATTGTCACATACTGTGCACCGACCCTTGCAGGACTGAAAACCGCAAGTCTGTTTACATGCAGCTACCACACCAGAAAAGAGCTGTATGCCGATATTGCGGCCATCAACAGGAGCCTCAATGACAAGGGTCTGCATATGATGGTGATCGGATGGACAAAGAGAAGGGCCCTGATCTATGTCTACCGCCCCCGGCTTCTGAAAAAGGATCTGCAGGATGAAGGCATCCGTCAGATTCTGAAAGAGAAAGGATATGATCCGGATCATATGGGCATGTGCCTGACATCACTGATCTCTCATCTGAAAAAGGATCCGACATTTCCGCATGAAATCGGATGCTTCCTCGGCTACCCGAGTGAAGACATCATCGGTTTCATGGACTCGGAAAGGCGCTGCATCCATGCCGATATCTGGCAGGTTTACGGTGATGCCGAAAACGCACGCAGACGGTTTGACATGATGCACAGATGCACCAGAAGCTATCAGGAACACTTCCGCAGAGGCATGTCTCTGGAAAGTCTTGCCGTATCTGAACAGAAAGGTTGAATGAAATATGAGCAAAGCAGCAGTAGTGTATTACAGCAGTACCGGCAATACCGAAAAATGGCAGAAGCCGTTGCCGAAGCCGCAAGAGCCAAAGGCGCAGAAACAGATCTGATTTCCTGTGAATCCTTTGCCGGCAATGTCGAGGATTATGATGCCGTTGCCTTCGGATGTTCGGCAATGGGCAATGAAGTTCTGGAAGAAACAGTCTTTGAACCGATGTTCGCAGCCCTGGAAAGCAAACTGTCCGGAAAGAAAATCGGACTGTTCGGCTCCTATGGATGGGGTGACGGACAGTGGATGCGTGACTGGGCCGACAGATGCCGCAGCGACGGTGCCGTACTGATCAATGACGGTGTCATTGCCAACAATGAACCGGATGAGGAAGCCCTGGCACAGTGCCGTGCACTCGGTGAGGAACTCGCCTGAAAAAGTATCTTCGGATACTTTTTTTCGGGCATCTGCACTAACTTTGTTATACATCTTTTTGAGCAGAGTCAAAGTTATAATGTTTTCAGTAAAAAAGTGAAGGAGGCATTGTTAGTATGGGTTGGTTAAGGACCAGATTTATCGCTTACGGGGTTCTGCTGGGAACAGCCGGCGTAAGGATTCTGACATCCCGTGAGGCAAAGAAATTCTATACAAAGGCGACAGCACTGGGCATGCGCTGTGCCGATGATGTTCTGCAGACGGTGCAGGAGTTCAGAGAGAACTGCGAGGATATTGTCGAGGATGCCAGAGCCATCAATGATGAGTATTACCAGGAGGAAGAAGAACGGCTGATTGCCGATGCAAAAGCCGTTCTTGAAGAGCATTCCGAAAAAGAATAACCGCCGGAAAGGAAAAGAAAACCGATGAAGTGTACGATTCTGCATGCGTCCGAAGGAAGGATGCGCGTTCATATCTGTCAATACCGCATGACATCTGATCAGGCCGATCTGCTGGATCAGTATCTGAACAGCTTCGATAATATTGTCCGGGCAGATGTCAGTGAAAGGAGCGGCAATGCCGTGATCCGCTACCGCGGCAGTGCAGATGCCGTTGTTCACGCTTTGTCGGTTTTTCATTATGACGACTGCGGTCTTTCAGTCAGAGAACATAACGGCCGGCAGCTGAACCGTGAATTTGAAGAAAAACTGTTCTGGCATGTGGCAAAGCGCTTTGTCAGACAGTTGTTTCTGCCGGCTCCGGTGCGGGCTGCAATCTGTGTATACAAGAGTCTTCCGTATCTGAAGGAAGGGGCATCGCTGCTGCTGAGAGGACGGATGGAAGTCCCGCTTCTCGATGCCGTAACGATCGGCACATCGATTGTGATGAGGGACTTCAGCACAGCCTCATCGATCATGTTTCTGCTCGGACTCAGCGAGATTCTGGAAGACTATACACACCGGAAATCCGTTGATGATCTGGCACGGACGATGTCGCTGAATATCGACAATGTCTGGATGGTTTCAGAGAACGGTCAGGAAGTTCTTGCCGGTGTCAATGAAATCCGGAAGGGGGATCTGATCGTTGTCAGAACATCCAATCTGATTCCGCTCGACGGTATTGTCGAAAGCGGAGAAATGAGCGTCAACCAGTCTTCCATGACCGGGGAATCTGCACCGGTCCGCAAGGAAAAGGGTGCGGCTGTATATGCCGGAACCGTTGTTGACGAAGGGGAATGCAGAATCCGGGTCACACATACAGCCGGCAGCGGCAGATACGACCGGATCGTAAAGATGATCGAAGAATCGGAAAAACTGAAGTCGCAGGCAGAAAGCCGGGCGGCTCATCTGGCCGACAGGCTGGTCCCGTACAGTTTTGCCGGCACGGCTCTGACATGGCTTCTGACCCGCAATGTCAGCCGCGCCATGGCAGTGCTGATGGTCGACTATTCCTGTGCCCTGAAACTGTCGATGCCGATATCGGTGCTTTCGGCAATGCGCGAATGCGCGGACCGTCACATCAGTGTCAAGGGCGGAAGCTTTCTGGAAAAGGCGGCCGAAGCTGATACCGTTGTCTTTGACAAGACCGGAACGCTGACATATTCGACGCCGCGGGTGAAGGAAGTCATTCCGTTCGGCGGCAATGACAGCGATGAGATGCTGCGGCTGGCCGCATGCCTTGAGGAACACTATCCGCACTCGATTGCCAATGCCGTCGTCAGGGAAGCAGAAAAACGCGGCCTGCGGCATGAGGAGCGGCATGCCAAGGTTGAGTATATCGTTGCCCACGGCATTGCCAGCTCCATTGACGGAAAGAAGACAGTGATCGGCAGCCATCACTTTGTATTTGAAGATGAAAAATGCCGGATTCCGCGCGGCGAAGCAAAGAAATTCAGGGAACTTCCTTCATCCTGCAGCCACCTGTATCTTGCGGTCGGCGGCAGACTTGCGGCAGTCATACTGATTGAAGATCCGATCCGTAATGAAAGCCGGGAAGTCGTGCGGAAACTGAAGGAAAGAGGCATTTCCCGCACCGTCATGATGACAGGCGATTCCGCCCGGACAGCTGAAGCGGTTGCAGCAGAGGTCGGAGTTGACATGTGGCATGCGGAAGTGCTGCCGGAGGACAAGGCACAGTTCATCCGCGATGAACATGAAGAGGGAAGAACGGTCATCATGCTGGGAGACGGCATCAATGATTCTCCGGCTCTTGCCGAAGCCGACTGCGGCATTGCCGTCAGCGACGGGGCAGCCATTGCCCGTGAGATTGCCGATGTCACCATTACCGATGACAGCCTGTATGCACTGCTGACATTCAAGGATATTGCAGACGGACTGAACAGGCGCATTCACGGCAATTACCGTTTCATCATGACCTTCAATACGGCACTGATCCTGCTCGGCGCATTCGGTATCCTGCCGGCAACGACAACAGCCTATCTGCACAATTTCTCCACGCTTGCCGTCAGTATGAAATCAATGACGGATCTTCTGCCTGAGGCATGAAGATCCGGATATACGGAAAACAGAAAACAGGACGTTCACAGCAATGGGTTGTGAATGTCCTGTTTTGTCTTTTAATAATCAAAGCGCATGACAGCACAGTTGGGAATGCCGTAGGAGGCAAATTCCTCATTGGTCATGGAAGTGAAGTAGGACTGCACAAGTCTGGCCAGACCGTTATGGGCAACGAGGATATATACCGTTTCTTCCTGCGATGTGATCTCATCCAGAAGCCCGTACACGCGGTGTGCTGCCTGAAACATGCTTTCGCCGCCTTCATAGCGGTCGGCAAACCGCTTCTTTGCTTCATGGAATTCCGTTCCGTCCCTGGCTGTTCCTTCATAGATGCCGAAGGACTGTTCGGCAAGGCGCGGGTCGGTGCGCATCGGAATGCCGGTGATACCGGAAATGGTGCGGGCAGTGTCGGCAGCCCGGATCAGGGGCGAGGAAATAATCATGTCAGCCCGGATATCTTCGGCTGTCATGGCTTCGGCTGTCTGCCTCGCCTGGGCAAATCCTTTTTCGGTCAGGCCGATATCGGTGGCACCGCAGATTTTGTTTGATACATTCCAGAACGTTTCACCGTGCCGGATAAAGTAAAAGTGTCCCATAGATTCTCCTAGTAGTTCAGGCGGCTGTGTATCAGGGATACAGCCGGTGCATTCTCGTCGGCATCATTTCTGACAAGACGGATCTCGGAGAGATAATTCCATCCATGCTTCTGCAGGAACTGCAGCATCTTGTCGTAATAGGGCCTCATGATGACACTGAGATCCCTGCCTTCTGCCTGTGCCGTTTCTGCGGCTTTTTCAAACAGGGCAGAGGCAATGCCGCGGCGGCGGTATTCCGGTCTTACGTAAAGGTCACTCAGAACCATGTCATCCTGCGGCTTCAGAATCATATAGCCGGCATACTTGCCGTCCTTTACGGCCGCGAAGATGAATGCCTGTTCGTGCAGTGCCGCATCGATTTCCTGCTGGGCTTTTTCAATATCCTGCTCCATGCGGATATGCTTCAGAGCTGCCAGTTCCTTCCGGCAGTCGGCATGCATATAGACGATGTTGGCGCTGTTATGGGAAGTGACGGGCACGATTCTGATCTCTTTCGGCATTTCCGCCGGATTCTTTCTTGTCACGAAGCGTTCCCTGGTATAGTCTTCATGAAATCCGTAGGAATTGTCTTCATCGTCGTCATCATCACTGTATTCATCCTCTTCCTCTCCGGCATAGGATGCTTCATATTCGATGCCGTTGTCTTCGCACCATTCAATGGCCAGGATGCGGTGCTGGCGGTCAAGGAAATCATACCAGCTTTCCGTCAGCCCGAAGCGCTCCAGAGCGGCCCGGAACATACGGAAGGCACCGCGGCCGTGAATGGCGTTGGCAAGCCATTCGGCAGCCGTTCTGTCCTGTACCGTTCCGATAAACAGCTCCATATTATGATAATCATTGATTTCACGCCGGTCCGGCAGTGGAATCAGGGTTTTATCGTCCCGATCGGCCGTACTCATGCCGGGATCATTGTTAAATATATAGACGATTGTTTCCTGCTGCGGCGAATAGAATGCATGAACCGTATCATCGACACTGTCAATTTCATCAATGACATTCTGGAGATTGATTTTCATGGATAAACCCTCCTGTATCCATTGTAAACCATGAAGGGCATAAGTCATGAAATGAATCGGATTTCGTAATATAACGGAAACAGGAGGATTTATATTATGGCAGAAACACTGAAAACAATCAGTTCCCGCAGCAGTGTCCGCAAATTCAGACCTGAACCGGTGGCAAGGGAAATCATAGACAAGATTACGGAAGCCGGCACAAAGGCAGCCAGCGGCATGAACCGTCAGGCTGCGATTATTGTCGTCGTGGATGATCCG
>CAMNGB010000114.1 GCA_946537835.1 uncultured Erysipelotrichaceae bacterium
GTATAGCCTTCCGGATGACCGACATGCAGACCTGCTCCGCTCGGATACGGGAACATATCCAGGGCATAGAATTTCGGCTTGCTGAAATCCCACGCATCGGTGCGGAATGTCTTGTTGTCTTCCCAGTACTTGCGCCACTTGGCTTCTGTCTGCTTATGGTTGTATGTCATACTCTCTCCTTACATTTTTCCATATAATAATAAAACGCCCTTATCTCCAAGGACGTAGAATACGCGGTACCACCTCAGTTCACATTGCTGTGCACTCATTGTTTCAGTTAACGCCTGAAATACGCTTGCTCCAAAGGTGAGTCACAGGCTGTCATCAGACGGTTCGCACCTTCCACCGCCTCTCTGGGTGATTCTTCCCCTGCTACTGGTCTTTTTCAACGCATTACCGATATTTTAACAGAGTCATCCTCAATCCGCAACGGCTGATCAGCGGGTCAGTCCGTGCAGATCTTCAACGATGAAATCGGGATGGCAGTCCTCACTGATATCGAGGTTGACAATGCTTCTGCCCTGGGTCACATAGACGCTCGGCATGCCCAGTTCAACTGCCGGCTGTATATCCTTTTCGAAGCTGTTGCCGACCATCAGCACATCTTCCGGATAGAGCTTCAGATAGCGCAGCGCCATTCTCAGCATCAGGATCGATCCGTGTCCGAAATCTGCAGCCTTTGTTCCGGCCGCATATTCAAACATTTTCGTCAGCGAGCCGTTGCCGATGATCTCCCGTCCTTCCAGGCGCATTCTTCTGCGGCTGTCGGTCGAAAGAAGCAGTGCTCCGTTCAAAAGCGGCTGCAGAGCATCGGCATAGTCATCATAGGTCAGGTTTCTGTCCATTCCCAAGAACAAGGCCTGGGCTTCGTTTCTGGAAAGATTCAGGCCGCTGATCTCAATGGCACTGCGGATGGCATTGCCGCCGAGATAGTCCACCGTTCTTCTTTCCGGTTCATAGGCCATCAGCCAGTCGACTGCTGCCATGGCCGAAGTATAGAAGCGGTGATCGAAGATTCTCGGAAAGCCGCAGTTTTCAAAAAAATCCGCAAGCTGGGAACGGTTTCTGCCGCTCTGTTCGCTGAGGATCAGATAGGGAATATCCTGCTCGTGAAAAAAACGGATCAGTTCAATTGCCCCTTCTCTGGGTCTGCGTCCGTTGACAAGCACTTCGGTCTGTAAGATATGCAGCTGATCAATCATGATTACACCATCTGTATTGTATCACTCAGATCCGTCTGTTGTGGTATGATATTACGCGAAAGAGAGTGAAACGGATGAAAACATGGCAGAAAATTATTGCGATCCTGATAGCGATATTGCTGATTATCGGCTATTTTGCCTTTGATTCATTCTATATTGCTCCCCAGCGTATCGTTACCCGGCGTGTTTCGCTCAGTGACGAAAGAATTCCTGAACAGCTAGATGAAGTGCAGATCCTCTTCTTTGCCGATCTGGATTACGGTACCTTCGTCGATGAAAAGAGACTCAGCAGCCTGATCGACAGGATCAACGGCCTGGCTGTTGACTGTGTCATCTTCGGCGGTGATATCTATGACACCGATGCCCTGCCCAATGAAAACGACAATGAGCTGATCAGCAGATATCTCAAACAGATCAGGGCCCCGCTCGGCAAGTTTGCCGTGCTCGGTGACAGTGATACCAGAGATGAAGAAACAGCCAACGCGATGGTTACCCTGCTCAATAACGGTGACTTTGAAGTCCTGCGCAACCGCAGCATCAATATTCATAACGGCGGTTCCCAGTCGATCACGCTGGTCGGTCTGGAAAACGGCCTTGCCGGCTTCAATGCCGAAGAGGCATACAGTTCCGTATCCCACAGCAGCTATGTGATCTCGGTATGTCATACACCGGATTCCGCACTGAATGTTCCGGCCGATCTGACCGATTATTTCCTGGCAGCCCATTCCCACGGCGGTCAGGTATGGTATCTGTTCGGCACCTTGTATGATCAGCCGATGGCGGAACATTTCCAGCGCGGCAAGGCCATGGTAGCCGACAGCTTCATGATCGATGTATCGAGCGGTTTCGGAACCAGACAGATGGATGTCCGCTTCCTCACCAACAGTGAAGTGGCTGTCTATTCCCTGCACAATAAAGTCATTGCACCGGAGCCGACACAGCTGGATACTGTTCCGGCACCGGAAGGAGAAAGCGAAGAACAGCCTGCCAACGAACCGCCGGCAGATGAAGAAAGCGACACCTTCTCAGAAGCCTACAGTGAATCGGAAACATACGATACGAGCGGCAGCGAAGAAGCGCCGGCAGAAGCACCCGCTGAGGAAGCACCGGCTGAAGAAACTCCTGCTGAACAGCCTGCCGAAGAAACACCGGCGGAAGAAGCACCGGCCGAGGAACCGGCTGAATAGCAGAATATTCAAGACGCAGACAGCACAGCTGCATGACTGTGCTGTTTTCATTTCTGCTGATGAATGATTCTGCAGATATATTGTGTTATTTCCTAAAAGAAACGGTGTGACCGGTATTCACTGCTTCATTCCGCAGCAGGCCTGCCGCCGGTGATCGTCGTCCTGACAATTGAGTGCCGCAGTGCATTCTCATCTCCCGCCGGGAAATTGTATTTGGCTCTGAAACAAAAACTGCATCAGCCTGTTTCAGCTGATGCAGTTTTATATGCTTATTATTCAGCAGGTACGTACTGCTGTTCGGCCTTGGTGATGCCGTCTTCATAGATGACAGAGAAGTCATTCTTCATGGAAATCGGCGTATAGCCTTTTTCTGTATATTCGGCTGACTTCTTGTCCCAGTCCTGTGTTCCCCATTCCCTTTCATTGTCGTCGGCAACGATCATGTATGCCTCTGCCTTATAGGGATTTCTGGAATCGATCGTATAGTTCATCATGCTGGTGTCACTGCCGCTGTTGCCGAAGGCAAGAACCGGACGCTGACCGATTTCCTGTTCAATGTAGATTGTTTTGTTGCTGTTCAGGTTCTTCTGCACGAAGCCGCCTGTCAGTACGAGTTCATCACCGTTCTCATATTTGTAATTCATGTTGGACGATTCCTCTTCATGACCGGCCTGCTTGACTTCGAAGTCGGTACCGATGACATGTTCAGGCGTCACGTATTCCCTGATCGGGGAATTAGCTACGATGGCACGGGTCGTTGTACGTTCGGTGCCGCTGATGACATAGATCGTAAAGTGATTGTCATACAGGTATTTGACAAGCTCGACCATCGGCCGGTAGAAGTTGTCGATGTATCTCATGTTGTTGAAGCTTGCGGTCTTTTTCTGACCGAACTCAACGACATAGTTATAGAATTCCTCGACTGTCATGCCGGCATATGCTTTTGCGAAATTGCGGGCAAGCGTTTCATCGGCTACATATCCCGGCTTGATCGCGGCCGCTACTTCCTTCAGTTCATCGGATACACGGTCCGGATGATCATGCAGACAGTACTCAATGAACATCATCGTGTCATAGTATGTGTAATATGTCTCACATGCCAGTGTGCCGTCCATATCGAATACTGCGATACGGTCTTCCACCGGGATAAAGTCGGCGCTGGTTTCATCAGTCACTGCCGTCACATAATCAATCAGTTTCTGCTTCGGAGCAGATCCCTCTGTCCAGAGCGTAAGCGGTTCGGTGACTGTTTCATCTGCAGCTCCCTGATCAGTCGGTGCTGCCCCTCTTCCGGTCGTAAATACGACGCCGATGATCAGCAGTGCGATCAGTTCCAGAATTGCTGCACACCGCCAGAAATTAAGCTGTTTTTTTGTTTCTTCCATATCTTCTCTTTCTCCAAATCATCCCCCTTATTATTCCACCCCTTTTCAAAACTGCAAGTCTATTTTTCATGCGAATGCCTTCACATTCTGCCGGATATGTCATGATCAATGCAGTGAACTGCTCACAGACGAACAAAAAAACGCCTCAGGCATCAGCCCGGGCGGCAATTGTTCATCCGGTTACGGAATATTTTTCAGAATAGGTACGGAACAGTTCATTAAACTGCGGATTGCCGTAGCGGATTTCCCGCAGTGACTCATGTACATTCAGATTCTGTTCCGAAGCATCGAGAATACATCCGGCGATGTTGGAGCAGTGATTGCTGATCCTCCTTGATTCAAATAATGAAACTGCGTTTCCTGACAGCTCTCAGAATTTTTCCCTGAGCATCGCCATCAGCTGTTCATGGGTGATTTCCTGCGACTGATCCAGATGGTCCTTGTCACCGATGCGATAGGAATTGGCACCCATATCTGAAGCACTCATCCAGACAAGCGGTATGCCGCTGTCATAAAGATACCTCAGCGCTGCCCACGTCACCGGTCTGCCGCTGTTCACAATCGATGCCCAGCCTTCCGGGTCGTGATCCCGGATATAATCGAGTATTTACTGTGTTTCGGCGGGTGTTCCGCCGGCGATGTTTTCAGCCTCTTCATCCGTCAACTGAAAAATGCTTTTCTTTTCATCCGACATTTTTCTGCTCTCCTTGTCGTCATTTCCTGCAAGCTTCATGTCTTTTGATCAGAACAGCGCTGACTTACCGCATGTCAGCCGGACTCTCTGCCGTCCGGCATTCACTCGCCTTCAGTCATATCATACACAAATACTTCGTGGATTTCCTCGCTGTAGCCTTCATAGAAGCCGCTCGGCATTCCGGCAATGATTCTTGCGCCTCTGTTGTACAGCAGGAGAAACTGACCGGTTTCCCTGTTAAACGTCAGACCTTCGATCTCGCCCTGTCTTGTCACATCATCAAACGTCTTTTCAAGAGTGACCTGTCCTGTTTTCCTGTCATCGGAAACATCAATCCTGTACAAATGATCCGGTGCATCTTCATCCGCATTGCCGTCATCACTTGTGACATACAGGCTTCCTTTGTAATAAGCGATGCCCTGCAGCCATTTCGGACCGGGCTGCATCTTCAGCCTTCCCCTGTAATCTCCTGTGTCAAGGTCATACATATACAGGTACTCGCTGGATTCATCATCGATCCATGAGGTCATATAGACAGTCCGGGAATCGGGATCAACCGCGATTCCGCTGCATTCTGCCTGGCCGGTGTCATCACGGAAAGGAAAGACCATTTTCAGTTTCAGGGTGTCACCGTCATAGACTGCAACCTGGATATTTTTTCCTTCGCCGTCCATGAAGTATTCCACGCCCAGATACAGTTCATTGTTGTACACATCAATGTCACCGATATGGTTGACTTCCAGGGAATAGCCTTCAAAAGGCTCCGTGTTTTCTGCAATAAGATTCCAGCTGCTGTCGTATTTTTCCAGAGTTCCTGATCCGCTGACCCAGTAATA
>CAMNGB010000115.1 GCA_946537835.1 uncultured Erysipelotrichaceae bacterium
AAAACATATCCGTGCCCACTTAATTTCAGCTATCTATTAATCTTTTAGCTTCTTGTGCTATAATATAGATGATATTTTATGGGCATGCCCACAAATAATGAGGTAATATAATGATTCCACGTGACCAATATCTGAATCAGCTGATCAAAAGGATGAATAATCGTAAGATCAAGATCATAACCGGTATCCGCAGGTGCGGAAAGTCAGTATTGCTGAATGAAATCTTTTATGAATATCTGCTCTCTCAGGGGATTGCAGAGGATCATATCATCCGTATTTCTCTGGAAGATAACATGAATGCGAAGTATCGGAATCCTCTGCGGCTTGACGAATATATCCGCTCACAGATTACCGATTCACTGCCTTACTATGTTCTTCTGGATGAGATACAGAATGTTGTGTCCATCAAAAATCCCTGGATCGATGACAAAGATGCCGCTGACAGGATCGGTTTCCCGGATGTTCTGATGGGACTGATGAAGATCAGAAATGCTGACATCTATGTGACCGGCAGCAATTCCAGAATGCTTTCAACAGATGTGGTTACACAGTTTCGTGACAGAGGCGATGAGGTTCACCTGAATCCTTTATCCTTCAGGGAATTCTATGATGCTTTTTCCGGAGATAAGGCAGATGCCTGGAGGGAATACTATACCTATGGCGGACTGCCAAGAGTCCTTGAGCTTCAGACGCATCAGGAAAAAGCGGATTATCTGAATAATCTGTTTCACAACACTTATCTGAAAGATGTGATGGAGAGACATGACATCCGCAACGATGAGGAAGTCCTGAATGATCTTTTAAATATCATCGCCTCTTCCATCGGTGCCCTCAGCAATCCATCCAGACTTTCAAACACTTTCAAATCTGCAAAGCACAAAAATATTTCTTCAGAAGCGATCAGACAATACCTGACATATTTTGAAGAAGCATATCTGATCAGGGAAGCCAAACGGTATGACGTCAAGGGAAGAAAGTACATCGATACGCCGTTAAAATACTATTTCACCGATATGGGGCTCAGGAATTCCTGGCTGAATTACAGCCAGCTGGAAGAAAACCATATCATGGAGAATATCATCTACAACGAACTGCTCATGCGCGGTTACTCTGTCGATGTCGGTGTGGTGGAATATCAGTACCGCGACAGCGAAAAGAAAAAGACCAAGGTTCAGCTGGAAGTGGATTTCATCGCAAGAACTGCCGGAGATACGATATACATCCAGTCTGCACTGCATATCGACTCAGATGAGAAGCGAGAACAGGAGATTCATTCTCTGAGACGCATTAATGACTCCTTCCAGAAGATCGTAATTGTGAGGGATCATATCATGCCTTACAAAGATGAAAACGGGATCCGATTCATTGGTATCATCGATTTCCTTCTGCAGGACACCGTTTAAGATTCCCTGCAGTCTTTTCTGCCTCTGGTTATAATCTTACGTGCCGGAACCAAAAAGATCTTACGCGGTGTCAGCAGATGACATTACGAAAGATCAATCGTTCCAGGCATTCAAGATTCAAAAGATTATTTCAGACACCGATCTCACGCACTCCGGAGTTTTTGGATCTGTTGCCTTGCGCGTGCAGGTTCGAGTCCTGTCATCCGCAATCTTGCCCTGGTGCTGCAGGGAAAGGATCCGGTGCATATCGTAGACAGAAAACTCGGATATTAAAAAATGAGCGGGGAAACCCGCTCATTGCCTGTTATGCCTTTTTGCTGTAGACACTCAGAACGATGAATGTATTCACTGCCAGCATTGCCAGCATCATCAGCAGTGTCAGCGTATAACTGCCGGAAAAGTCAAACATGAAGCCGATCAGCGAAGAGAATACGGCATTGGCAATCGTGCCTGCCAGAGAGATGGTCGGGTATGTTCTGCTGTAGTTCTCCAGGCCGAAGGCATCCTTGGTAACCATGACCACACCTACCGTACCCAATGAATAGGTCAGGCCGAACAGTGCCGCTCCCGCCTGCATGGCAAACGGAACACGGACAAGCCAGAGCAGCAGAACTGCCGCAATTGTCAGGCCGCAGTACAGCAGCAGTGACATCTTCGATCCGAAGCGGTCACTGAGGGTTCCGAGAACGATCTTGCCGAGACTGTTGGCAATCATGCATATCGACAGCATCGCTGCACCGACCGAAGCAGCCATGCCGTAGGATCCGGCAATGCCCGGGAAGTGCTGCGGCAGTGCAGTAGCACCGCAGGCCAGGAAGGAATAGACAATGGCCATGCCGAACAGCATTGCCGGAACGGTGCTCTTTCCGCCGGTGCTGCTTTGGGCACTGCTTTCCGTCTTTGCGGCATTTTCATCATAGCCGAGCGGAACCATGCCCTTGGTTTTCGGATCCAGGGAAGGCAGGAAGAGAATTGCCGGCAGGTTCAGCACGATCATGATGACCGCAACAGCCATATAGCCTGTGCGCCATCCGGAACTCTGAATAATGGATGAAATGATCGGCGAGAACAGTGCTCCGGCCAGACCGCTGCAGCTCATGGCAATGCTGGTGGCAAGACCGACATTGGCAATGAACCAGTTGTTGATGACCATGGTCACCAGGACAAAACCGAGCACGCCGCAGGCAAAGCCTCTGACGGCATTCAGAATATACATCACGATAATGTTCGGTGCCGTTGCCAGAAGTGCCGTCGAGCCGGCAATCAGTGCCGTGCCGACGATCAGCAGCAGTTTCAGGTGTTCTTCCTTCAGAAGTTTCGGGGCAGCCAGACCGCCCAGTGCAAATACCAGGTTGCAGATGGTCAGGGTCATGCTTACGGAACCGGTCAGAATGCCGAACTCATCGGCAATCGGCTTGAAGAACAGACCGGCAATATTTGTCGGCAGGCCGACCGAAGTAGCGATCAGTCCGGCCATTGCGATGACAATCAGAATATAGATGCCTTTACTTTTTTTCATGAATCAGTCTATCTCCGTTCTCCTTGTAGATTTTATTGATCAGACCTGTATATGCAGGATTGTTTTCCAGATGGTTTTTCTTGGCAATGATGACTTTGGCCGGTGAATGCGGCCAGTCGCTTCCGTATACGATATGATCCGCATCGGTGATCTTCAGCAGCATCTCCAGGGCATGCGGCTCAGGATCTCCGGCAATGTCATAGTACAGATTTCCGACTTCATCATCGATGCTGACCGGCTCCATCATTTTCAGATTTGCCAGTATCCCTGATACACCTTTGAATCTCTGCAGTTCATAAGCCAGGAAGGAACCGGTATGGGGAACGATCCAGCGGATATCCGGGAAGCGGGTCATGATGCGGTTTGCAATCATGTTCAGCACCGCTCTGGTCGTATCCGCCGGATATTCATAGATTGCCATCACCTTGCCGGTAATGACATTGCGGGGAATCTGACGGGCGCGGCACGGGTGAATGATCACCAGTGCCTTTCTTCTGTTCAGCTCTTCCATGACCGGATCCAGCATCGGATCACCGAGATAGATGCCGTTGGCATTGGTCGGCACCTTGACGCCGACAGCATGCAGCTGATCCATTGCATAGCTGATTTCCTGCAGTGAGCCTTCCGCATACGGCAGCGGCAGACAGGCACAGAAGCTGAAATGTTCCGGATCCTGCTGCACATAGGAAGCCATTTCCTGATTGATGCGGTGTGATACGGCAAGTCCCTTTTCATCATCACCGTTATGAATATGCGGCGTCGGCAGTGTCAATACGGAATGGGTGATGCCGGCATCCTTCATGAACGCAAGATGATCTTCCACAGACCATTTCGGCAGCGGGAAGCCGTCTTCTTCGATGGCATCGATGCCGAGCTCCTGCAGGCCACTGACAAAGCTGGCAGGAATCGGATGGGTATGGAAGTCAATGCAGTTCTTAGAGTTCATATGCCTCTCCGACTGCCATGACATGCAGTCTTTCCGGATTGACGATCATGTCTCTGACAACTGCCGGGTCACCGTTGAATTCCTTCCATTCCGGTGCATCCACGCATCCCCAGTGAATCGGAAGCAGCGGTGTATCGGGATAGGCTGCCGCCATTTTCTTTACCCCTTCCAGACCGATATGCCATCTGGAATCGGAAATATCCATCAGGATCAGATCCATCGGTTCCTGATGAAGCTGTTCTTCCATCAGACGGGAATCGCCCGGCATCCAGATGATGCCGTCTTCGGTTTCAATGCGGAAGCCGCAGAAGTCTTCCATTTCATAGTGTCTCAGAGCGGAATGCTTGGGAGAATCATTCTGCCAGGCATGATCGGCCGGTGTCAGGGTGATCTTAATGCCATTGACTTCAAAGGAACCATGAATGTCATGGCCCTCTGCAGGAATGCCGATCTCTTCACAGAGTGAAGCGACGTAATGGGTTGTATGCACTTCGCCGATTCTGTCCTTCATTTCCAGAAGTGTCGGCTTGCTGAAATGATCATTGTCGCAGTGGGTAATGATCACCGCATCCACATAAGGAACATCCTCCGGAAGCAGCGGTGCATCGGTCAGGATCTTCATGTCAAAGCCTTTCAGCAGCGGATCGATCATGATTACCGTACCGCGGCTGTTGATCATGGCTCCGCCGCCGCCGAGCCAGTATACCTTCGTTGTTTCTGTCTTTGCGAAGGCTTCCTTTGTCATCTGAATTCTTTCTGCTTTTGCCTGTGTCATTTTTTTACCTTCTTTCTCTTTTGCATTATAACAGTAGGTGTTAGAGTATACTCGAAGTCAAGGGGAAATATTAAAATGAGTGAATACTATACGATCAGTGAAGTGGCAGCCCGCACCGGCATCAGCGCCTATACCCTGCGGTATTATGACAAGGAAGGCCTGCTGAGCTTCGTGCAGAGAGACGAAGCGGGAAAGCGCATGTTCCGCCGGGAAGATTTTGAACCTCTGTATACGATCAGCGTTCTGAAGCGCAGCGGCATGCCGATCAAAAAAATCCGTGAGTTCATGAATCTCTATCTGCAGGGCAATGATACGATCCATGAACGCTATGTCATGTTTGCCGAGCAGAGAGAAAGCCTTCTCTCACAGATCCGGGAACTGGAAGCGATGCTGAAGATCGTTGACTACAAATGCTGGTATTTTCAGGAAGCGGAAAAGCGCGGTGACATCAATTATTACCAGAAACTCCCGAAGGAGGAAGTGGATCCGCGCATTACGGAATTCAATCAGATTGTTGATGACTTCCGGGAAGGCATCATGGAATCAAAATAATTGATGAATCAGATC
>CAMNGB010000116.1 GCA_946537835.1 uncultured Erysipelotrichaceae bacterium
GAGATCTGCCCATCTGGCGAAGGCACGCTTTTCGGCACCGGACAGTTTGATCTTCTGGATGCCGTTCAGCAGTGCGTAGCTCATGCCTGACTCCTTGGAGCCGAGTTCCATCTGCTTGCGGGAAATATTGATCTGCATCAGTGCCGTAACAGCCGAGAGAACGACCGTCAGAAGAATAATGGCAACGGACGGGATCACCAGTGCCGGTGCAAAGCTGAAGATCTGGGTAATATACATCAGGGACATCAATGATGTCAGACCGGTGGAGAATACACCGTTCATCAGCATGCCGCACAGGGAATTGACACTTCCCGCTCTCTGGGCAAGTTCACCGGAGGAATACTTGCGGAAGAACTTGGCCGGCAGGGACAGCACTCTCATCATGACTGCCGCTTCCACCGAAACAGAAGTCTTGACCTGAATGCGGGACATGTACAGTGATTTGACTGCCGACAGCAGCATCGATGAGAGGTTGACGGAAACCATGAAGACAGCGATGCCGATCAGGGCATTGATATTGCCGCTGGCCAGCACCGGACCGGTCAGGATCTTGTACAGTGCCGGACCGATCATTCCCACCAGCATGACGACTGCCGTCATGATTACGATCAGAATGACATCGGAAGAAGAGATGCAGTCCTTGATAAACAGCATCAGATCGGGAATGCCGAGTTCTTTCAGCGGCAGCGAGCGATAGAAGCACAGGCCGTCATCCTGAAAGAGCTTAGCCGTTTCCCTGTTCAGTTTTGTCTTCTTCCCGGTTTTGGGATCGGTAAAGGTATAGCCGCTGAATCCGGACGGCAGCAGGGCTACGGCATGACCGTCTTCCTTTGTAAAGGCAAGAATGGCGCCGAAGGAGTCCTTGTACCACCCTTCTTCCAGGCGGATGGCACGGCGCATGATGCCGTGCGGACGGAACGCATATTCAAGCTGTTCGTCAAGATCGGTGATCGACTTCGGTATTTCCACCGGCTTGCAGTGGAAATAGACGAGGATCTCATCCACCGCAAATTTGGCGATCTGCCGGCCGCTGGCCAGCTGTCCGCCGAGGACTGCCGAAGCGACATGCATAAAGGAATCTTCAAAGACTTCCTGATCCGACAGCTTTCTTTGTTTTATCTGTTCATCAAACCAGCCCACAGAGACTCCTTTCTATTACTCATTTACAACCAGGTCGGTATAGTAGCCGCCCTTGGCATAGAGTTCATCATGTGTTCCTCTTTCCACGACATTGCCGTGATCGAGGACGATGATTTCATCGCAGTCGCGGATCGTGGAAAGACGATGGGCAATGACAATGCAGGTAATGCCGCGCTTTGTGATTGCCTTTACGACATCATATTCAGTCTTGGCGTCCAGAGCCGATGTTGCCTCATCAAGAATGATGATGGTCGGATCCTGCGCCAGGACTCTTGCAATTTCCAGACGCTGGCGCTGACCGCCGGAGAGGTCCTTGCCGTTTTCGGTAAGCTTGTACTGGTAGCCGCCGTCCCTCTGCATGATGTCGTCATGGATCTGGGCATCGCGGGCTGCCATGATGACTTCGAAGTCTTCAATGGAGTTGTCCCACATGCGGATGTTTGCGGCGATGGTATCTTCGAAGAGAATGATTTCCTGATCGACGACTGCCAGGGATCCGGTGAAGACACTGCGGTCGATATCGGCAATCGGCTTGCCGTCAAAGAGGATCTCGCCGCTCCATGGCTTGTTGAGGCCGGAGATCAGCTTGGTCAGAGTGGATTTGCCGCAGCCGCTGCTGCCGACAAAGGCAATGCGCTGACCCGGCTTGACGGTCATTGAGAAGTCCTTGATCAGCGGATCAGCCAGACGCGAATAGCCGAAGGTGACGTTCTTCATCTCGATATTGCCGCTGAGCTTGGAATAGTCCGCATCCTCCTTGATTTCGTCATCCTTGACATACGGATCGGAGGGATACTGCATGACATCTTCGACACGTTCCATCGAAGTGCGCATTTCCTGGATCTGCTGACCGGCACTGATCAGTGTCATGGCCGGTGACATGAATGAGGACAATACGCTCTGGAAGGTCATGATCATACCAAGCGTGAAGTTTCCGTGCATGGCATAGAAGATGCCCAGGAATGTAACAGCATAATTGGACAGCGACGTCACAAATGACGGAATGATTCCGAGATAGGTGTTGTCGCGGGCAAATCTGACCTGCATGTCATTGACCGAAGCCTGATAGCCGGCCCACTTCTGGAAGTAGCCGTTTTCGGCACCGGATGACTTGATCGTTTCGATCATGCTGATGCCGTTCATGGTCGTGGATGACAGCTTGCCGGCATCTCTTGTCTGAATGCGCATCAGGTTGACGCGCTGCTTTGAGATATACTGTGACATCAGCAGGTTGAGAACCATTGTCACGATGCCGACTGCTGTCAGGATGGGTGAATAGCTCAGCATCACAAACAGATAGAAGAACATCATGACGGTGTTCAGCAGCAGCGGTGCCAGTGTGCCCACCAGTGTCTGGGCAATGCCGGCATTGGTGGATTTGCGTGCCAGCAGGTCCCCGGTCATGCGCTGTGAAAAGAATTCCATCGGCATCCGCATGACTTTCCACATATAGGACATCGATCCGATGACTGCCATCTTGCCGTTGATCTTCAGCGAATAGACGGCCGTAAACCACTGGACGATGATCTGGACAACTGCCAGCAGCGCCATCAGCATGATAAACGGGTTCAGCCATTCCGGATTGAACTGGGTCAGCAGACGGTCCATGAAGATCTGGGTCATGATCGGATTGATGATCGAGAACAGATAGGAAATGACCGTTGTCAGGGCAACAAAGACAATTGCCGCCTTGGCGCCTTCCAGACGCGAAGCCGCAAATGCCAGAACACTCTTGGGCTTGCCGCCGGGCTTG
Source organism: uncultured Erysipelotrichaceae bacterium (assembly GCA_946537835.1). Classification (GTDB taxonomy): domain Bacteria; phylum Bacillota_I; class Bacilli_A; order Erysipelotrichales; family Erysipelotrichaceae; genus Bulleidia. Next base: position 2,894 of record CAMNGB010000116.1, read on the forward strand.
AATGTTTCCGAGGGCTTCATCATCAGGACAATGCCCGTAAATGATTCGTCAAATTCTTTCATCGAGACAGCGACCGTGCCTCTGGCAGGGTCATTTAAAACAGCCTTGTCGCCGCGGAATCCGTTGAGAACGACAAAGTGATTGAAATTCCAGTGGATGATGCACGGGAACTCGCCTTCCTTGCGCAGGCTGTCCGGTTCAAACCGGTAGCCGGCAGCTTCCAGGCCGTAGTTTCTTGCCGCGATCAGCACGTTCTTGGCATTGGAACCGTCACGCGATACTCCGCAGTCAAGGCGCACCTGTTCCAGCGGCACCCATTTGCCGTAATAGGCGGCAACCATGGCCAGACAGGCAGCACCGCATTCCAGTGCTTCCATCTGCATGATTACCGGAACCTTGGCAACTCCTCTGGTAACCGGTTGTTTGATCTGGCCTGCCATTATTATCCTTTGCTCCTGATCAGAAAGCTGATGGGTCTGATTCTTTCAATGATAACTTCGGCATTGTACTTGCCGTCGGGAATATTGAATACGGCATTGCCTACTGCCCTTCCGTATTCATCGCGGTGAACATTCATCAGCAGCGATTCACTGCCGTCGATAATGACGGTCATGTCTTCCTTGATATCCTCTGCTCTGTCACCCGACACATAGACGGTCACGATGCCGTTGTCTGCTTCGGCCAGGGCAACTGCCTTGGTTTCCAGTGTGCCGACCGATGACCATATGATCAGTCCGGCCAGCAGAATAATAACTGCCACCAGCACAGCCCAGATTCCGGGATTGGTGACGCGTAGATATTTATTCAGTTCTTCCGGAGAAGAGATTCGCTGGATGCTTTTTTCTCTGAAAATCTGATTATCCATGATAGTTTCCTGCCTTGTCTTTCTATTTTGTAATTATATACATTCTGCTTTCTCATTTGAAGAATGTATTCTGTTATGCATCATTTTGATATAATTAGTTCAGAGTATCGGAAGGAGTTGATCAGATGTTACGGATTGCAATTTGCTGCGGCGAAGGTTTTGCCTCCGGCTTTCTTTCGAGATATCTGGCCGAAGCAACTGTCAAGGAACAGCTGCAGGATAAAGTATCATTCATATTTATCCCTTTTTATCAGCTGTATGACAGACAGGATGAAGTGGATATTGCCATGACGCTTCCCCATATCGAACCGCAGGTCAAGAGTGATTCCCGTGAATACAGGATCCCCATCTATATCATTCCCTTTAAGGTTGTAATCAAGCCCAAGGTTGCCGATTATCTGTCTGATGCCGAAGATATCATGGCCATGGCAGACGGAAGAGGCGGCAGATTCTGCTTTGAAGGCGAGGACCATACAGCGATCGTATCACGCCTGTGCAGCCATCGTGACTGGCTGAAGCAGCAGGAAGAAAAAAAGAAAAAGAAAAAGAAATGAGAATGCTATGATCTATGTGACCGGCGATATCCACGGCTCAATCGACATTCGCAAGCTGATGGAGAATGACATCACCAAACAGATGACCGAAGATGACTTTCTGATCATCTGCGGCGATTTCGGTCTTGTCTGGAATTACAAGAAAGAAGACCGCAAGGAACGCAAATGGCTCAAATGGCTGAATGACCAGCGCTGGACCACTCTGTTTGCGGACGGCAATCATGAGTGTTTTCCGCGTCTTTACAGTTTTCCGGTAAAGGAATGGCACGGCGGCCATGTCCATGAACTGCGTCCGAAAGTACTGCATCTGATGCGCGGCGAAGTCTTCGAGATCGAAGGACAGACAATCTTTATCATGGGCGGTGCATCTTCCCACGACCGCGGTCCTGCCGTCGGTGACACCAAGACCGTCATCGGCAAATTCTGGTGGCCGGAAGAACTGCCTTCGGAAGAAGAAATGCGCAACGGCTTTGCCAATCTTGCCCGCTATGACAACAAGGTGGACTATATCATTTCCCACTGTCTGCCGTCCGGACTGCAGTACGTTCTGAAAAAAGGCACCTACCAGGCTGATTCCGTCACCTTCTTCCATGAAGCTGTCTTCAACTGTGTGGAATTCAAGCACTGGTACTGCGGTCATTATCATTACAACATCGATACCGATCCGCGCGTAACAGTCATTTTCTCGCGCATCATCCGTATCGGCCAGACCATTGCCGAATCAGAAACCATGATCGGAGTTCCGAAATTCATGAAACATGATACGGTTCTGATCAATTACAATGAGGAGATCCTGCTCGGCAAGATCAAGACCGTCATGC
>CAMNGB010000117.1 GCA_946537835.1 uncultured Erysipelotrichaceae bacterium
CGGAAATCATTCCGGCACTGCTGAGCCTTGCTGCCGGCTTTGCCGTATCACTGAAATTTCAATAGAGCTTCATCAGGAGAACGGTATTGTCCGTTCTCTTTTTTTGATGGTATTTTTATAATATAGACAGAGGACTTCATTATGCCGAAATATTCATATCATTATTTACTGGCGGCTTCCGCATTGTTTTTCAGTGCCTGCACGCCAAGTGCCGCCAGAGTTCTTCCGGAAAGAAATACCGAGACAGATACAAAAATCATCCAGAATGAACAGGAATATCTTGATCAGGCTGTACTGAAACAGAGCACCGCCAGTCTGGAATATTCACTGAAGGAAACAGATCCGCTGAAGCTGATCACGTGTGACAGAGAAGATATCACGGTGACAACGGAAGACCATCTGGATCTGTCTTCTGCCGGCGAGCAGGAAATTACTTATGTTCTGCATTTCAATGACTCTGAAAGGGAAGTAAAGAAAGTATTCCAGATCAAGGATACAAAGGCTCCCGATATCCGTCTGAATGAGCAGGAAAGAACCATTGAATACGGTGAAAACTATGATCCCTATGCCAATATCGTTTCCGTATCAGATCCTGTTGACGGCGATCTGAAACGGGCTGAGGGAGAAGAAAGTGCCGGTGTATACCGCATTGAAGGCAATGTAGACAGCAGTCAGCCGGGAACCTATGAACTGAAGGTTATTGCGGCAGACAGAAACGGCAATGAAAGCACAGATACATTCCGGGTAACGGTCAGGGAAGCGCCTGCTCCGGAACCTGTGCAGGCTGCGGCACCTGCCGTTCCGACACATGACTATATTGCCAATGCCAATACCGGAAAGTTTCACATTCCGAGCTGCAGCAGTGTAAATCAGATGAAAGAGAGCAACAAGGTGTACTATTACGATGTGACAAGAGATGACATGATTGCCTGGGGCTATGATCCCTGCGGCAGATGTCATCCGTAAGAGGCAGACATGTGCGGACGATATGTAATTACAGAGGAAATGTTTGAGGAATACGAACGGATCGTCAGGGATTTCGATCCTTTGATGTACCGTTTTCTGCCGCGTGATATCTTTCCTTCCGTATCTGCACCGGTGATCCGGGCGGAGGGAAACGATCTTGCCGGACGGAACATGATCTTCGGCTTTACCGGTTTCGAAAAGGGAAAGCTTCTGATCAATGCCAGAAGGGAAACCGTCACTGAAAAGATCACATATAAGGATTCCCTGAAACAGAGAAGATGCGCCATCCCGGCAGCGTCCTTCTATGAATGGAATCTGCAGAAACAGAAGGCAGTCTTTACACTGCCGGAAAAGAATGTCATGTATCTGGCGGGAATCTGGCGCGGGGAAGAGGACGGAAATCATTTCGTCATTCTGACCGGTGCCGCCAACGCCTTCGCAGCACCCGTACATGACCGGATGCCGCTGATCCTGAACCGGGAAGAAATTGCCGACTGGATCATGAATGATTCACACACCGGCATGTATCTGAACAAGGAAATCGGGGAAGTGAATTACCGCATGGACAGTGAACAGATGTCACTGTTCTGAACCGGGATACATTAATCGGATCCGCAGGGGATAAAAAATACTATAATGAAAGCAGAAATCACAAACTGAACAGAAGGGGGGGAATCATCAAATGAATCTTGAAACAAGCAGATCTATACTCAGAATTTGCGGTATTCTGACGATTGCTGCGGGTGTTCTTACCGTTCTCGACGGAATCATGTCAATGTTTCTCGGCGGGGCAGCTGCCCAGGTACCGGAAGCTGTCGCAGACCAGGAAATGCACAGCGGCATCACCGTGCTTCTTGTCAGCGGCGGTTCCGCACTGGTTACCGGCCTGATCTACCTGATCGAGGGCTATTTATCCTATTCGGCAGGAAAGACCGGCGAACATGCCGGCGGAGCCTACTTCTTTGCCATTCTCGGTCTGATCGGTGCCGCTCTGAATCTTGTGTCGCTGTTATTCAGAAATATCTTTGCCTGGCAGACGATTGTCTCCGGCATCCTGTCACTGCTTCTGAGCCTCATGCTGTTCCTGGCCGCAAAGAAGGTCAGGGAATCCGTCGAACAGTAACAGAAATTCTGAACGGATCATAAAAAAGAAATGACCGGAAGTCTGAGACTTCCGGTTTTCATATGGATGAAAAAAGGGCTGACTGCTCAGCCCTGTGTCATTATTTTTTATAGTTCTTCCACATGGTGTCGGTGGCGGTGCGGATGGCAGCCGTGACATCTTCGACCATGGCCGGATCCCATTCGGACTTGTCGGCTCTCAGGAAGGATGTCTTGTCGACTCTGTTGTCGAATACACCGATCGGCAGATGATAGGTTCTGCCGCAGGATTTAACCGTGATCGTATCCTTGATTTCGGAATGTTCGAGCAGGTATTCCATGTCATCGCAGCCGTAGTCACCGAGCATGACGGACATCGGTACGCCGTGGAACAGGTTGGAACCCGGATCGTCAGGGTTGGCTCTGGCGTTGTTCTTTCTTCTGCTTTCTTCCGGTGTGACCCAGATATAGAGAATGACGGCATTTTCGAGAATTTCCGGGCAGAACTGCGGGAAGGAATACTGATAGCCGAAGGTACCTGTCAGCGGCATCGAAGAACCGTCCTTGCCGCCTCTGGCGCATTCGATGATGATCGTCTTGTTTTCGAAGGATTCCGGATACTGGGCATGCTTGTCATCCAGCATCTTTCTGGCTTCAGCTTCCAGCTTTTCAGCGACTGCCTTTCTGACTTCCGGCTTCAGCAGACTGTTGCGCGGCGGCAGGCCGACAGCCATGGAGGCACGGTCCATGCGCTCCATCAGATATTCGGCAGCACTTTCGGGATTGACGACGGTGCGGTTCATCATGTCCTTGTAGTCTTCGTTGAGAAGCTGGCAGAGGGTGCCCCAGTCACGGCCGTCAATGAACGGATCTTCACCCGGGTAGTAGAGTCTTTCCTCACCCAGAGCCATCAGTTCATTGTCGATGCGGCGCATCATATGAACATAGGGGAAGTCATCCAGCTGCAGATTGGCTCCGATATGGAATTCTTCCTGCAGGCGTTCCGGCTCAATGTTGGCCATGAAGTTTCTGACTTCGGATTTGCCGGAAGCAGGCAGGGCTACCAGCAGTACGGTATTGAATACATTGCTCATCAGTTTCAACCTTCTTTCTTCAGATGATTACCTGTATATTATTCTGCTCTTCAAAGCAGATTTCCTTGTGATTCATGATATAGGACGCAAGGATCTCGACCATGCTTGTCTGATCTTCGCAGACTGTCTCGGCATCCCGGATCATCGGGAAATTGCCGCCGCCGGCAGCCCGGTAGTTGTTGATGCAGAGGGTGAATTCATCATCCTCCTTTACGGGGATGCCGTTTCTTGTCAGCGAAACGATCCGTTCGCCGACAGCGTTGGAAGCCTGGATGGTGTATTCGACACCGTCCACCATGTCATAGTTGAAATACATCGGAGCCGGGATCTCGAATGCTTCGGAAACGACAATCTTTCCGTCATCCACATCCCAGAATTCGGCGCATTTCTCCAGATATTCCTTCAGGATCCTGCCGCTGACCTTCTTGACGGTCAGGGTATTCGGAAATACATAGGTGCTGACAAGATCACGCATCGTGATCTCATGTCCGAATCCGACAGCCCCCATGAACAGGGCACTGCCTGAGAGATCGGCCCCGGTCACATCACATTGCACCTTATTCAGGAAGGTGATCAGCTGTGACTTATGAAGACGGCCTTCGAATTCATCGGTGATCCTGAGATTGTTCCGGCATGTTCCGAGCGGCATATCCAGCCACTGCTGGCATTCGTTTTCCTCATCCAGCAGGGCATTCATGAGGTCTTCATCGGGATCTTCCTGAACGGGAACGATCATTGCCTCGATGCCGTTATCGGTGATGTCAATGACAGCTGCCTCTCTTGCCCCGTTCAGCGTCTGGGTAATAACGGTGTCAAATGCCGTAACCGAAAAGGAGAGATGCTGGTGGCCGCTGATCATGATATCGATTTCCGGGATTTCGCTGATCATCCGGTAGCCTTCATTTTCGCCGGTATCATCCATGACGGAATCACCGGTCACCGGATCTCTTTCGAAAGATCCGTGATAGATGCAGACGATATAGTCCGGATCTTCTTTTTCCCTGATTTCCCTGACGATGTCCCTTGCGGTTTCAAAGGCATCAAGGAATGTCATGTCCCTGACATTTTCAGCACTTTCCCAGTTCGGCGTGTACTGGGTGATCAGGGCAAAGAAGGCAATTCTGATGCCGCTGATCTCCCGGATGTCATAGCGCGGTCCGAGCGGTTTTCCCTGATACAGCACATTGGCTGTCAGGCAGAGAGCACCGCAGTTTTCAATGTGACGGAAGAGGGCCTGAGGTCCGTAATCAAAGTCGTGATTGCCGAGATTCATATAATCATAGCCGACCTCAGCCATGGCCTTGGTGACAGGGGAAACATCATCGTGATGCTTTGCGTAATGATAGAAAGACAATGGTGATCCCTGAAGGGTATCACCGTTGTCAATTACGATCGTATGATTGTCTTTCATTGCGCTGACAAGCGTCCTGATGCGTGCCAGCCCGGAGTTCCGTCTCAGGCCGTCGGCATAGCTCCAGGGAAATACTTCGCCGTGGATATCCGATGTTGCAATCAGACGGATACGGTCCATATTACTGACGTCCTCTTGCCAGGGTATTGCGGATCCTGGTGGATGCGTATTCGATGATCAGAACCAGAACGATCAGAGCCCACAGGAACGAACCGACGTTCGACCAGCGGCTGTAGGTGATGGACTGAACAAGCGGGGAACCGATACCGCCGGCACCGACGATACCGAGGGTGGTGGCGTCTTTCAGGTTGATATCGAAACGATAGATCACGGTTGAAATGAAGCTTGCGCTCAGCTGCGGCAGAATGCCGACGCGGATCTTTTGAAAGGTATTGCAGCCGGCCGCATCCAGAGATTCCAG
>CAMNGB010000118.1 GCA_946537835.1 uncultured Erysipelotrichaceae bacterium
TGGATGATCTGGCGGACGGCGGTGCGGAACTTTATAAAGGTGCGGATACATTCCGGACATACCTGAACCAGTATACGGACGGAGTGTCTGCTCTTGGGGAAGGAACGAAACAGCTGTATGACGGCATGCGTGAGATGAATGCGAATGCCGGAAAGCTGGAAGAAGGTGCTTCGGCAATCCGCAGCGGTCTGTGTCAGGCAGACAGCTTTCTGAAAGCAATGGATCCTTCCGCAATCGCAGAACAGCTGGATCCCGCGGTCCGTGAACAGTTTATACAGGCAAAGGAAGCACTGATCCGTGATATTGAAGATCTGAAGAAACAGACAGAAAGCTTTCTCAAAGATGAAGAAGCTGTCAGGGCATATCTGGATTCCTGTGAAAAGTGGATCAGCGATGTATCTGCTGTTACGGAACAGCTGAAACAGCTGAAGCTTCCATCCGCGGAAGCTGTCAGAGAAGATCTGAAACAGGCAGAACATGCTATGGAACAGATACAGCCGCTGCTCGAAAGCGATGCATTGAGTGAAGAAGAAAAATCAGCGCTGAAGACACTGATGAACAGCACATCAAAGATTCATGATGATCTTGCGGAAGCGGAAAACCTGATGGAAACGATCTCCGCAGTCCTGCAGAAAATCCAGGCAGTGCCTGCTGTTCCGGAAGAAATCAATTCGGAAGAAATGCTGAAAACGGCAGAGGATATCGCGGAACAGCTGAAGATACTTGCGGCATGCGCCGGTGAAAATCTTCCTGACTTTGATCTGAAAGCACTGCTGGATCAACTGTCTGAAATGCGCAATGGCATCCATTCCCTGGCGGAAGGAAGCGCATCGCTGGAAAGCGGCATCGCGGCCTTCCATGACGCTGCGGGACAGATGGAAAACGGTATGAAATCTCTGCAGGAAGGAAGCGCGCAGGTTTCTTCCGGAGGCATTGCCCTGAAGGATGGATACGCTGCGCTGTTCAGCGGCATCAGTCAGTTCAAAGACGGTCTGAATGAATTCAGGAATGAAGGACAGAAACAGATCGCGGATCTGCATACGGAAGATCTTTCATCAATCCTGAAGGAACTGAAGGAAATGCGGAACCAGGATCTCTCCTGGAAGGGATATACCGGATGCGATGAGAAGACCGAATGCAGAACGGTATTCATTATTGAAAGTGAAAGCATCAGATAGTCTGAGTATCACAAAGGAATTCTATGGATGAATGCTGTGCCATGAAACAGCGAAAGAGGAAAACAGAAACATGGTACAAATCAATGTGACAGCACCGGTGCTGACAGAACAGATCAGAAAAAGACTGCTGGAAAGCAAATGACCGGAATATATCTTTGTAAAAAATCTCAGCAGAATCCAGATGCAGTTTGACGTGGATACGGAAGAAGACGGCGAAGCAGTTGTCCGCAAAACCAAGCGGCTGATCCGTTCCATGAAATACGGAAATATCATCATGTACAGAGTGCTGATTGACGGTCAGTTCTTCGAAAACGGAAAAGTGTATACAATCTAAAAAAGATCGGCATTGCTGTCGGTCTTTTTGCGTTACGGGACCTGCAGAGTGTCATCTGTTTCAGACTGTCATCAGATCAATTCCGCTGCTGCCGAGACTTTCTCTGACCGGTTCCGGTATATCGGAGTCCGTCAGTACGATCACATGGCTGCGGGAAAGATTCAGAGGAACCGTGCCTGCCGCATTGAACTTTTCGCTCTCGGTCAGTATCACAACATGTTCGGCGGATGCGGACATGTCACGGGCGGCCTGTGCCCGCATCTGATCCTTGTTTGTAAAGCCGATTCTTTCATTCCAGCCGTCAGTGCCGATGAAGCAGTATCTGACATTATAGTTCATGGCACCTTCACGGATCATGGGACCGACGAGACACTGCGATTCTTTCTGATAGATTCCGCCCAGCAATACGATCTGCACGTTTGCCTCAGCCCGGATATAGTCGGCAATAAATGCACTGTTTGTCACGATGGTGACATTCTTTTTCGTGCGGGCAATATGCAGTGCCGTCAGGGCACAGCAGCTGCCGTTTTCGATGAAGACGGTATCGCCGTCATCGATCAGTTCTGCAGCCTTCCCGGCGATTTTTGTTTTTTCCTCATAGTGATAGGCCAGCCGGCTGTTGATGTTGTCCTCACCGCTCAGTTCCGCAAAGCCGTGAATCCTTCGGATCATATGCAGCTTTTCAAGTTCATCAAGATCCTTGCGGATCGTAACCTGGGAAACCCCCAGCAGGGAAGAGAGCTCTGTGACTTCAATTCTCTTCTGTTTTACCAGGATGCCCAGTATTTCTTTTTCTCTCTGTTTTTTCATATTTACTCCGCTTTCATTTTAAGCTGAATCGCTTTCATATGAAAGCCTAGAAGAAAGCATCAACACCGTTTGCAATCAATGTCTGCCGGTATTCCTCCAGGTCTTCCCGGTGGTAGGCAGTGACATCCTTATAGGCATATTCACGGCCGAGCTGTTCGTACTTGTTTTCTCCGAACTGATGGAAGGGGAGCAGCTGGCATTTTGTCCCGCCTGCCTCCCGGATAACACGGGCCAGATTTGCCGCGTCATCCGCAGAATCGTTGAAGCCGGGAATGACGGGAATCCTCGGAAGAACATCCTTTCCCTGATCAATGGCGTATTTCAGATTGGCAAGGATCTGCTCATTGGGAACGGCAGTACCTTCTTTGTGCTTCTCTGTATTCCAGTGTTTGACATCAAAGAGAATCGCATCAATGTTTTCGATGACTTCAGCAAACACTTCCTGTTTCGCAAAACCGGTCGTCTCACAGCAGGTATGAAGACCGTTTTCCTTTGCGGCAAGCACCAGGCTTTTCGCAAAGTCAGGCTGGGCAAGCATCTCACCGCCGGAAAGGGTCATTCCGCCGCCGCTTTCTTCATAGAAGGGCAGATCCTGCATGACCGCATCCATGACTTCCTCTACGGTCTTCAGTTCGCCTTCATTTTTAAGAGCCCTGCCGGGGCATTCACGGAAGCATTTTCCGCAGCCGTCACATTTTGAAGAATCAATGGTGATTTTTCCCTCCTTCAGACTGACAGCCTGAGCGGGACAGACTTCAATGCAGTGATGACAGCCGGCACACTTTTTTTCGTCCCACATGATTTCGGTCCTGACCAGCTGGCTTTCCGGATTGGCACACCATTTGCAGCGCAGAGGGCATCCTTTCAGGAAGACAACGGTGCGGATTCCCGGACCGTCATTGACAGAAAACTTCTGAATGTTGAATACAATGCCTTTGTCTTTCATGTCGGATCACCTCACATTCATAGAATAAACATTATAATGGTATCTGTCAACGAAAAACTTACGAACGAAAGTTAAAACAATTGCAAAAGCAACATTTTGTATTGACAGATGCCAGATGAACGAGTATATTGTGGTTGCAACGAAATCAATAAAGCTTACGAACGAAAGGAAAGATGTATGGAAAACAGGGAACATTTCGGATCACTGACCGAAAGAATGCAGGCATTCCGTGAGGAAGTCCTGGACGAAAAGCCGTATGTTGATGCCGAAAGAGCCGTTCTGGCTACAGAAGCATATAAAGAAAACCGGAACCAGCCGCGGGTCATGATGAGAGCACTGATGCTCAAAAAGATCCTTGAGAATATGTCAATCTATATTGAAGACAGGACACTTCTGGCCGGCAACCAGGCGACAAAGAACAGAAATGCTCCGGTTTTCCCGGAATATACACTGAAGTTCGTCATTGACGAGCTGGATCTCTTTGAGAAAAGAGACGGAGATGTCTTCTATATTACGGAAGAGACAAAAGAACAGCTCAGAAACATTGCTCCTTTCTGGGAGAACAACAACCTGCGGGCAAGAGGTGAAGCATTACTGCCGGATGAGGTTTCCGTATTCATGGAAACCGGTGTGTTCGGCATGGAAGGCAAGCTCAATGCCGGCGATGCCCATCTTGCGGTGAATTATGAAAAGGTTCTGAAGGAAGGTCTCCGGGGATATGAAGAAAGAACCAGAGCTCTGAAGGAAGGTCTGGATCTGGCTGCTCCTGAATCGATCGACAAATATGTTTTCTATAAGGCAGTTCTCATTGTCATTGATGCCGTGCATGCATTCGCCGAGAGATACAGCGCACTGGCGAAAGAGATGGCTGAAGCAGAGAGTGATGAAAGCAGAAAGGCAGAACTGCTGGAAATGAGCAGGATCTGTTCAAGAGTCCCGTATGAACCTGCTTCCTCCTTCAGAGAAGCAGTTCAGTCAGTCTGGTTCATCCAGCTGATCCTGCAGATCGAGTCCAACGGTCATTCACTGAGCTACGGCAGATTTGATCAGTATATGTATCCTTACTTTATTGAGGATCTCAGGGCCGAGAGGATCACAAAAGCAGAAGCGCTGGAACTGCTGACCTGCCTCTGGATCAAGACACTGACCATCAACAAGGTCAGAAGCCAGGCGCATACATTGAGCTCTGCCGGCTCCCCGATGTATCAGAATGTCACGATCGGCGGTCAGACAACAGATAAAAAGGATGCGGTCAATGAACTGAGCTTCCTGGTTCTGCAGTCAGTTGCACAGACAAGACTGACCCAGCCGAACCTGACAGTCAGATATCATGCCAACTTAAACAAACAGTTCTTTGATGAATGTATCGAAGTCATGAAACTCGGCTTCGGTATGCCGGCCCTCAACAATGATGAGATCATCATTCCTTCCTTCATCAACTGGGGTGTCAAAGAAGAAGATGCCTACAACTACAGTGCCATCGGATGTGTGGAAACCGCTGTTCCGGGCAAGTGGGGCTACCGCTGCACAGGCATGTCCTATGTCAACTTCCCGAGACTTCT
>CAMNGB010000119.1 GCA_946537835.1 uncultured Erysipelotrichaceae bacterium
CCGGATTCATCCCCGCTCTATAGAGAACGGGGTCTTCTCCGGAGAAGAGGATAAACAATCACTTAAAAAATGCAGCGGGACATCTGCTGCATTTTGTTTTTCCTATTCTTTTGCAGGATCGAAGGTCAGCCGGTATGCGCAGCATTCCGCGCCTTCCGATACGGCCGAGCTTCTTTCATAGCGGATATGATGGAATCCCTGTGAATATTCCTTATCCATGTGACAGATACATAAAACAGCCTTTTCATCACCGAGCTGACGGGCCAGTTCATGATACGGACAGGATGTGATATCAACACCGAACAGTGTTCCTTCTTCGGAAACGATCCGCCGCTGATAGCCGAGTTTCTCACTGCTCATCATCTGGCCGATGGATGCGGCATGATTGGCAATCAGGCGGTCTGCACCCGGAATGGATGTAACGGCATGTACCAGCCTTGCGAATGTTCTGCCCGTTTCCGTGCCGTATTCATTCAGCATCCCTTCCGCATCGATGCCCGCCTTCTGCAGTGTCCGGTACAGAGCGACTGCCGGAATCACCATGACACCGGGATGCTTTCTGATGCCGGGATTTTCTTTTAAGATGCGTTCATATTCCCTGCCGGCATCTTCCCAGATGATCTCTGCCTTCGTGTCCGGCATCGTCTCTTTCATTTTCTTCAGAAAGCCTCTGTAAAACCATTGTCTGTCCAGCGGATTCATATCCGTCACCTCTTTCTGTTAGTTTACATTAATTCGGCACATAATGAAAACAGCAGGTTTCCCTGCCGTTTACTGGAACTGATAGCTTCTGTATGCCTTGGCAAAGACCCTGGCACGAAAAATGGAACATACATTCCGCTTCAGATCAGCCGAGCACATATAGGCTTCATTGGTGCCGGGTCTGATGGCAAGATGAGTGGACTTTTCCATTTCTCCCTTTTTCCTTCCCGGCAGAAGGATCTGCCCGATCGGGAAGCCGTTGGCATTGAAGACCATGAATCTGGCCTGTCCGCAGATGGCAATGTAGAGATTGCCGTCTTCGTCGATATGCATGGAGTCCGGTCCTTCCAGACCGGTGAAATGATATGCCGTATAGGAAAATGCCGGTTCAATGGTATGTCTGTCTTCGGCCAGCGTGAAGCGGTGCAGCAGTGCTGTGCCGTATTCCGTGACCCAGAGATTGCGGCCGGAGGGATCAAGGACAATGCCGTTGGTGGCAATCATGCCGTCATTGATAACGGGATGGACGGTTTTATAATCTGGTTCGACATAGAAGACACCGGCTGATCTGTCGGCTTTGGTGCCGGCAAGATCGGTGAAGTAGAAGCCGCCCTGGTCATCAAAGACCATATCGTCGATCATCTTTCCGGTGCCGGTAATGATCTTTTCCTGCAGTTCTCCTTTTGGAGAAAGGATTGCCACCAGGCAGCCTTCATCGGAGCCTGCCATGGTTGCAAAGATCCTGCCATCCTTATGGATCTTGACGGCGGAAGGCATCATATGATCCGGCAGGTCGACAAAAACACTCAGTTCATTTGTCTTCGGATTCAGTTTCCAGATGCGGCTCTGGGGTGTGTTGCAGATAAAGAGGTTTCCCTCCCTGTCAAAGCACAGGCCTTCGAGAATATTGATGCCGTCGGGATTGACGGGAATATCCAGAACATGTTCTGCCCATATGGCCGGAATGTTCTTTTCATTTTCAGGAATCGGGAAGTATCTGTCCCCTTCCGTTTCCAAGGCAACGGATTCTGCCGGATCGTTACAAAAAATACAGCATGTCCGGATGGACACGCTGTATCAGTGATTATTTCTGCCGGCCGATCAGCCTCATCTTGAAGGCTCTCATTTTTGCCATGGCACCGCTCAGATACAGAATTCCGAGGATCATCGATCCCAGGGCAATTCCGGTTGTCATTCCCCTGATGAATCCTGTCCAGAATGTATCTCCGACATCCATGAATGACATGGCACAGTTGATGACCAGAGCTATGATTCCCAGTATAAAGAATCCCATCACAACTCTGGCAGTGCGTTCCTTTTCGGCATTGCTGTACTCTGCAACCTTCAGTACTGTTTCTTCCATTTCCTGATTCATTTCTTCACTCTTCCTTTCACCGTCAAGCAGTTCCCGGAGATCAACGTTATAGAGATCAGAAAGTTCGATGAGAATATCCAGGTCGGGCATATTGTTTCCGGTTTCCCAGCGGGATACGGTTCTTCTGGCAACTCCCATTTTATCTGCCAGCTGTTCCTGGGTCATTCCCTTCTCTTTTCTCAGTTCCTGCAGAAACTTTCCGATTTTGATCTGATCCATAACATTGCCTCCCTACGGTCTCAGAATAGCCGTGAAAAATGATCCTATGAAGGACACAAAGTGAGCATCGAAGCATTGGGACACATCATGTCCCTGTAAAATCAGTATACAATACAGGCCGCTGATGCCGGCTTCATATTTGTCATTACGGATATGATTGCCGGACAATTCCCCCTCCTGTAACAAAAGAACTGCCTTGAAACGGCAGTTCCGTATCTGTTCGCAGTTTCTAGAAGCCGAATGCTGTCAGCCAGCAGATCAGCAGGAAGACACCGATGAGTGCCCAGATGCCAAAGCATCCCGGCGGAATGAACAGTGCCTCCATGATCATTTTCAGATTTTCTCTGAAGGTTTTCGGATCTGTCTGTTTGCGGTAACGTTTCTTTCTGCCGTTTTCATCCAGAATATAGATCCATGGTCTTTCATAGAGTTCGGCAATACCGTATTTGAGCACAATCACCGGAACAACCGGAACCATGATGCAGAACCATACCGCGGCACCGCCGAGATTCAGCTGCCTGAAATTGAATCCGTTGAGAAACAATGCAATGATGACCGGAAGGAATATTACTGCAAGAGCAAGCAGTGCCGTCTGTATTGCTCGGGGCACTGTGGCAAATTTCAGTTCCACCGGCACGGCCTTGCCGTCAATCATTTCAAAGAAGACCGGTTTCATTGTCTTTCTCTCAAGCAGTTCATCCCGCAGCACCAGCCTGCCCCTTTCCCTTACAAAGGTCTTTTCGCCGGAGGTAAAGATCTCTCTTCCTGATTCAACGGCAAAGCTGTTATGAACGGTATCACTGTAGAGACAAATCAGAACAATGATAAAGAACAGTCCGATCACACCTGTCAGCAGCATGCTTTCCTGCATGGTCATGCCGAACAGCTGCAGGCCGCCGAATACAGCCAGTGACAGCAGCAGTGTTCCGATGATGGCCTTCAGCCACCAGGGCATGAAATAATAATGCTTCATTTTCAGGGACCGTACACTGACCTTTCCGGTCTGACCGTTGACGGCAGCCATCAGGTCATTCTTCGCAAGATAATATACCGGCAGAAGCACCGGCAGACGGATCACATCTTTTGCATCGGCAGTGATTTCTGCAGCCTCTGTCTGCATGACCTTCCGTACCTGCGGCAGATAGGAAACCGAAAGTTCTTCTTCGATCCGTTTTTTCAGGCTGTCTTCTGTCATGTCGGCGATCCTGATTCTCTGCCCTGCCGCATAGGCAAAATCAAACTCCTTCAGGACATCCGTATCAAACGGTTCCATGCCGTCCAGCAGCTGATTGTCCAGTCTGGCAGAACGGCTGATCAGTTCATTTTCAATATAGCCTTCACAGCGGTAGGTTCTGAAACTGTCCATGCGTCCGGCTTTCATATGAACCGGCCCCTGGACCAGTTCATACGGCAGATAGATTCCCTGCAGATCCTTGATGTTCTTTTTCAGCAGCTTTGATTCCTCGCGGCTGCTGTTATCACTGCACCAGGCAAGCATGCGTTCTTTCGCTTCCTCCTGTGTCAGAGCAAACGGAATCAGTGATTCCGGCATGTTGTCGGCATTCAGGTATTCACTGCGTACAAGAGCACGTGAACAGAACGGACAGTCTGCCAGTGCTTCATTTTCTGCCATGACAATATCTGCTCCGCAGCCGCTGCATTCAGCATGAAACAGACGGTAATTCTTTACCGACTCTTTCATTTTCCAGCGCTGTATCTTCCGGAACCCCTGCTTTTGACTGATTGCTTCATCAATACCGACACCAGAACCGCAGTAACGGCATACGTATTTCTGCTGAACAATATCAAATCCTGCGGGAGCCCCGCAGCTCAGGCAATGGATATCAGTGATTTTCTTTTCGGCTGTCATATGATTGTCCTGCTCAGTGCCATGCGGTTCTTCCGAAAAGAACCGTCCTTCTGGTTTCAGTATATCAATACATCGTACGAAACGTCTGGAAATAACCCTGATGTATCCGGTATGTTCGAAAAAAGCCCGGATTCATTCCTCCGGGAAAATATATATTTACAGGTCAGCTGCCCGGTGATCCGGACGGCGGCATCAACTCCGTCAACGGTTCCATCAGCCTGATCAGGTCTGTCAGACCCTGCAGGGAAATCGTTGAAGATCCCGCCTGAAACTTCAAGGCGTGAACTACCCGCCGCTTAGGCATTGCCTTGAAGCGGGGGCTTCCTGCGAAGTGAGTATACCCAATGGTTCCTCATATTGAGCAGGCTATTCCGGCAGTTCCTGCCGTTCTTGTATATATACGTTACTTATCAGGCATGCAGTATC
>CAMNGB010000120.1 GCA_946537835.1 uncultured Erysipelotrichaceae bacterium
TACCTTCCGATTCCGTGCGTGTCTATCTCAAGGAAATCGGCGAGATACCGCTGATGAATGCCGAGCAGGAATATGCGACGGCAAAGGCGGCTGCAGAAGGAGACGCCGAAGCCAAGGAACGCATGATTTCCAGCAATCTGAGACTGGTTGTATCGATTGCCAAGGAATATACCAACCGCGGACTTTCACTGCAGGATCTGATCCAGGAAGGAAATCTGGGACTGATCCATGCCGTAGACAAGTACGATTATACGAAAGGCTTCCGTTTCAGTACCTATGCGACCTGGTGGATCAAGCAGGCAATTGCCAGGGCAATCGCCAATCAGTCCCGTGATATCCGCCTGCCGGTACATCTGACAGAACAGATCAACCGCATCAACCGTACCCAGCGGACTCTGATGCAGGAACTCGGCAGGGATCCGACCGTGGAGGAGATTGCCGCAAAAATTCCGGCCATGACACCGCAGCGGGTGCAGGAACTGCAGAAGCTTGCGATGGATCCGGTTTCCCTGGAAACACCTGCCGGTGATGAGGAAACCAGTACACTCGGGGACTTTGTGCAGGATTCCAATGCGATGAGCCCGGAGATGTATGCAGAAAACGAAGTGATCCGTGAACAGGTCGACAAGATGCTCAAAGAACTTCCGGAAAGGGAAGAACAGATCATCCGCATGAGGTTCGGTCTGGACGGCACCGGCAAGCCCAAGACGCTTGAGGAAGTCGGCCGCAACTGGAATGTCACCAGAGAGAGGATCAGGCAGCTGGAAGCGAAGGCCCTGCGCCGTCTGCAGATGCAGCTGAAAATGAAGAAGGAATACAGAGATTTGAAAGACTAGAGGAAAACTATGGACGCTGTACGTACAAAATTACAGGAGATCCAGGATCAGTATGACGCCATCAATGCCCGGCTTCTCGAAGATGAAGTGCTCAGGGATCCGGCCCTGCTGACAAAACTGTCAAAGGAACAGGCCCGTCTCAAGCAGTCTGTCGATGCCTGGCAGCAGCTGAAGGCTCTGGATGAAAGAATCGAACAGGCCGATGAAATGCTGAAGGAATCCGATGAGGAACTGAAGGAAATGGCCCGCATGGAGAAGGAAGAATGTGAACCGCAGCGGGAAGCGCTGCTGGAACATATTCAGCATCTGCTGATTCCCCGTGATCCCGATGATGATCATGATGTCATCATGGAAATACGCGGCGGGGCAGGCGGAGATGAAGGCAATATCTTTGCCGGAGATCTTTACCGTATGTATACCAAATATGCCGAAAGCAAGGGCTGGAAGATTCAGGTCATGGAGGCCTCCCCGAGTGAAGCAGGAGGCTTTGCCCAGATTATTTATTCGGTCAAGGGAACCGATGTCTATCATGAACTGAAATATGAATCGGGCGTGCACAGGGTGCAGAGAGTTCCGAAGACCGAGTCGCAGGGACGCGTGCATACATCGACTGCCACCGTACTCTGCCAGCCGGAAGCTGAAGCTGCAGACATTGAGATCGATCCCAAGGATCTGACCATTGAGACTCATCGTGCCAGCGGTGCCGGCGGTCAGCATATCAATAAGACCGACAGTGCCGTGCGCATTGTTCATCTGCCGACGGGAATTACTGTCAACTGTCAGGAAGGCCGCTCCCAGATCGAAAACAGGGAAACGGCAATGCGCCTGATCAGAGCCCGTGTCTATGAAGAATACAAGCGCCGGAAGGAAGAAGAGGAAGGGAAGATCCGCCGTGCCAAGATCGGCACCGGTGACCGTTCGGAAAAGATCAGAACCTACAACTATCCTCAGAACCGTGTGACCGATCACAGGATCGGTCTGACAATCACGCAGCTGGACAGAATCATGGAAGGCAGGCTGGACGGCGTGATCGAAGGCCTGCTGGCGGAAGAGGAAAAGAGAAAACTGGAGGAAACGCAGCTGTGACGACATTTTCAAAAGCAGTCAGGAACTATGAAAAACTGTGCCGTGAGGCAGATGTGCCGGAAGAGACCGTCATGGCTTATCTGGTGGAACTGTCCCAGCGCGACAGATATGACCTGTATGCCAATTACAGCGAGGAAATGCCTGAGGAGCTTGAGAAGGAATTCTCGGCCGGAATGAAACGGATCCTGAACCAGGAGCCGATGGCACATGTGCTCGGCTATTCCTGGTTTTACGGATATAAGATGAT
This sequence comes from uncultured Erysipelotrichaceae bacterium, assembly GCA_946537835.1. Taxonomy (GTDB): domain Bacteria; phylum Bacillota_I; class Bacilli_A; order Erysipelotrichales; family Erysipelotrichaceae; genus Bulleidia. The sequence continues at coordinate 2,170 of CAMNGB010000120.1, forward strand.
CGTCAATGAAGATGTGCTGATTCCCCGGACGGAGACAGAAGAACTGTGTGTGGAAATCCTGAAGAGGATGGACCGCTGGTTTTCCGGGTATGAAACGATTGAGACGGCAGATATCGGCACCGGTTCCGGAGCCATCGCAATTACCATTGCCAAGGAAGAACCGAAAGTTCATATGACTGCGACCGATATCAGCACCGATGCGCTCAGGACAGCGAAGGAGAATGCCCGTGTCAATGAGGCAGATATCACCTTTCTGGCCGGTGACATGCTGGAACCGCTGATCGAAAAAAATGTGAAGCTGGATGTGCTGATCTGCAATCCGCCCTATATACCTCAGGATGAAGTCATGGAAAAGTCGGTCGTGGACTTTGAGCCGCATGTTGCCCTCTTCGGAGGCAGCGACGGCCTGTATTTCTACCGCCGCATCTTTGCCGGCTGTGACAAGGTGCTGAAAGAGAAAGCATTCATGGCTTTTGAAATGGGATGGAACCAGCGGGAAGCGATGAGCAGGCTGGTGGAAGAAACGCTGCCTCAGGCGCAGTATGAAATACTGAAGGATATGAACGGCAAGGACAGAATGCTGTTTGTGTACTTCGGACTTGATATGCAGGAGGGAGAATAATGGCCAAAAAGAAAAAGAAACTCTCCAAGGCCGGCAGAATCATACTTGATCTGATTCTTGTCCTGGCTCTCGGAATGGCTGCTTTCTCGGGATATAAGCTTTTTCATGAAACGGAACGCTATCGTGTAGCCCAGAGATCCTATAAGGATCTGAAGGAAAATGTACTGGTGAAGGCAGAAACCGAAGATGAAAACAAAAAGGTAATTGACTGGGGTGCCCTGCAGGCAGTGAATTCCGATATCGGACTGTGGATCGAGATGGAAGATTCTTCGATTGACTATCCGGTCATCTATCAGGATGACAACGAATTCTTCCTCAGACATCTTCCGGACGGAACCTGGAATGAAGCCGGAACCATCTTTGTGGATATGGAAAACAGCCGCGAAATGGCTGACAGAAACACTGTCTTCTACGGACATCATATGCTGGATGAACCGCTGATGTTCGCCGAATTTGAAAACTTTGAAGATCAGGCATATGCAGATGCGCACAAAGAGATCCGCATCTATTCACCGGACAATGAATGGGTTGTCTATCCGGTCGGCGGCTTTGTGACCGACGGCACGGAAGATTATGTCACCATCAATTTCTCTTCCGATGATGAATACCAGGAATATATCGACATGCTGAGAAGCAGATCGGTATTCAGTTCCGATGTTTCCCTGACCAAGGATGACCAGATGGCCCTGTTCTCAACATGCTCGTATGATGTCTATGACGGCCGTTTCGTCCTGTTCGGAAAAGTCGAAAAAGTTGAAGACAAGCAGACAAAGAAAGAAGGAAACTGATTCCTTCTTTTTCTATTCTGTGTATAATTATGGATGGAAATTAGAAAGAGGTCATTTATGTATACTATTCAGGACCTGTATGATCTGGATCATACACTTGCAAAAGACTATCTGCAGCAGTTTACCTATCCGTGGGAAGCACTCGACGGAATAAAGAATATGATCATTTCTCTGGGTGAAACCCTTGATCCGGAGGAATATGAGGAAGTTTCCGAGCATGTCTGGGTTCATAAGACAGCCACAGTCTTCCCGTCTGCCTGGCTCGGTGCACCGTGCATTATCGGTCCGCGTACGGAAGTCAGACACTGTGCCTTCATCCGCAGCAGCGCTCTGGTCGGTGCCGACTGTGTCGTCGGCAATTCCTGCGAACTGAAGAATGTCATTCTCTTTGACCATGTACAGACACCGCATTACAACTATGTCGGCGATTCCATCCTCGGCTATTATTCCCATATGGGTGCCGGCTCCATTACTTCCAATGTCAAGTCCGACAAGCATCCGGTCGTTGTTCACGATACGGATGAAAACATCGACACCGGCCGCAAGAAGTTCGGTGCCATGCTCGGCGATCATGTCGAGGTCGGCTGCAATTCGGTGCTGAATCCGGGAACCGTCATCGGCCGCAACAGCCGTGTCTATCCGACATCATGTGTCAGAAGAGTTGTTCCTGCCGACAGCATCTACAAGAACAACGACGAAATCGTAAAACAGATCTGAAAAAAGAAGCCGGTGCATCACAGCGATGCATCGGCTTTTTTTACAGTGCAGCAATGAGTCTGTCGACATTTTCCGGCTTTGTCATGAAGGATGTGACAAAGCGGATGACATGTTTTCCGTTTCCGAGATCTTCCCAGTGTGAGAAGGCAAATTCAGAGGAAAGTGCCTTCATTCTGTCTTCGCTCAGGATCGGGAAGAGCTGGTTGGTTTCGGCCGGATAGCGGAATTCATAGCCTTTTTCTTCAAGGC
>CAMNGB010000121.1 GCA_946537835.1 uncultured Erysipelotrichaceae bacterium
AAGCAGATAATATTCATCTGTCTGAACATTCTTTTTTCCTTCGACATATTTGGGAACGTTTTTCATGATGCGGATTCTGACTCTGTCTACCTTTCTGGAGAGTTCCTGAGAAACATGATAATGATCCACGGAATGATATGCCTGTGGGAAGAGTTTACGGATAATGGCACGATATTCGTGATACATGTCCGTGGCGATCATCTTGACGTTCCTTCGTTCTTCAACAGGAATATTCATGAAATAGCTGATGAGATATTCCTTTTTTCTGCTGGGAAGGATATCAATGGGAGCCTGGGAAGAGAAATCAAGGATCGTGAAGACATATTTGGAATTCTCGCCTCGGTGATGGAATGCATAGGCTTCATCCCAGCACTGAAGTTCAGGTAATGGAAGTCTTGGCATCAAGATATGAGAATCAAATATGGAAGCTGCAGAGGTCGGAGAGATGTGATATCTCTGGGCGACAGAGGAATAGGTCTCATTCTGTTTCTTGAGATCATTTAATACGTTCTGAATCGTCAGAGCGGAGATCTTCATGGAATTGAAACAGAATGGATTGTGCTCATAGAAGGTACGCTTACAAACAGGACATTTATAGCGCCTTGCGTGATAGAGGATCGTACATTTCCTGTCGGATAACAAGCCGTGGTTAATGCGCTTGTGTTCATAGCCCTTGATGGTGACTTCAGGGCAGCCGCAGTCAGGACACGGCGGATAATCAGGACGCAGTAAAACACTGATGACGGCACCGGTGGGGTCATCATAGTAATCAACGTCCTGCACATTCTCAGATTCAAGGTTAAAAAGAGAGAGAATGGCATTTTTATCTTTATCTAGTGACATGATCGCCTCCTTCGAGACGATCGTACGGAAATAAAAGAGAACAGAGAAACAGAAGTCGTTTGAAAGAGCAGTGAGTCCGGATCCCGGAAAGCAGCCTTCCAGCGGCAGCGGGTGGAATCAGAAGGAAGATCGAAGAGATCGAGGTCCTGATCATCAGTAAGAGCCGCATGGATGACATCAGTGGTATATTGCTTGAAAGGGATCAGAAAAGAAGGAAGAACCCTGTGATAGGAGACGCCTTTGTATACGGGGATCCAGACATAGAAGAAACGATCAGCTTCCCGGACGATCCTTCTGGCAGTGCCGACCTGGACCATAGGCTTGCCGGTGACAGGGCAAAGAACAGGCTCACTGCTCACAACTAAAAATCTTCTGGATGAGAAGGATGTGGAACCAAAGAGAAATGTGATATGATGACCATGGTGAAAGACCGGAGGCACGTGTTAGTTGGCTAGGCTAAGGGACGTGCCTTTTTCCTTTCTGTATATAGAAGAATTGTAATACAAGAAAGAAAAAGGTCGATGTCCTCAGGCACCTGAAGGTACCATCGTCCATCGAATGGAACCGAGGTTCCAAACCTCCTGACCCCATGATCGTTTAAAGAAAGAAACGGGAAGGCAACAACTGCCTCCCCGAATCTGTTTACAGAGGGTACCGTACCCTCACCAATTTTGGATAGTCTATTTTACATTCATTCTGCTTTTTTTGTTCTTTGGATTTTATAATGATTATTAGCAGATGAGGATAACGGTATGATTGATTCAGGATGGATATGGACAGCTGCGTGGGAGGTGCTGACTTCTCTCGGTATTATGGGGATACTGAAAAAATGCGGCAATAAACTCTGGTATGCCTTTGTTCCCGGGTATCGCTGGTATGCCCTCAGTGACTGTGTGGGCAGAGAAGGAGCAGGCTACAGAATGACGGCAGCCGAGCTTTGCTATATGGCATTCAGAGGAGTGCAGTTTTTTTTCCTGCCCAGAAGCACGATTCTGAATCTGATCGTGCTGGCGGAATTTGTCAGCCTGGTTGCCATGATCATATACAGGGTCCACATTGCCGAAGGCATCTGCCTGGTCTTCAATGCCGGAAGGTACTGGCTTCCTCTCTGGACACTGATTCCGCCGCCGGCAGCGATGTACTTCGGCTATTACAGGAAAATACAGCCGATCTATATTGACCGCTATAACGATGACGGGGTTCTGGCAGGAACCCGGCCGGCATTGCTGGATGAAATCATTGCCTCGCATATATCAAAGGAAGATGCCGCCAGGCCCGGTCTGCATATCCGTGTGCGCGAACGTACGGCCATGGCAGATTTCAAGAAAAGATATCTGCTCAAGGATATCAATCTGGATATTCCGAACGGGTCGCTCGTCCTTCTTCTGGGCGGCTCCGGCGCCGGCAAGACGACGCTTGTCAATGCTGTCAATGGCTATGAAAAGGCAGATGCAGATATTTACCTGAACGGTCAGAATGTTTATGAAAACTATGATCAGATGAAATACCGGATCGGGTTTGTGCCCCAGCAGGATCTTCTGCGCATGAACGATATGGTGCAGAACACTCTGGAGGATGCGGCTCTGCTGCGCATGCCAATGTCTGTTACGGCGGCAGAAAGAAAAAAGAAAATTGATGATGTCATGGAGACGCTTGGTATGGAAGGACGTACCGGCGGTCTTGTCGCGAGGAAATCCGGCGGTCAGAAGAAGCGGATCTCCATCGGTATGGAGCTGATTTCCGATCCCGATCTGTTTATTCTTGACGAACCTGACTCCGGCCTGGACGGCGTCATTGCCCGCGAACTGTTTGAAAAGCTCAGGCAGATCGCTGATCAGGGAAAGATCATCATTGCCATTACCCATACCCCGGACCGGGTCGCCGACCTCTTCGACAGGGTCATCGTCCTGGCAAGAGATTCCGGACGGTGCGGACGGCTGGCCTTTTACGGAACGATTGATGAGGCAAGGGAATTCTTCGGCCGGGAAACGATGGAACAGATCGTCATGTGCGTAAACAGGGAAGAAGAAGGCGGTGAAGGCAGAGCCGATGAATTCATCCGCCGCTATGCTGCCATGACAAACGGGAAAACCGCTGCGCTGGAAGAAACAGGACCGTCCGGACATCGGAAAGAAGAAAAGCCGGAAAAGAAAAAGGCGGAAGGAATGAAGACATCTGCCGGGAAAAAGAAAAAGAAGAAAATGAAAAAGAACGGCAGGAGAGGGGGCAGATCATGAGTGAGAACATCAGATACCGCGGCCGGTTTGCCCAGATCCGCATCTATCTCGGAAAGCTTCTGCGCATGTTTATATTTCAGAATGACTGGAAAGCACTGCCGATGGCTGCCATCATTGCCGGACTGGTGACTTTTGCGGTCGGAAACAACATTTTCAAGACCCAGGAAGGCACCCTGAGCGGATGCTTCTCACTGGTCTGTGTATGTATCTGGAACGGCTTCTTCAATTCCATTCAGTCGGTATGCCGCGAACGTCCCATCATCAAGCGAGAGCATCGCTCCGGCATGCATGTTTCTTCCTATATATTTGCCCATATGATCTATCAGCTGCTGCTGTGCATTGCCCAGACGGTGATACTGCTCGGCATCTGCTATCTTGCCGGCATCCGCTATCCTCAGAAGGGACTGGTAACAGGCAGTTTCGTCATTGATTTCGGCATATCGATGCTGCTAATCACATATGCGGCGGATATGATATCGCTTGCCATTTCGTGCATTGTCAAAAATACGACAACAGCGATGACGGTCATGCCGTTCCTGCTGATCTTTCAGCTGATCTTCTCCGGCACATTGATCTATCTGGACGGACCGGCCGAAAATCTGACAAGCTTTACCATTGCCAAGTGGGGCGTGCAGGATATGTGTGCCCTGTGTGATTTCAATTCCCAGCCGAATGTCACGATGTGGAATACGGCATGGCAGTTCAGGGAAATGGAAGTCAACGGCATGCAGCCGGTCAAGATCATCATGGACAATGTACTGAAAGACAACAAGCTGGATGATGTGCTGCAGGAATCCGGCAAATACAATCAGAAAGAGGAGTATGCTCCGACGAAAGAGAATGTACTGACCTGCTGGTCATGGATGACAGGAATTGCCATACTGTTTTCCGCCGTTTCCATCGGGTCGCTGGAATTCATAGACAGAGACAAGCGCTGAGAAAGAGGAAAGACAATGAAAATAACACATCTGAGAATCGATCATCTCCGCAGTCCACTCGGACAGCATATGGACCGGCCGGTATTCTCATGGCATGCGGACGGAACTGCCGAAGCATGGCGGCTGTGCATCAGTGACGGAAAAACTGTCTGCTTTGACAGCTGCTGGGATCATCTGGATCCGATGCATACACAGCCGGAACTGGAACTGCGGCCGCGCACGCTCTACCGCTGGACTGTTTCGGCCAGGGATGCTGAGGGAAATATATCTGTCTCAGAAGAGCAGACCTTTGAAACCGGCAAAATGGATGAACCGTGGCAGGCGAAATGGATCACCTGCCAAAAGACAGACCGGCAGCCAATTTTCTGCCGTGATATCAAGGTTTCCGGAAAGCCGGTGAAAGCCAGACTGTATATCTGCGGACTCGGCCTGTATGAAGCCTGTTTCCGGGGTGAGAAGATCGGTGATGAATATCTCACGCCGTTCTGCAATGACTAT
>CAMNGB010000122.1 GCA_946537835.1 uncultured Erysipelotrichaceae bacterium
TATCCGCACACTTCCGATGATGATGTTCATCTCTGGATCCTGGATATCATGCTGGGAGACAAGTCGGGATTTGACCTGATTGAGGAAATCAGAGCCCATGCCCCGGAGGTCCCGGTGATCTTCATGTCCGCAAGAGACAAGGAATTCGACCGTATTATCGGTCTGGAAAAGGGAAGTGACGACTACATTACCAAGCCGTTCTCACCCAAGGAACTGGTACTGCGTGTCAACAATATTATCCGCCGCACCTATAAGGATGAGACCCAGAAGGTAGCGGTCGACGGTTATGAGATTGATGAAACGCAGAGAATTGTCGTGGAAAACGGCAATCCGATCGAACTGACCACCAAGGAATTCGATCTGCTGATGCTGTTTGTCAATAACCGCGGCACGGCTTTCCCGCGTGATCAGATCCTCGAAAAGGTATGGGAAGAAAACTATTTCGGAAGCGACCGTGTCGTCGATGACACGCTGCGCCGTCTTCGCAAGAAGATGCCGAATCTCAGCATTCATACCATTTACGGATTCGGGTACAGGCTTGGCTGATGAAACGAATGAAAATGTGGCTGTCTGAACTGACACTGATTCAGCAGCTTCTGACAATCATTTTTCTGTTTGTGACGATCTTTGCGGGATTTGTCTTTGTTTTTCTTACGCCTGCGATAGATCGTTTTTCAGAGACGGAAATGTTCCGTATTCTGCACAATTCCCAGGAGAGCCTGATCCGGTATTTCGATGAGAATCCGGGCAGTACGCCGCAGCTGAACGTCAATGTATCCGAGACCTTCGTGATCGATGTTCTCTATGATCCTGCCAGGGATGAATTTGCCAATATCAGCGGCGGTACGGTGATCATGGAACTGAAGGACGAGATCCGCCACAAAACCGAACTGGACGCTTCCGGAACCCAGGATTACATGTCGACCATGTACAGAAAAGGCGATGACGGAACAATGGTTCCTTCCACGTATCTGTATGCGGTGACCAAGCTGAAGGACGGACGCTTCCTGGTTTCGATCATGACCGAGAACTACCGCGGTCAGTTCCGCACTTCCCTGGTCCGAAATGTTGTTGCCGTCAACGTCATTTTCGTCAGTATTCTCTTTGTCCTTCTGATCGTCTGGGTAGGATCGATGCTGATCCCGCTTTCGCAGATCACCGACTATATACAGAAGCTGAAAAATGACGAACCGGATGCCGTGCTCAATGTCAAGCGCAATGATGAGATCGGTGAAGTTGCCAAGGCCCTGCAGGATATGGAGGCAGAACTGGCAAGGCAGAACCGTGACAAGGAAGAAATGATCCAGAATATCTCCCATGATCTGAAAACACCGATTGCGACCATCAAGTCCTACGGCGAATCCATCAAGGACGGCATCTATCCGTATGAGACACTGGAAAAATCAGTCGACGTCATCATTGAACATGCCAACCGTCTGGAAAAAAAGGTGCACAGCCTGATCATCCTGAACAAGATGGGATACCTGCTGGACAACTGTCCGGAGGGAGAAAACCTGGATATGAACAGTGTCATTGACAAGGCAGTCCTTTCACTCCGGGTCATCCGGCCGGAAATCGTATTCCGGCGGGAAACGAAAGAAGGCGTGATGTTCCACGGCGAAGAAGAACCATGGCGCATTGTAATCGAAAATCTGATCGACAATGCACTGCGCTATGCCAAAACATATATCCGCATTACCCTGAAGGAAAGAGAACTGTGCGTCATCAATGACGGATCTCATATCGATCCCGAAAAGGCGGAAGCACTCTTCCGGCCGTATGAGAAGGGAAGCGGCGGCCAGTTCGGACTCGGGCTTTCCATTGTCAACCGGGTAACAACGACATACGGATATCACGTCCGGGCTGAAAACCTTCCGGAGGGAGTCTGTTTCCGGATCTGGAGGGATGCGCCGAAAAAGGAAAAACAGCGGCGTGAAAAAAACAATCGCCAGAAGAATAGTGCCGCCGGGGCTTAACTCCGCGGCATTTTTCATGTAAAATGAACTGCGATATGACGAAATACACTGAGATTGACGGAGTCCGTACAGCCTATCTCGAAGAGGGAAGCGGACGGGATATTCTCCTGCTGCATGGCTGGGGACAGAATAAAGAAATGATGCAGGCGGTCTTTGATCACTTTAAGGACAGGTTTCATGTCGTCAGCATCGATTTTCCGGGTTTCGGAGAATCTGCCGATCCGCCGGAAGCGTGGGGAGTTGTCGACTATGAGAAACATCTGGAAGGACTGGTGCGGAAACTGGGACTGAAAGACATGATCCTGATCGGTCATTCCTTCGGCTGCCGGGTGGCGATCCGCTATGCGGCCGATCATCCCGATGAAGTCCGCAAGATGTGCCTGACCGGAGCTGCCGGCATCCGCCCGCAGCAGAGTCTTGAATCAAAGCTGCGCACCCGCGCATACAAGGCCGGAAAATGGTTCCTGAAAACGACCGGGCAGACAAAAAAACTGGAAGAACTGCAGAACCGCTCCGGTTCGGAAGATTACCGCAATGCCAGAGGCGTTATGCGACCGACGTTTGTCAAGGTCGTCAATGATGACGTCCGGCCGGTTCTGAAGGATGTGAAATGCTCCGTGCTTCTGGTATGGGGTGACAGAGACGATGCGGCACCGCTGTGGATGGGGCAGGTCATGGAGAAGGAAATGCCCGATGCCGGCCTGGCTGTCTTCGAAGGTGACGACCACTGGGCTTACTGGCATCAGGCGGACCGTTTCAACCGGGTTCTTGATGTGTTCCTGAAGGGAGAAGAAACCTTATGATCATGAAAATCATCATGGCTGCCGCAGCGGCATTCGCAATGCTGGTGCCTGCGAAACATGCGCTGCATATGTTCCAGCAGAACCGCTATGAACTCGGCCGCCTGTATAAATGGATGAAGGAAAGCTTCAGCACTTCCTTCAGTCACAATACCGTTCCGCTTGCACTGGCAGTGATCTGCCTGATCGGCGGAATGCTTTTCAAGGGAATTATCGGCACGGTGATCATCCTGGCATCCCTGGTTATGATGGGACTGTATCAGTATGCCGATGAGAGAAAGAAGAACTATATCAAGCCGCTTGTCTATACGGCAAGGGTCAAGCGTCAGATTGCCGTCATGGCAGTTCTTGCGGCCGTCGTCATTCTCCTGGTTCTCAGGGTTCCGGCTCTGGCCGGCTTCTGTGCTCTGCTTGCCCCGTGGCTTCTGGTCTGGCCGATGGCACTGATCACATCTCCTCTGGAGGCTGCCATCCGTCAGAAGTATCTGAATGAGGCAAAGCAGATCCTGAAAGATCACAGGGATCTGATCAAGATCGGCATCACCGGATCTTTCGGAAAGACAACGACCAAGAATATCATGCAGGCGATGATCTCCGAACAGTACAACTCGCTGATGACACCTGCCAGCTACAACACGCCGATGGGCATTACCCGTACGATCAGGGAAATGCTGAAACCGATCCACAGGGTTTTTGTCTGCGAAATGGGAGCGGATCATGTCGGTGATATCACCGAACTGATGGAATTCGTACAGCCCCAGATCGGTGTTGTCACATCCATCGGACCCCAGCATCTGAATACATTCGGATCACAGGAAAATATCACGAAAGAGAAAATGCAGATGATCGAACTGCTGCCTGCAGACGGCTTCGGCATTCTGAACTATGACAATGACTTTATCCGGAACTATCAGATAAAGAACAGTGTGGAAAGGGTAACCTACGGTGTCCACAGCCGCGACGTCGATTATTATGCCGACGAAATCACCTATACTGCTTCCGGCTCCGTGTTTACGGTTGTCCACGGCGAAGAGAGAGTCCGTCTGGAAACGAAGCTGCTGGGAGAACTGAATATTCTGAATATTCTTTCTGCCGTGGCCTGTGCCCGCCATCTAGGTGTCGACTGGAAGGTCATCGAAAGAGCAGTCAGGACCATGAAGCAGGTGGAACACCGTCTGGAACTGAAAATCATCAACGGTCACCGGTTCATTGATGATGCCTTCAATGCCAATCCGACCGGTTCTGCCATGGCTCTGGATGTTCTGGGCATGATGCCGGGCAGACGCTGGATCGTAACCCCGGGCATGATTGACCTGGGACCGAAACAGGAAGAAATCAATAAGAATTTCGGCATGAACATGAAGGGGAAGGCTGATGAAGTGATACTGGTCGGCCGCAGTCAGACAAAGCCGATCTATGAAGGACTTCAGGAAGCCGGATTTGACATGGATCATGTCAGTGTTGTCGACAAGGTCAATGAAGCATTTGCCGTGATCTATCAGACAGCAGATGCTGATGATACGATTCTTCTGGAGAACGATCTTCCGGACGCTTTCAATCACTGATAAAAATCAGTGAAAAAACATGGAATTTCTTATTGCATTATTTAAACTGCCATGCTAATATAAATGAGCGCTGAAAAAAACAAACATGCGCTTGGCAGAAGAGGAAATACTCAAGAGGCCGAAGAGGTGCCCCTGCTAAGGGCATAGGTCGGGAA
>CAMNGB010000123.1 GCA_946537835.1 uncultured Erysipelotrichaceae bacterium
GATCATTGTCCTCTGCGGCTGCATGGCACAGGAAGAAAGCATTGTCCGCAGAGTCCTGGACGGATACCGTCAGGTCGATCTGATCTTCGGCACCCATAACATTTACCGCCTGCCGGATCTTCTGTATCAGGTTTCCTCCTCACATGAAAGAGTTGTTGAAGTTCTTTCGGAAGAGGGCAGGATCATCGAAGATCTGCCGGTCAGACGCTCCAGCACCTGCAAGGGATACGTCAATATCATGTATGGCTGCAACAAGTTCTGCACCTACTGCATCGTGCCCTATACCCGCGGCAAGGAACGCTCCCGAAGCAGCGAGGATATCGTCAGGGAGATCGTGCAGCTGAAGGAGAGCGGTGCGAAGGAAGTGATCCTGCTGGGTCAGAATGTCAATGCCTACGGCAAGGATCTGGGCCTGGAAGACGGCTTTACCGGACTGCTGGAGAAGGCGGCGGAAACAGGCATCGAACGGATCCGCTTCTATACATCGCATCCCCGCGACTACAGCGTTACGACGATCGATGCCATGCGCAGATATCCGAACATCATGCCGTCCCTGCATCTGCCGGTACAGTCCGGCAACGATGAGATCCTGCGCCGCATGGCCCGCGGCTATACCGGCGATTCCTTCCGGAAGCTTGTCGATGAGATGAAAGCGAGAATTCCCGACATTACATTTACGACCGACCTGATCGTCGGCTTCCCGGGAGAGACCGATGAGCAGTTCCGGGATACGCTGGACCTGGTCGACTACTGCCGATTCGATCTGGCATATTCCTTCATCTATTCGCCGCGCGAGGGAACCCCGGCGGCAGAGATGGAAGACGGTGTGCCGATGGAAGTGAAAAAGGAACGTCTGCAGATCCTCAATGAAAAACTTGCCGGATATGCGGCAGCCAACAACAGCAGATATCTGGGCAGACGCCTGAAAGTGCTCTGCGAAGGGCGCTCAAAGAAAAACGAAAACGTCTGGTCCGGCTATTCCGAACACAACAAACTGGTCAATTTTACCGGTCCGGAAGACCTGGAAGGCAGGATCGCTGAAGTCGAAATCACTGCCTGCCACAGTTTCTCTCTGGATGGCAAAGCCGTCTGATATCCTGTATAATATAGAAAACAATCAACAGCTATCGGAGGATAATAATATGAGCAGCGTACGCATATTTGCCCTTGGCGGTCTCGATGAAGACGGCAAGAACATGTATGTGGTCGAGAACAATGACGACATATTTGTTATGGAATGCGGAATGAAATATCCCGATGGGGATCAGCTCGGTGTTGAAATGATCATTCCGGATTTTACATATCTGAAGGAAAACCGTGAACGCATCAAGGCGGTTTTCATCACACACGGTCATGACGATGTCATGCGCGGCCTGCCGAGTTTCATGCAGGAAGTGCCGAAGGTACCGGTCTATATGGCACCTCTGACCGCACTGTCCTTTGAAAGAAGGGCCAAAAAACTGGGTCTGAAGGACCTCAACATTCACCGGGTCATGCGCAATGCCAGATTCAAGATCGGCAAGACGGAGATCCGCACGTTCGGCACGACCCAGTCCATCGCCGACGGATTCGGTGTGGCAATCAAGACGGATGACGGCTTCGTAGTCTATTCCAGCGAATTCATCGTTGACTATGACACCAAGAACGAAGCGTTCCGTTTCGATCTTTCCAATATCACCGATCTCGGATCGGAAGGCGTTCTGGCACTGATGTGCGAATCGGTCGGATCGACCAGGGAAGGACACAGTGCACCGCACCACCGCATTACACCGCTGATCGAACAGTATCTTGAAGATTCCGAAGGCAGAATGTTCATCACTCTGTTCAATCAGAATATTTACCGTGTCATCGAAGTGATCGAGCTGGCCAACAAGTACAACCGCAAGATCATGATCTATGATACCGAACTGCGCAATGAAATGGCGGACATGGCCAAGCTGGGATACTATCATGTTCCGGCCGGTCTGGAAATCGCCCCGTCATCCTTCCGCAATGATATCGAAAACGTTCTCGTCATCATTGCCGGCACCGGTGACTCGATTTTCCGCAAGGTGCACCGCATTGCGACCAAGGAAGACGAGATGATCGAATTCCGCAAGAGTGATACAATCATTATCGCTTCCCCGGCTGTTCCGGGTACGGAACGTGATGAAGCAGGCATGGAAGATGACCTGTACAAGGAAGCGGGCAGGGTACTGACCGTCGACTCCAAGCGCACCTTTACGATGCATGCGTCGATCGAAGACCTGAAGATGATGATCTACCTGATGAAGCCGAAATACTATATTCCGGTCAAAGGTGAATACCGGCAGCTGATCGCCAATGCCAACATTGCCCTTGGCATGGGATACAATGCCGATAAGATCATTGTCATGGACAACGGCCAGGCGGCTGTCATCACCGACGGCAAGCTGCAGCGCGGCTATGACAAGGTTGCGGCAGACAATGTTCTGGTTTCGGGATCTGAAAAACTCGATGAAAGTGGTATGATATTGAAAGACCGTGAGATCCTCAGCACTGACGGAGCGATCATTATCGGCATTGTCATCAACCACGCCACCAAGGAGATCATCGGCGGACCGGATGTCCAGTCCCGCGGTGTCATCTACCTGAAGGATGTTGACTACATCGTCAAGGAAGTGGGCAATATTATGGAAAAAACGATCAGCGATGCCGTCAGGGACGGACGCTATGACAATATGAGCTGCCGGGCCGAAGCCCGTGAAAAGATCAGCCGCTATGTCATGCGTGAAACCGGCAAGAGACCGATGATCCTGCCGGCAATCGTTGAAATCAATACGACAGATTAATGAGGTAATGAATGCCAAGAAAAACCAAGGCACAGATCAGGCGCGAACAGACACAGGAACTCAGACAATGGATCACAATTGTGATCCTTTCTGCATTCATAATCATTGCCGTGAGCCGTTCCGGCGTCATCGGCACTTTTATGTACAATATCCTGCGTTATTTTTTCGGTGAACTGTACTGGCTGGTCCTCGGCCTGATCATCGCGCTGACCCTGGTCAGCCTGTTCAGCCGCCGGCATACGTCTCTGAGACAGAACCCGGTACCGGTGATCCTGCTGATTGCCGCCATCCTGCTTCTCTGCACGTACATACAGACTGATCCGAAAACGGTCGGCTTTGATCCTGCCATCGCTTTTTTCACCGACTTCCGTTCCTATTTTCAGGCGGATGTGACCAACACCATGGGAGGCGGCGTGATCGGAGCTGTTCTGTTCGGACTGGTTTCTTCACTCTTCGGACGCACCGGAACCGTTCTGCTGATTGCCGTGCTCTTCATCATTTCGATGCTGCTGCTCGTTTCCCTTGACGTATACAAGAAGAGCTTTGCAGCTGTCACCGAATTCTTCCGGGTCCCGGACCGGGAAGAAAAGGCCCCGAAGGAACCGCGCGAACCGTTCAATATCTGGAAATTCTTCAGTGAACGCAAGGCAAAGAAGAAAAAGAAGTTCGATCTCAAGGCTGAAGAAGGCAGGGAGGAACCGTCCGATACCACGATCATGCAGACGCATCAGGAAATCGATGAGTCCAAGCCTTACCTGACAACGCTCCGCAATATTACGCCCGACGAGCCGACCCGCGAGATCCAGGTCGTGCATATGCCGGGACAGACCATATCTTCAAAGGATTCCGTATTCATCAATATTGATGAACTGCTGCAGGATGCGCCGGGATCCGGACGCCCGGCACCGGCGAGGAAGCCGGAACCGGTCTATGAACCGCCGGAAGAGCCTGCCTATCCTGACTATGAGCAGAGCATGATCGATGTCGATGAACTGATTCCGGAAGAAGAGGAAGAAGAAGTCATCGCACCGGAACCGGCAAGGAAAGAACCTGCTGCCGCAAAACCGGCTGTTGCCGCCGCAGAGGCTCCGGAAAAGAAGAAGCGTGATCCGTTCAAAAACTACAAGACGCCGAATCCGTACCGGCTGCTGGAGGAAGTGCAGAGAACATCTGCCAATTCCGAGAACGAGGCTGCTGCCCGTGAGAAGGGGCAGCTGCTGATCTCGATCCTGCGCAACTTCGATATTGAAGCAGAACTGATCGATACCCATATCGGTCCGTCCGTTACCCAGTTTGAGATCCGTCCGGATGTCAACGTCAAGGTATCCAAGATCATCGGCCTGACCGACAACATCAAGATGCAGCTGGCCGCAAGGGATGTCCGTATCGAAGCGCCAATTCCCGGCCGCAATGCCGTCGGTGTCGAAATCCCGAATGTGAAATCCACTCCCGTCAAGATGCGGGAACTGTTCCGCAATCTTTCCCAGAAGGAAAACCAGAACAAGCTGCTGTTTGTGGTCGGCAAGGATCTGCTCGGCCAGACAGTAACCTGCCGTCTTGACAAGATGCCGCATCTTCTGATTGCCGGTGCCACCGGTTCTGGAAAATCGGTATGCATGAACGCAATTATCACTTCGCTTCTGCTGCGGACCAAGCCGGATGAAGTCAAGCTTCTG
>CAMNGB010000124.1 GCA_946537835.1 uncultured Erysipelotrichaceae bacterium
CAGACATGACGACATCCAGGTTGCCAGCGTCGAATTCGACATGAAAAAACTGGCACCGACCTACCGCTATATGGAAGGCTCGACCGGTCAGTCCAATGCCCTAGAAGTGGCACAGCGCTACGGCCTGCCGTCTTCCATTATCAAATATGCCCGTTTCCTGAAAGATCAGTCACGCAGTGAAGAGGATAAGCTGATCGAACGCCTGGAAAAGGAAATCAGCGAGAATACCCGCCTGCAGGATGAACTGACAAGGAAACTGAAAGAGGCAGAGGAACGGGAAGAACGCCTGAAGAAAGAAGAAAACCGGCTGGCCCGGGAAAAGGACCGGCTGAAGGAAAAATACGAAAAGGAAGCACAGGAATATCTGGACAGCGTCCGTGAAGAAGCCGATGCCATTCTGGCGAAGATCCGCCAGCGCACCGATGTGCGCTATCATGAAATGATCGGCATGCGTCATGAGATCGATGAGCTGCAGGAAAATGAAGCCATTGCCGAAAATGAAACAGATGATTTTGAATATCACGTTGGTGATGCGGTTGAACTGCGCGACAACGATCAGGTATGCGAAGTGGTCAAGATCGGCCGCAAGGATCTGACGATCCTGATGAACGGCAGGGAGATCCGGGTGAAGAAAAACCAGATCCGCCCCAGTGCCCATATCATTCCGAAAATGAAGAAAAAGCCTTCGCCCGTCATCCGCGTTGCCGGACAGAATATCTTTTCTTCCATGCCGATGGAGTGCAACCTGATCGGCATGCACGTCGATGAGGCAATGGACAAGATGGCCGACTACATGGATCAGGCCAGCCTGCACGGACTGAAGAATTTCCGCATCATTCACGGTGACGGCACCGGAAGGCTGCGCAAGGCTGTCCATGAAAAGCTGAAGAACATGTCTTCCGTCAAGGAATACCGTCTCGGCATGCCGCAGGAAGGCGGTACCGGGGCTACCGTTGTAGTAATGAAATGAGTGTATGGATAAGGAGTATATCAAGGCAAAACTGCTGAATCTGCCGCATCAGCCGGGCAGCTATCAGATGAAGGACAAATACGGGGAGATCATTTATGTCGGCAAGGCAAAGGATCTCCATGCCCGTGTCAATCAGTATTTTACCGGTGCCCATGACTTCAAGACGACAAGAATGGTCGCCAGCATCGATGATTTCGATTTTATCGTTACGGCTTCCGAAAAGGAGGCTCTGGTGCTGGAAATCAACCTGATCAAGAAATACCGGCCGAAATACAACATCCAGTTCATCGATGATTCCAGCTACCCGTATATCAAGCTGACAAGGGAACAGTACCCGCGGCTGATGATCGCAAGAGATACCCGCAAGGACCGCAAGGCGAAATATTTCGGTCCTTTTCCTGATGCCAATGCCGCCAGGAATACCCTGAAGCTGCTGCAGAGCCTGTATCCGTTCCGCCGCTGCAACCGCCTCGGCGACAAGATCTGTCTCTATTATCATATGGGACAGTGTCTCGGACCGTGCGAATTTGAGATCGATGACAAGGTCTATGAGGACATGGCTGACGGTGTCACCAGATTCATGAACGGCGACATCAAGGCGATCGAAAAGGATCTGAAGGAAAAAATGTATGCGGCCAGCAGCGAACTGGCCTTTGAGAAGGCACAGGAATACAAGGAAATGCTCGACAGCATTCATTCCGTTGTCGGCGACAAGCAGAATATCGAAAAGGACAACCGCGGATCCCGCGATGTCTTTGCCTGGTATGCCGACAGGGGATATATGGCCATTACCGGCTTCCTGGTCAGAAGCGGCATCATCCTCAACAAGGAATTCCGTCTGCGTCCGCTGTACGGCGATCCGAAGGATGAATTCATCAGCTTCCTTTCCCAGTATTATCAGGATCATCCGGCCGCCCGGGAACTGGTGCTGCCGCAGGATACCGATCTTGATGCCCTGGGCGAGCTGATCGAAATGCCGCTGTTCACGCCGCAGCGCGGATACAAGAAGAAGCTGATCGACATGTGCGTCGACAATGCGAAGAAGCAGCTGGATCTGAAGTTCAATACCGTGGAGCGGCAGGATACCGTCACCGATGAAGCGGTGCAGCAGCTCAGCGACCTGGCCGGAAGGAACATGTCCCGGGTTGAACTGTTCGATAACTCGCATATCAGCGGAACCTTTACCGTTGCCAGCTGCGTGGTCTATGATGACGGCCAGCCCAACCGCAAGGAATACCGTCTCTACAAGCTGCATACCGCCAACAGCGATGTCGATTCAATGAAGGAAGTCGTCTACCGCCGCTATTTCCGGCTGCTGAAGGAAGACGGCAGGATGCCGGACGGAATCCTCGTCGACGGCGGCTGGACCCAGATTGAAGCCGCCAAGGAAATCCTTGATTCCCTCGGCCTCAGTGAAACGATCAAGATCATGGGTCTGGTCAAGGATGACCATCACAATACCAATGCCCTGATGGATACCGACGGCGAAGTCTTTGACATCGACAAGAATTCCGGTCTGTTCTTCCTGCTGACAAGGATGCAGGATGAAGTTCACCGCACTGCCATTTCCTATCACCGCAAGCTGCGTGCCAAGGCCCAGACCCGTTCGATTCTCGATGAGATCGAAGGTGTCGGACCCAAGCGCAAGCGGCTGCTTCTGAAGGCATTCAGAAACTTTACCGGCCTGAAGGAGGCAGGGGTGGAAGAAATCGCAGCCGTCGTGCCGCAGGAAGTGGCACAGCGGGTATATGAGACCCTGCACAGCGAAGATCCGGATACAGTACAGGAATGAAGGCGCAGACAGCGCCTTTTTTAATGCAGGATTCACACAGAAGAAAGGCCTGCGGTGGTATAATTCCGAAGAATCACGGGAAAGGAAATCCATTGCCCATGGAGAAAGATATTTCACAGACACAGAATATGCGGCATATTGCGGTCTTCATGGTACTGGCTGCTTCCGTATGCTTTGCGACCGGCGGCCTGTTCATGAAGGTGATTCCCTGGAATGCCCTGGCCATCAACGGGGCCAGAAACCTGATTGCCTCACTGGTCATCGGCTGCTATATCCTGGCAACGCATCACCGCCTGAAGTTCAATCCGACGGTTGCCGTCGGGGCTGTCTCAATGGCCGGGGTAACAACCTGCTATGCCATTGCCAACAAGCTGACCACCGCCGGCAATACGATCATCCTTCAGTACACGGCGCCGGTCTGGATCATGGTCATGGTCTATCTGTTTTTCGGAAAGAAGCCGAGCCGGACAGGCATCATCTCGCTGCTGATCGTCTTCGCCGGCATCCTGTGCTTTTTCTTTGAAGGACTTTCCACCGGCCGCTGGCTCGGTGATCTGATCGCACTGCTGTCCGGTATCTTCTATGCCGGAGTCTTCATGCTCAACAGCTTTGAAAAGGGCGATGCACTTTCATCGGTCTTCTTCGGCCAGCTGCTCTGCGGCATTGTACTTTCGCCCCTGGTATTAAAAGAAACCGACTTTTCGGCGCCGGTATTATGGGCGGTATTCTTCCTCGGTGCCGTCCAGGTAGGCCTGGCCTATATTTTCTTTACGACCGGCACAAAATATATTGATCCGCTGACGGCATCGATCATCAATTCCCTGGAGCCGATTCTCAATCCGCTGCTTGTGGCTGTTTTCTACGGCGAGAAGCTCGGGACGCTTTCCCTGATCGGTGCTGCCATCGTACTCTGCGGCATCATGTACTACAATCTGAAGGAAGCAAAGCCGGCATGATCTGTCCGGAAATCAGTGGAATCAGCAAACAAAAATGAGTATTATAACACCGAAGAACAGGCATCAGGGCTGTCACTATGCAGCCGGGAAGAAAAAACTATGACAAACAGAATCGATGATGAACAACTTGAAAACACAACCGGCGGAACCAA
This sequence comes from uncultured Erysipelotrichaceae bacterium, assembly GCA_946537835.1. Taxonomy (GTDB): domain Bacteria; phylum Bacillota_I; class Bacilli_A; order Erysipelotrichales; family Erysipelotrichaceae; genus Bulleidia. The sequence goes on from CAMNGB010000124.1 coordinate 3,871, forward strand.
TGCCGAAACAGAAGAACTCTTTGCCTATATCAACCGCCGCTTTCCGGGCTATTTTGATGATGAACAGTTCGATGAATATGAAAGAAACATTGATAAGGTGATCTATTTTCTGCATGACAAGGTGGATGGCTTCGGGTATATGTCCCAGTATGATGACCAGACCAATCAGTACCGTGTCAATTAGTCTCAGGTCATCGGTCACGAACAGCTGATGAAGCTTCTGAAAGAGCGTTTCGGCGAATAGGGCAGGATATCATTTTAAAACTGTCTGTGAATGACTCCCGGCTTCCGGGAGTTTTTTTGCGGAGTTTTCGGCAAGGTCTGCAGAAATTGGCATATTGACGCCTTTGAAGAACCATTTAAAATGATGTTAGTCTTTGATGCTGAAAATAACGAAATCAGTATTTACAGCCGCGCTGAGGAGGTAAAATTATGTATGCTCTGACAAGCAATACCAGCAACTGCAAAAACTGTTATAAATGTATCCGCTACTGTCCGGTCAAGGCCATCTCATTTGAAAATGACAAGGCGTCGATCATTCATCTGGACTGTATTCTCTGCGGAACCTGCTATCATATCTGCCCGCAGAATCTGAAGAAGATCCGCA
>CAMNGB010000125.1 GCA_946537835.1 uncultured Erysipelotrichaceae bacterium
ATGTCGTCATGTCTGCGGCCGTAGGCCTTCAGCCTGCCGTAATGGGTCGTGGCAACGGTCATGCAGCGGCGCTGGCGCAGCTCATTAAGAATGGCAATCGCCAGAGCTTCACCTTCCCTGGGATCGGTTCCGCTTCCGACTTCGTCCAGCAGGATCAGGCTTTTCTCGGTTGCACTGCGGCACATCTCAGCCTGCTTCTGAATATGGGAGCTGAATGATGAAAGCGAAGATACAACGCTCTGGTCATCGCCGATATCGACAAAGATCTGATCGAAGAACGGGATCACCGCTTCATCGCAGGTGACGGGCATGCCGGCATAGGTCATCAGGACTGAAAGACCGATGACTTTCATACTGACGGTCTTGCCGCCGGTATTCGGTCCGGTGATCAGCAGGATCCGGCAGGGATCGGCAAGATGATAGTTGTTGGCAACGACCTTTTCCGGATCGATCAGCGGATGGCGGGCTCTTTCCAGTTTCAGAACATACTGATCGCTGAGTTCGGCCGCACAGGCTTCACGGCTGTTTCCCCACTGTGCCTTGGCAAACAGTTCATCCAGGATGGCACAGGTTTCCAGGTTGGCAAGTTCCTCATTGGCTACAGCTCCGATTTCAGCCGAGCACATGCGCAGTACTTTCTGCACTTCCTCCGCTTCGCGGTTGAGCAGTTCCTGCTTGCGGTTGTTGACCGCCACGAACGAAGCCGGTTCAATATAGGATGCCTGACCGGACGAAGAATCGCCGTGGACCATGCCGCCGAAGCTGTTCTTGTCAGAGGCACGCACCAGGACGACTGCCCTGCCGCCCCGGAAGGTCACGATCGAATCAACGACGGAATCCCCGTGCGCAGCCAGAAACTTCTGGGCTGCAGAGGCAATCTCGCCGTCGATATTTCTGAGACTGCGCCGCACCGATGCCAGTTCGGGGGTGGCGCTGTCATACACTTCTCCGTACTCATTGACGCATTTTTTCAGGAATGTCTCACACTTCTGATGTACACAGAGGGTATCGATCAGATCATCGAGATGCTCATGACTGATTTCAGTGAGACTCTTCTGATAGGTCAGAATGCCTCTGACACCCTGGATAAAATGAATCTCATCAAGAATATCCGGTGCGCTCAGGGTTCTTCCCTTGGCGGCATTGTTCAGCACTTCGCTGAGATCTCGCATGCCGGCAAACGGCATCGTATCGTATTTCCGCACCGCTTCCAGCGCTTCCCTGATCAGGGCATTCTGCCGGCGTATGACAAGCGGTTCAAAAGACGGATGACATTCCTGTATCCTTCTGCGGCCAAGAGAAAAAGCACAGAGCTGTTCCATCTGTGCAAGTATGACATGCAGTTCAAGACTGTGTTCAGAGTTCATCGATTACCTCATATTCCAGTGAAGGTCGCCAGGATACATCCTTTTCCAGTTCTTCAAAGCCGTTTTCCTGCAGCCAGGTTTCCAGATTCTGCCGCTGTTCCTCCGTCAGCTCCTCACCCTTCTCATACAGCTGCTGCAGGGCCTCGCCGCTGAGAACCGGCGATACAAACTGGCGGAACAGCGAACCGGTCACGCCGTTGATCTGTTTCAGAATGGTTTTCTCCTGCAGAATCGTGCCGTTCTGAAAAAGCGGTGTACCGAGACTGATCGTAAAGACTGCCGCCAGAACCGCTGCCTCAACAAGACCGAACAGTCCGCCGCCGATCTCATTGATAGAATCGATGAGCGGAATTTCGCCAAGTCCTTTGGCAATCTTGTCCAGCAGCAGAAACAGCAGTCTCAGCACCAGAAAGACGACCAGCAGCCAGCAGATCTGATTCATATACAGGCGAGCGATTTCGGCATAGGGCGTATCCTGCAGGATCGCCCATTCCTTCGGCCACAGCCGGATATATCTGGTCAGAACCGAGGACGCATGCCAGGCCAGAAAGAAACTGGCAAAGGTTCCGGCAAGAGCTACGATCTGCCGCAGCAGACCCCTTTTTGCGCCGGCAGCAAACAGCAGCACAAAGACAGCCGCAACTGCGATATTGGCCGGCATGATCCATTCGGAAGTTACATGAAACATAGGCAGTCCTCCGTTTTCCTTACCATGATACCAAATCATTCCCGAGAATCAAAACTGATGTTAGAATAGTCGCATGAGCAATACCATTACACTGAAGCTGAGCCGGGAGCAGGAAGAAAAACTGTATTCCGCCTTCCGGGAAAACCAGACAAAGACTCCGCCCTATGCCAGATGGCAGCTGCGGCCGGAAAACTGTGTCATCACCTGCTATGAATCGGGCAAGACCGTATTTCAGGGCAGTGATGCCGAAATCTATGCCTCGCCGTTTACTGCCGCTGCAGGCCGGGATACACTGCCGCAGGCCGGCAGCGACGAAGTCGGTACCGGTGATTATTTCGGACCGGTATGTGTCTGTGCAGCCATTGTCCGGCCCGAACACAGCCGGCTGATCGAAGAGCTGAACATCCGCGACTCCAAGCAGATCGCCGATGCCCAGATCCGCACCATCGCCCCGAAACTGATGGAAGCCCTGCCGCACAGCCTGCTGATCCTGGACAATGCAAAATACAACCGCGTTCATGCCGACAACAACATGAATGCCATCAAGGCCAAGATGCACAACCAGGCCTATGTCAACCTTTCCGCCAGGGAACAGCTGCCCGATCTCAGGGTCATTGACCAGTTTGCGCCGGAGCATCTCTATTACCGGTATCTGCAGAATGAACCGAAAGTCATCGGCGGAATTCATTTTGAAACAAAGGCAGAAGACAAATACATCGCTGTCGGTGCCGCCAGCATGATCGCCCGCTATGCCTATCTGCGCTCCATGGATGCCCTCTCCGAACATTACGGCATGGAATTTCAGAAAGGTGCCGGGAAGGATGCGGATGCCTTCGCCGAACGGTTTGTCAGGAAATTCGGCTATGACGAACTGTACCGGACAGCCAAGATGCATTTCAAAAACACAGAAAATCTGGAAAAATTCAGGAAGGAATGATTTTCCTTCCTTTTTCGTATTCATGAAAATATTTTCATTTCACCTCCGGAAGCAGCTGTCGGGACAGAACATTTTCATAATTGTCTCTGAACCGCAAACAAATGTTGCGGTAACCTTTTCAGGAGAGATTTTATGTACAGCCCTGTTTTAAAGGGTTTTCGCCGTTTTTTCAGCCAAATCTGTACTCATTTCAGAAACAAATGCGGGCATAGAGGTACAGAATAAGATCAAAGCAGGCGGAAATATATTTCAGTGAAAATGAAACAAATCCAATTCTTTTCATTTTTATGTCCAAAACCGGGAAATTCTGTGATCATTCTGTGAAAGTGTTTTCCTCACTGTGCTTTGGAGATATTTCATAATCTCTTTCAAAAGCTTTGTTTTCTTTTCACAAAAAGTCAAAAAAGCCTTTAAAATAAGGCTTTTCGTATGGTCATGCGATTTTCGCGGTGCTATTGTGAAGTTGTAAAAATAAGGGGAGGCAATAAAAATGTCAAATCACAGCATGCTCATTACCGCCACAAAAAATCTGGCTAAATCCTTCCTGCCGAATCTGGTATGCAAGGTTGAATATTCCGCAAATATCATGAACCGCAATCACAACAGGCGGGACATGATCAAAGGCAGGGAGAACGGCATCACACCGATCTACAATGCCGTGGAAGCAAGCTATATCATTCCGATGATGCACTGAAAAAAACACCGCAAGGTGTTTTTCATTTTGTCTGTAATTCCGGGTTGGGAATCTTTTTGACTTCCAGCTGGATGGTATTTTCAAGACGGCAGAGTTCAACCCCTGCTGCCCTCAGCATGCGCTTGGAAGCGATATTGGTATCAACGCCGTTATATTTGTCTGATTCATAGACAATGCGGCGGATTCCGGACTGAATGATTGCCTTGGCACATTCATTGCACGGGAACAGTGATACGTAGATGGTGCAGCCGGCGACCGGCCATTTGGAATTCAGGATGGCATTCAGTTCGGCATGAACGACATACGCATATTTGGTCTCAAGTGTATCCCCTTCTCTTCCCCATGGGAATTCATCATCCGAGCAGCCTTTCGGGAAACCGTTGTATCCGACCGATACAACCCGGTGATTTTCATCGACGATGGCCGCTCCGACCGTCGTGTTGGGATCCTTGGAACGCAGGGCGGACAAATGTGCCAGACCCATGAAATATTCATCCCAGTTCAGTACATCAGCTCTTTTTTCCATTTCAGTCCTCCATGACCCTTTCATAGATCGAATAATTCTCTGTATATATCGTATCAAGTTTTTGTGCGATTCTAGCCGCATGACCGGCAAATCCGTGTTCTTTTTCATAACGCAGGATGCGGACGTCCGAGAGTGCATATATGCTGTCGGAAGCAATATAGGCACTGCGGGGAATCAGAAATCCCAT
>CAMNGB010000126.1 GCA_946537835.1 uncultured Erysipelotrichaceae bacterium
GGAATATCCAGGCTGGCTGTATGAAGTCAACCACGGGGCAACAACGATCTGGGAAAGATGGAACAGCATCGGTGAGGACGGCCTGATCTCTTCCACCGGCATGAACAGCCTCAATCATTACTCCTACGGATCGATCACGCAATGGATCTTCGAAAGATGTGCCGGCCTGACGGCAGTTGAACCGGGATTTGCGAAAGTCAGGATCGCACCGCTGCCGCATGCGGCCCTTGGTCATATTGACATGACATACAATTCGGCTGCCGGTCTCTGGAAAGTATCATGGCAGCTGCACGGCAGAAAGACACTGACAGTGAACATCCAGGTTCCATGCGGTGCCGAAGCCGAAGTCATTCTTCCGGACTGGAATCAGGAAGTAACGGAGAATCCGGTCTTCAGCGATGTCAGGGAAGGGGTTCTGCATCTTGCCGGCGGAAGCTATGAAGTGACCTATGAGATGACACGGACAGCCGCAGGATTCCTGTCGGTGGACTCAACGGTCGGGGAACTGACGGAAGATCCTGAGAGAGAAGAATATCTTCTGAAAATGATGCCGGCCGTCGGCCCGATTCCGATGCGCAGTGCCCAGGGCACGCCGTTCCGTGCCTTTGCCCGGCAGTATGGCATCGCGGAAGAAACAATCGAAGAGATTGACAGGTATCTTGAACAGCTTGGTTGATTTGTATATGCTGCCGGAAATAAAAAGTGCTATGATACTGCTGTTGAGGGAGTAACAGGCGCAAGGCGTATATCTGCCGTCATCACGGTATTTCAACCCGGCTGATATTGAAACTGTGAGACTCATGTTGAATTTTTGTTCATGCATGAGTTTTCTTTTTGCCTTTCCAAAGTGAAACACATGCGAAGGAGGGAAAAACAAAATGTTTGTCGCAGTATTATTATTTCTTGTCGGGTTTGTCCTGCTGATCAAGGGCGGGGACTGGTTTGTGGACGGTGCCACCGGCATTGCCCACCGCTTCCATCTGCCGGAACTTCTGATCGGCGCCACCGTTGTATCGATCGGCACGACACTGCCGGAAGTCATGGTATCCGCGCAGGCCGCGATGCAGGGCAACAGCGGCATCTCCTACGGAAATGCCATCGGTTCCATCATATGCAACACCAGCCTGATCGCTGCCCTGACCATTGCCATCAAGCCGGGCAAGGTCAACCGGAAATCGCTGATGCTGCCGTCAGCGGCATTCTTTATTTCCGCTTTCCTGTACTGCCTGTTTGCCTATACGACTGGCGAATTCAAGAGATGGCAGGGAATTCTGTTCCTGTGCATGTTTGCGGCATACATGGTGATTTCCGTCATGCAGATGAAAAAGGGAAACAGTGCCGATGAGCCGGCTGCAGAAGAGGAAGAAAAGAAAGAGATGTCCCTGGCACAGGAACTGATCTATCTTATCATCGGAGCGGCAGCGATTGCCCTCGGTGCCAATCTGCTGGTTGAAAACGGAACCATCATTGCCAAGGCACTCGGTGTGCCGGATTCAGTCATCGGTCTGACGATGGTCGCTCTGGGAACTTCTCTGCCGGAACTGATTACTGCCATTACTTCATTGATGAAGGGCCACGGTGCTCTGTCACTGGGCAATGTCATCGGTGCCAACCTGTTCAATATTGTTCTGGTATCCGGCGCAGCCATTACCATTGCCCCGTTTGCCATTCCTGCCGAGAAGCAGCTGATGGGCATGAATTCCTCACTGCTGGTGGATATTCCGGTCATGCTGGGAGTCATGCTGCTGCTGTGCGTTCCGGCACTGAAAACCGGAAAGCTGTACCGCTGGCAGGGAATCACATTGCTGTGCATCTATGCAATGTTTACACTCTATCAGTTTCTGATCTAGCAATCATGGACCGTATGAAAGTACGGTCCTTTTGTTTTTGCAGGAACAGATTTATAATAATAACCGGCATCGGACCCGCGTTTCCAACCGTTGATAAAAGCGTCAGAGGTCCGGTGCCTTTTTTGTATATGCCGAAATGATTGATGGAGAAATCCATCTTTTTTATTATTTCATTTTCCGACCCCGAAAAATTCACATTGCCTGACAAATATATATGGTGTGGCTGAAGGCCCAGAAGGAGAAAAGAATTATGAAAAGAAAAGTACTTGCCGAAGGAAATCCGGCACAAAATCATCACAAAATTTCACAGATTCATCACAAGCAGTCATGCCTTTCAAGTTCTCTGCAATCGATTCTTTTTTGCGCTATAATCTAGATAGAAAACAGATGTTTTTTATTCATCATAATTGATTTGAGGGTTTAGGATATGGCACAGAAAAAAGAAACAACCAGAAAAACCGCAGCGAAGACAAAAAAGACAACAGCAGCTGCACCGAAGAAAAAGGAAGCAGCAAAGAAGCCTCTTGATCCGGTATTCCTGACACCGTTTGACAGATATCTTCTTGCCAAGAGCACCAACTATAAGGTGTATGAGAAGATGGGAGCACATCCGGCTGTTCTGGACGGCAAAAAGGGCATGCACTTTGCTGTATGGGCACCGCATGCCAAGGCAGTCTCGATCGTCTGCGACCGCAACCAGTGGGATCCCAAGGCAAACTATATGCTGCCGCTGGAAAAGAGCGGAATCTATGAAGGCTTTATTGAAGGCATGGGCTTCGGCGAAGTCTATAAGTATGCAATTCTGACGAAGAAGGATGAAGTTCTTTACAAGGCAGATCCATATGCATTCTCAGCCGAACTGAGACCGGGCACGGCTTCAAAGACAGCGGATATTGCCGGTTATAAATGGGGCGATGCCAAGTGGATGACGGAAAGAGCTTCCAAGGGTACATTTGATCAGCCGATGGCAATCTATGAATGCCAGCTTGGATCATGGCTGAAGCGTGAGAATTATGATGACGAAGACGGCTTCATGAACTATCGCGAATATGCCAAGGAACTGGCGGAATACTGCAGCTGGATGGGATATACCCATGTCGAACTGATGGGTATTGCCGAATATCCGTTCGACGGTTCCTGGGGCTATCAGGTAACCGGCTATTATGCGCCGACATCACGCTACGGCGATCCGAAGGACTTCATGTACTTCGTTGACTATATGCACAAGCACGGTATCGGTGTCATTCTTGACTGGGTGCCGGCACACTTCCCGAAAGATGCCCACGGCCTTGCCGACTTTGACGGCGAAGCACTGTATGAATATGCCGATCCGCGCATGGGCGAACATCCCGACTGGGGTACGAAGTGCTTTGACTATTCCAAGCCGGAAGTCAAGAACTTCATGATTGGCAACGCCCTTTACTGGTATGACGAATACCATATTGACGGACTGCGCGTGGATGCCGTGGCTTCCATGCTGTATCTGGATTACGGCCGCAAGGACGGCGAATGGATCCCGAACAAGTACGGTGACAACGGCAACCTTGATTCCATGGAATTCTTCAAGCATCTGAATTCTGTCATCAGAGGCCGCAAGGACGGCACTATCATCATTGCTGAAGAATCCACAGCCTGGCCGAAGATTACAACCAGACCGGAAGACGACGGCCTCGGTTTCACCTATAAGTGGAACATGGGCTGGATGCATGACTTCCTGGATTACATGAAGCTGGATCCGTATTTCCGCAAGGACAATCACAACAAGATGACATTCGGCATGAGCTATGCGACAAGCGAGAAGTTCATCCTTGTTCTCTCCCATGACGAAGTTGTGCATCTGAAGTGTTCGATGATCAACAAGATGCCGGGTCTTGACGGTGACAAGTTCAGAAACCTGAAGTGCGGCTATCTGTTCATGTTCGGCCATGCCGGCAAGAAGCTGCTGTTCATGGGTCAGGATTTTGCCCAGTATCATGAATGGGATGAAAAGGTTCAGCTGAACTGGGAACTGTGCGACGAGCCGCTGAATCACGATATGCAGATCTTTGTCCACGACCTGCTGCATATGTACAGAAAGTATCCGGCCATGTATGAACTGGATGATTCCTGGGAAGGATTCTCCTGGGTCAATGCCGATGACAATTCCCGCAGTATCTTCAGCTTCATCCGCCGTGACAGGACAAAGAAGAACAGCCTGCTGTTTGTCGTCAACATGACACCGGTTGAGCGTCCGGACTATATGGTAGGTGCTCCCTGCAAGGGCAGATATACACTGATCCTTGATGAAAACGGTGAAGTAAATACAAAGGCAGACAGGAAGCGCATCTATACCGCTGTCAAGGGTGAATGTGACGGCCAGCCGTACCGCATTGAATATCCTCTGCCGGGATACGGATGTGCAGTCTTCCGCTTCAACGATGTGCCTGACACACCTGAAAAGAAAAACAAGTAGTATTCAGAAGGACTTCCGGTCATGTGTGGACCGGAGGTCTTT
>CAMNGB010000127.1 GCA_946537835.1 uncultured Erysipelotrichaceae bacterium
AGCGCTAAGGGACTCGAACCCATGACCCCTTCCACGTCAAGGAAGTGCTCTCCCAGCTGAGCTAAGCACTCATATTTACTGCTTAATAAGAATAGCACGGTCAGAAACAAAAATAAAGAAGAAAATATTCTATTGCCGGTGAGATCACATGCTCAATGGAAAAAGACATGAAGATAATGATTGTATGCGGCAAAGAAAGAGATATGTTCTTCCATGTTCCGCTGTGGGCTGAAAGGATTTCTGCGGCTGTGAAAAGACATCCGGAAAAATAAACCTGCAAAGGTTTATTTTTTAACGTACAATTTAGTCAAATGAAAGTACTGCTTGTGAATGTGAATCCGGAGGAAAACAGTCTTTCGGACAGCTCTGCGGAGTGGCTGAAGGAACTGTTTGCCCAACAGGGTATTGAGACACAGATCTTCAGGATCTCTCATGCTGTAAGGGGATGTGTTGCCTGCGGCAAATGCTACCGGGCCGGGAAGTGCATCTTTGATGATGAAGTCAATGAGGCAATCCGGCTGATGGAAGGCTGTGATGCGCTGCTGATCGGCAGTCCCGTGCTGTACGGAAAACTGGATGAACAGACGGAACATTTTCTGGAACGGCTTTTTCATGCCGGCACATCCGTGCTTGCACGAAAACCGGCAGGTGCGGTGCTGTTCAGCAGGCGCAGGACGGATTCTTCGGCATTTCTTGCGGTGGTCAGCTATTTTGCCATGGCAAATATGCCTGCCGCTGCCGTTCAGAGCGGTCATGTGATCTGTGAAGAGGCCGGAAGTCATGAAGTTCTTTCGGCAGTTGTTTCCCAGATGACCTGGCTGATGAGATGCCTGGAAGCGGGAAAAGAAATGAATGTGGATTTTACTGACGGAGCGCCGAAACGGACGCTCGATTATGTCAGATGAACTGTATAAAGGAGTCAGCTTATGAAACGAAGTGCAGGAATTTTAATGCCGATTACATCATTGCCTTCACCGTACGGCATCGGAACGATGGGAAAGAATGCCCGGGAGTTTGTTGATTTTCTGGTGGAAGCCAGACAGACATACTGGCAGATTCTGCCGATCGGGCCGACAAGCTACGGGGATTCTCCGTATTCTTCTTTTTCTTCCTATGCCGGCAATCCCTATATGATCGATCTGGATGATCTGGCCGGGCAGGGACTGCTGAAAAAGAGTGAATACCGGAAACTGTACTGGGGAACCAATCCGCAGTATGTGGATTATGAAGCAATTTATAACAGCCGTTTCATTGTTCTGCGCAAGGCAGCCGGCAGACTGATCAAAACGCATTTTGAGGAACTGCAGGCTTTTATCTATAAGGAGAAGAAATGGCTGAAGGATTATGCCATGTATATGGCAGTCAAGAACAGCCTGAACAATATTGCCCTGGAAGAATGGCCGAAGCCGCTGCGCACCCGCCAGCCGGAAGCGATGGCAAAAGCTGAAAAGGAACTGCATGACGACATACTCTTTTATGAGGCTGTGCAGTACATGTTTTTTGATCAGTGGAACCGGCTGAAGAAATATGCCAATGACAGAGGTATCCTGATCATCGGCGATCTGCCGATCTATGCGGCCAAGGACAGTGCCGATGTATGGGCATCGCCGGAACAGTTCCAGCTGAACCGTGCCGGCCGGCCGAAGGAAGTCGCCGGTGTTCCGCCGGATGCCTTCTCGGAAGACGGACAGCTCTGGGGCAACCCGCTGTATCACTGGGACAGAATGAAGAAGGACGGCTATTCCTGGTGGATCGGCCGCATTGCCCAGCAGCTGCGCTTCTATGATGTGCTGCGCATTGACCATTTCCGCGGCTTTGAATCCTATTTTGCAATTCCTGCCCAGGATACGACTGCCAAGAACGGAAGATGGAGAAAGGGACCGGGTGCCAATCTGTTCAAGATCATTGAACTGACACTCGGTAAACAGGAAATCATTGCCGAAGATCTCGGTGTTCTGACACCTGCTGTATATCAGATGCTTGATAAAACAGGATACCCGGGCATGAAGGTGCTGCAGTTTGCCTTTGACGGCAGAAAGGACAATGAGTATCTGCTGCACAACCATGTCAAAAACAGCATTATCTATGTCGGAACCCATGACAATGATACGATCATGGGCTGGATGAATAACAGTGCCGACCGCAGTTCCGTACAGCAGGCAAAGGAATACCTGCATCTGGATGCCAGGGAAGGATATAACTGGGGCTTTATCCGGGCTGCCTACATGAGCCCGGCCAATGTTGCAATCGTGACCATGCAGGATCTGCTTGGTCTTGGCAGCGAGGGACGCATCAATACACCTTCCACTCTGGGCAATAACTGGCAGTGGCGCTATGCGGGAAAGACATTTGACAAAAGGATTGCCCGCAAGCTTGCAAAGATGGCAGACTGCTACAGCCGCATTCCTTCTGAAGAGGAGTAAGGACAGATGGAAAAGAAACCATGGAACACCTGGACACTGATTTCTCTGGCAATGGCGGTTGTCTTTGCCTGTGCCGGGGTCTGGTGGATGGTATCAGAGGGCATGAATGCACTCTGCATCTCCATGTTTATACTGAGCCTTCATTCCCTGCTGGCAATGTACCTTTACATGCGCTGGCCGCAGTATGCCGACAACATTTCGAATATGACCCAGTTTGTCAATCATAGCCGTCTGGCACTGATCTGGATCGGTTTTCATATCAATGATGTTTTCAGTTCGACACTGAACAGTTCCGTTGTCTATCGTGTTCTGGTTTTCATTGCCATTGTTGCATTTGCGATGATGAGCGTCCGTTCACTGATGGCATTTCTGAAAGATATCAGACAGTGAATCTGATCCGGAAGTATAATCAGGAGAAAGAAATGAACAAAAACAAATTCGGATAATTAATGATGAGCATGATCATGGGTGTTTCGTTATGCGCCTGTGCCGGCAGCAGCGAAACAGCCGCGAAAGAAACCGGAACAGAGGCCGGCACGGAAACCCGTGATTACCGGACAGGAACACCCTGGATGGATATTGATCTGGAAGGGGTTGTCAGTGAAGATACGCCGACCGATCTCAAGGATGACTTTGCCCTGTATGCCAACAAGGAAGACCTTCTGAAACTTGAGATCAGGGAAGGCTATTCGTCTGCAGGCACATTCATGGATGCGGCAGTCCAGGCAGATGAGGATGTCAGGAAGATGTTCCTTGCGGATGCACCGCAGGGGCATGATGCGCTCCTTGCCTATAATCTGTTCGGTCTTCTGATGGACTGGGACAGCAGGAATGCGCTCGGCGTCAGTCCTCTGAAAGAGCGGATCGATGCTGTTGAGGCAATTTCATCGGTTGATGAACTGACCGCTTATTATCTGAATACACCGGTCGAAAAGCAGCTGACCCGGCTCTGGGGCGGAAGTTCCGCGCAGGATCTTACCGATTCCAGCCGGATCATCCAGTTCTGCAGTCCCATGAGCCTGACCCTGCAGGACAGCGCCGAGTATCGGGAAATGACAGAATACGGACAGATCAGAAAGGATGCAGCCGCGACACTCGTGAAAAAAATGCTGGTAAAGCTTGGCTGCAGCGAAGAAGAGGCACAGACCAGATTCGATAACTGCATCCGGTTTGAAACCATGATTGCGGAAGTGATTCCCACGAATAAGGAACAGCGTTCGCCGGAATATATCGAAGCAGTGAAAAACTATTATTCAAGAGATCAGCTGAAAGAGGCAGAAGGCAATGTTCCGATCATTGAATGGCTTGAACAGGCAGTCGGATATCCTGCCGCAGATGAATATCTTGTCATGACTCCGAAGTTTGTAACAAAGCTGAACGAGCTCTATACCGAAGACAACCTGCAGCTGATGAAGGATACGATCATTGTGAACGGAGTTCTTGGCAATGCCGGAAAGATCCAGGCAGAAACAGAAAACAGAAACGGCAGTGCCCGGTTCCGGAAGGAGCCGGGCACTGTATGTTTTCCGGTCCGGAATCTGTGATCCTGATATCGCTAAAAGTGCCTTTGCAAAGGGATTTTCGGCAATTCTGCCATGTGTAAAGGCTTTCATTTTCAAAAAATAAAAAAAGTTGAAAAAAGGTATTGCAAAGCTATTTTTACGGTGCTATATTCATACAGGCGTAAGGAAAACAATGCCGGATGCAGAGATGCATTCGACTGAATATATACGCACAAATTGACTGCTGCACGGCAGTCAAGTGATATACAAAAACAAATCGGCAGCACAGCCGCCGAGTGATATATACAGACAAATCGATGAGAAATCATCGAGTGATATATAACCACAAATCGATGGGAAATTCCATCGAGTGAAATACAACGACAAATCGGTGATTCTTCACCGAGCGTAATATACT
>CAMNGB010000128.1 GCA_946537835.1 uncultured Erysipelotrichaceae bacterium
ATTCGGAAAGCGGTTGCAAAAACCTTATATTATTACCGCAATTCCATATATAATATTGCACGTAAAACTGCAGGAGGATGCCATGCCGCAATCCAAATACGAACCGATCTATCACACGATCAAGCAGGAAATCGAAACCGGACTGTACAAATACGGTGATTTTCTGCCTTCTGAAAATGAATATACCGTGCGCTTCGGCTGCACCAGGAACACCATCCGCAGAGCTCTGTCGCTGCTGACGGCAGAAGGATATCTCCTTCCCCAGCACGGCCGCGGCGTGCAGGTCATTTTCCGTCCCGAGGACGGACGGTCCCTGTTTACCATCGGCGGCATTGAAAGCTTTGCCGAAGCTGCAGCCCGTTCCGGCAAGAAGACATCGACGAAGGTCGTAGTCTTCAAGAAAATCGAGGCCGACAAGAAGATCAGCATGCAGACCGGCTTTGATATCGGGGAAGAACTTTACTACATCGAACGTGTCCGCTATATCGGCAGAAAAGCCGTCATCTTTGACACCAACATGTTCCTTGTGTCGGAGGCCAAGGGCCTGCAGCCGTCCATTGCGGCTGATTCCATTTACCGCTATCTGGAAGAAACCCTGGGCATGACCATTACCACCAGCCGCCGGCGGGTGACTGCCCAGACGGCAACCGGACGTGACCGTGAGCTTCTTGATCTCGAGCCGTTCGACTTCATCCTCTCCGTTGCCGGTCAGGTATTCAATTCCCGCGGCGTCATGTTTGAATATACCGAATCCCGCCATGTGCCGGATCAGGTATGTTTCATTGAATCGGCAGTCCGACAGAAAGTCTGATCATTCTGCCGCTTTGGGAAAGGACAGGTCTTCGCATGAGTGCCAGAATCATGACATTTCATATCACCATTAAAGAATCAGAAATTACCAGGCTTGAATCCAGGAACGCCAAGGTTGTTTTCATACCGTTCAGCGGCACCGTGGATTCCCCGTATTTCAGAGGAACCGTCATGCCGGGAGCTGCCGATGTGCAGATCACGGATGCCTCAGGCCTGCGCCATATGTGTGCCAGATATATCTTCGAAGGTACGGACGCAGAAGGAAAGCACTGTCATCTGTTTGTCGAAAACAACGGCTTCTTTCCGAAGGACATGGTGCAGAAAGAATACTTTGATGCCGTGCCGCATTTCATATCCGATTCCGAATATCTCAATGACATCCTCTCCCGTCCTGTCTTCCGCTCGGAAGGACATCCTTCCGATTCCGGCGTCGACATCCTGATCTTTGATGAATCCAGAGATGAGGAAGATCTGCCGGAAGAGCCGGTCACTGAAGATCCGCTGCTGATGCAGCTGCTGGAAAACAACGCTGAGGACGAACAGATCCTTCTCGAAGCTGGAAGGCTTTCTGAAGAAGAAAAGATCAGAAAAGTGATTTTCTTCTCTAACCATGAAGGCAGAACCTTCACTGTTGACCATCCCGCTCAGAAGCTGATCGCAGCCCTTCTCAATGATCTGCGCGGAAGTTCCCAGATGCTGTTTATGATCAACGAAAAGAATCAGCTCGCAGCTGTCAGCTGTATTGCCGGAAAGATCCGCAATATCGAGGACAGTGTCCTGAATGTCTATGCCGAGATCTTTTCCCAGACCGGCCAGGACAGATATTTCCAACAGCCGGTAAACCGCTATCCGCGGATGCGCATCAAAGAAATCTGATCATAACCGATTCTGTTCATCATCATTGAATGAACAGAATTTTTCTTTTACTCTTTTTCTATGGAGACAAAGACAAGAAATCATACCATCGATCTTCTCAGGCTGATTTTTTCACTTGCCATTATCGGCGTGCATGTCCACCTGTTCCAGGACATCAGCACGCCTTTATACCGGATCCTGACCCAGTCCCTGTTCAGGATCTCCGTACCCTTCTATTTCATTGTTTCCGGCTATTACTTTGCCGGCAGGCTGAACGATGACCGGAAGGTCAGTTCATATATCAGAAGACTTCTGAAGATCTATCTGATCTTTGAAGCAGCTGACATCCTGCTCAGTCTGCTGGCCGGCTTCAGCTATCCGCCCGGCATCATTGTCCTGCGTTTCCTTACGACCGGCATCAACCGCATCTACTGGTATCTGATTTCCCTGATCCTGACATGTGTGCTTCTGAGAAAACCCTGGCAGAAGGGCTATACCGTATATCTGATGATCATCGGCTTCCTTCTCTATCTGTTTGCCATGACCTTTGATTCCTACAGTTTTCTTCCTTTCGGTGCATGGCTCGGCAGATTCAGGGACCTGCATACCTTTCTCTGGGCATGGCCGCAGGCCGGCTTCAATGAATCGGTGCTGTTTCTGTCCTTCGGTGTCTTTCTGAAACAGAAAAACATACAGATACGGAATCCGTATCTTCCCCTGGCACTTTCAACGCTTCTGCTTATCGGCGAAGGATGGTTCTGCCAGGCACATGGTGCAGCCGATGCCAACTGTTATTTTTCCCTGATTCCCTGTTCGGCGCTGCTGTTTCTGACAGCCCTGAAACATCCGCAGATTCTACATATTCCCTATGGCGCGGATCTCAGTCTGTATATCTATATGGTGCATATCTATTACTCGCATGTGTCCTATGTCCTGACGCAGAACAGCTTTCTGCGCTTTGTGATCACTGCCGTTCCGGCATTGCTGACATCGCTGCTGATTATTGCCGTACAGAAACACAGAAAGCAGAAAACGGCGGAAGGATAACATGCATGTATCATCTCGGCAATTTTGTCATCGGCTGATATAATAGGAACAGAAACAGATGCTTTTTAGCAGACTCATAACAGAAATGGAGGAATAATTCATTATGAGCTTTCCAAAAGGTTTTTTATGGGGCGGCGCTACTGCTGCCAATCAGTATGAAGGCGGATACATTTCCGGCGGAAAAGGCCTGGCAGTCGCTGACACGATTACCGGCGGTGACGGCATTCACGGTATTCCGAGAAAAATCTCTCTGATTCTCGCAGACGGCACCAGGACAACTGTCGGCAACCGTGAGGAAGTTCCGGCAGGAGCCAAGGCGTTCGTCGATCCGGATGTCTACTATCCGAGCCATGAAGCCACTGACTTCTATCATCACTGGAAAGAAGATATTGCACTGTTTGCGGAAATGAACTGCAACGTATTCCGTCTTTCCATCAACTGGACCAGAATTTATCCGAACGGAGACGATGAGACACCGAACGAAGAAGGCATCCAGTTCTATGAGAACGTCTTCAAGGAGTGCCATAAGTACGGCATTGAGCCGCTGGTAACGATCTACCATTTCGACTGCCCGCTGCATCTGGCCAATGAATATGACGGCTGGGTCAGCAGACATACCGTCGATGCCTTTGAAAGATACTGCCGCACCGTATTCACAAGATTCAAGGGTCTGGTCAAATACTGGCTGACGATCAACGAGATCAACATCAACACCAACTTCATGATGAACGGTGTCCATGAACACATCTCCAACAAGCAGAATGCCGAACAGTGCAGATGGCACCTGTTCGTAGGCAGTGCCCTGGCAGTTACGATCGGACATGAAATCGATCCGGAAAACCAGATTGGTCTGATGATCGCCCACGGCGCAACCTATCCGTATTCCTGCAACCCGGAAGATGTCTTCTGTGAAATCCAGACCGCTCATGATCAGAAGTGGTTCTACGGCGATGTTCTCTGCCGCGGCTACTATCCTGCATACAAGGTCAAGCAGCTGGAAAGAGACGGCATCGTCATCAAGAAGGAACCGGGCGACGACGAACTGCTGAAGAAGGGTGTCGTAGACTTCTATTCCTTCTCCTACTACAGTTCCGCAACCTATGCGGCTCATCCGGAAAGTATCAAGCAGGTGGAAGGCAACCAGGTCAGAGGCCTGCAGAATCCGTATCTGACAGCTTCCGAATGGGGCTGGACAATCGACCCGCTCGGACTCAGAATCAACCTCAACCAGATCTATGACAGATATCAGCTGCCGATGATGATCGTCGAAAACGGTCTCGGTGCCATCGATGTCAGGGAACCGGACGGCTCCGTCCATGACAGCTACCGTATCGACTACATGCGCAAGCATATCCAGGTCATGAAGGATGCCATCGAAATCGACGGCGTCGATCTGCGCGGCTACATGCCGTGGGGCCACATTGACCTCGTATCCGCCGGTACAGGTGAAATGAGAAAGCGCTACGGCTTCATCTATGTCGACAGAGACGACGACGGCAACGGCGACTTCTCCAGAAGCAGAAAGGATTCCTTCTTCTACATGCAGAAGGTCTACGGATCCAACGGCGAAGATCTCGAATAATC
>CAMNGB010000129.1 GCA_946537835.1 uncultured Erysipelotrichaceae bacterium
GTATACATGTAAGCCGGGAACGGATCGCCCTGGCCGGTAGCCTGATCAAGGGCTACGCTTGCCGTATAGGTGTAGACACCTGTGACATGCGTATCAATGCCGTCATCCAGCATTTCCTGATATGTACGGTATGTGCCGTCATCCTTGCGCATTGCCTTCAGCAGGTTTTCGCAGGCGATCTTGGTAGCCGAACCGGTCATGACGGTGGATCTGGATCCGCCGGCCGGGCCGGAGTTCGGAGTCACCTTGGAGTCGCACATTTCAAGCTTGATCATTTCCGGAGTGAAGCCGGCCTGACGCAGGATCTCGTGACCTGCTGTCAGAGTGGCAATATCAGCACCCTGTCCGTGGTCTTCCCAGGAGTTGCGCAGCGTTACTGTTCCGTCCGGATTCAGATCGGCATAGCACTCGGAAGCATCGGAGTTGTCCAAACCGCATCCGTAGACACCCAGGGATACACCGACACCGTACTTGATTCTGCCGTCGCTTGCCGCATTCTTTTCAGCCACGCGCTTCTTGGCTTCCTGATAATACGGTCTTGCCTTGTCAAAGAGGTCTTCTTCACAGTAGACATCAGGCTTGCATCCGGTCGGAGTTGTCGAGCCGGCACTTTCCTTATAGCAGTTCATGGCTCTCATTTCGAACGGATCGATGCCCATCTTGTCAGCCAGTACATCGATGGCAATGTCACTTCCCATGAAGGACTGCGGCGAACCGTAGGCACGGAATGCGGAACCCCAGGCATGGTTGGTGAATACTGTCGTCGACTTGTTGCGGATGCTCGGAATATCGAAGCCGGCACCGACGAACTGGGTCAGACGATGTGTCAGCAGGTCGCCGAATTCGGAATACGGACCGTGGTCGATATAGTTGCGTCCCCACAGAGCCTTCAGCTTTCCGTCCTTGTCGGCAGCGAGCTTGATGTGCATGAAGCCCGGTGATCTCTTGCCGGTATAGGTAATGGACTGATACATGTTGAAGTTCAGGGATACCGGACGCTGCAGAACGAGCGCTGCAACACCCAGAATTGCTTCATTGGTCGGCGAGAACTTGTATCCGAAGGTACCGCCGGTATGGTTCTGAACCATGCGCAGCTTTTCCATCGGGATACCGATGCCGTCGGCGATCATCGGCATATGCAGATGGATACCGATCGACTTCGAATGAATTGTCAGCATGCCGTCTTCATCGATATAGGCATAGCCGTTGTCGGGTTCGATGAACAGATGCGGCTGACGCGAGCAGTAGCTCTCGATTTCAACCTGCTGCTCTTCCGGCCATGCTTCCCAGTCGAAGTCATCGCCCTTGATGGCATTGGTCTCATAGTATTCATTCGGTGTGCCCGGATGAATTTCCAGTGCATCGGCAGCCAGGGCTTCCGGTGCGCTCATGTAAGCCGGCAGCTCTTCATAGTCTACCTTGACGGCAGCAGCAGCGGCTCTTGCGTGTTCTTCGGTATCGGCTGCAACGATGGCAATCGCATCACCGTACTGGAAGATCTTTTCGTCACAGAGGATCGGGCGGTCAAAGCCGTCGCACTTATTATTCAGCGGCAGCATGACCAGACCGTTGATGCGGTTGGAACCCGGGACATCCCTGGCAGTGATGATGCGGAATACACCCGGCATCTTTTCTGCTTCGGAGGTATCCACGCCTCTCAGATTGGCATGTGATACTTCAGCCTGCACAAGCGCCAGACGGAGTGTATCTTCCGGCATATGGAGAGCTTCATCAGCACCGAAGTCCCATGTTCCGGTAACCTTCATGGCTGCAGACGGACGGACATATTCCGTACCGACGATGGATTTTCCGTTTGCCTGATACAGCAGATCTTCTTTTGTCTTTTCACCGCGCAGAACTGCGGCAGCTGCCATTGTGGCGTCGATCAGCGGCTTGTAGCCGGTGCAGCGGCACAGGTTGCGGTTTCTGTCAAACCATGAACGGACTTCCTCACGGGTCGGGTTCGGATTCTGGTCAAGCAGAACCTTGGCACTGACAATGAAGCCGGGGCTGCAGAATCCGCACTGGGCGCAGCCGTATGCCATCCAGGCCAGCTGGACCGGATGCAGATCATTGACAGTACCGATGCCTTCAATTGTTGTGATCTCAGAGAAGTTCGGAATCTTTTCAGCCTTCTGTACACAGGATTTTACAATTTTGCCGTTGACGATGACATTACAGGCACCGCAGTGACCGGTTCCGCAGCCGATCTTTGTGCCGGTCAGCAGCAGACGCTCACGAAGAACTTTGGACAGTGTCTCATCGCCTTCCAGGAAGATCTTGCGTTCAACACCGTTGATAATGAAAGTCTTCTTAATCATGGTTTCCTCCTTTCTGAATTATAAAATGATCAAGTCAAACCTGATTAGAATACCGAATCGTTATGCTAGAATGAATACAGGAGAATTGTTATGTCGGAAAACAATCATGATATCAGGGAGATCAGAGCCGGCAGCGTCGTGATCGAAGTCACTGACGAAACAACCGGACAGACCTTTCGCCGCACTTTCCCGATCGATTATCTGGAGACCTCTTCCGTAGTCCGTCTGGGCGGTGAAAACCATCTCGGTGAACCGAGTGAAATTGTGTTTTACACATCCTTCGGAATGAGAAAAATGAAAGATCTGACCGGAGGCGGGATTGATTATGATCCGTGCGGAACCCACACGGAATAGAAGCCCTCTACTATTATTAACCCGTGCTTTTCCGGGTCTGTCAAATTACACTTGAAAATAATACGCTTGTTAAAACTGTAACAAAGGAATGCATTATGAGAATCGGAGCAGTGATCACAGCTGCCGGCAGAAAAGATGATTTTGAACCCATGCAGGTTCTGGGAACCATCACTCTGGCTGAAAGAAACATTGCCGTCCTGAATCATGCCGGCATCCATCAGATCCTGGTCGTGACCGGATACAAGGCAGATGATCTGGAACATCACCTCGCAAAATATGATGTGATGTTTTTTCGCAATCCCAATTATATGCGCGGCGAAATGATCGACAGTCTCCGCATCGGCATCGGCCGGCTGGCAGGAAAATGCGACCGCATTCTGCTGATGCCGAGCGACATTCCCTTCTTTACTTCGGCAACGATCCGGCGGCTGATCGAAACCGAGGGTGATTTTGTTCAGCCGGTATATGAGGGACGGCCCGGCCATCCGATCATTCTTTCCGCTTCACTGGCGTCTTCCCTGATGCAGTACAGCGGCAGCGACGGCCTGCGCGGTGCCCTGCAGGAATGCGGCACTGAGCCTGTCCTGGTGGATGTTGATGACCGCGGCATTCTTCTGGAATATAAGGAGGCATATCAGAACCGTGAGCTTCTTGAAGAACACAGCCGTTCCCTGATCCGCCCCATTCTGAATATATCCTTTGTCCGGGAAAAGATATTCTTTGACCGTCAGATTGCTTTGCTGCTGAGTCTGGTAGACGATCTCGGTTCGGTATCCCGGGCCTGCAGCACCATGCAGATATCCTACACAAAAGGCTGGAACCTGATCCGCAGCATTGAGGAACAGACCGGATGCGAACTGATCCGCCGCAGTGTCGGCGGTCTCAGCGGCAGCAGCAGCAGTCTTACCGACCGCGGCCGCGAGCTGACGGAAGCCTACCGGGCATTCGAAGATTTGATGTATGAATATGCCGAAAAGGAATTTGATAAGTATATGCCGGCGTGGCTGGGAAATGAAAAAGACTGAGTGATCAGTCTTTCTTTTCATTCATCAGATATGACAGGCCGGTACTGTGCCTGTCTCTGACTGTTTCATTCAGATATGCACACAGCTGTTCACAGCGCTTCATCTGCATGCGTACCGTCCTGACATTGCATGCAATATCCGCTTCCAGGCCGCAGACAAGGCTGAGTCCGGTTTCACAGTCACTGTTCCTGTGAAATGAAAATACGCCGTCATAGCAGATCCAGACATTGTCTTCTGCCCTTTCGCCGGCAATCGGAAACCAGATTTCCTGGCTGATTTCACTGATCAGCACCGGAACTTTCTGATGCCATCCGAAAATCTGCCGGCAGGCATCCTGACGTCCGCGCATTGTACTGCCGTGCATCATACACCAGCCGGAGATGATATCCCCGGCTGTCCTGTCATATCGGTGTTCGTTTCCCTCGCTGTCAATGCCGAGGGAGGTACTGCCGTTTGCATAGAGAAGCTGAAGTTTATCCATGATCCTGCACTACTTGATTTCACATACTTTTCCGTCACAGCCGCAGTCATCGCCGGCACAGAGTACTTCCAGTGCCCTGGAATCAATGCAGTAGACCTCGATCTGAACCTGGGC
>CAMNGB010000130.1 GCA_946537835.1 uncultured Erysipelotrichaceae bacterium
TATGGATGAAAGAGTACTGCAGATTCTGATCGATTCGTTTATGAAAATACTGATGGCCGGCCTCAGGGTAACCATTCCTCTGGCTGTGCTGTCATTCCTTTTTGCCTTGATTATTTCCATCCTGGTCGCAGTTGTCCAGTATGCCAATATCAAGGGACTGAAGCAGTTTTGCCGCTTCTATATCTGGATCATAAGAGGCACACCGCTGCTGGTGCAGCTGTATCTTGTCTTTTACGGTCTGCCTTCGGTGGGCATCGTACTGCCGGCTTTTCCGGCGGCGGTGCTGTGCTTTGCCATCAATGAAGGCGCCTATATGGCCGAAAGCATGCGTGCGGCTCTGGAGGCTGTTCCGAAAGGACAGCTGGAAGCCGGATACTGTGTCGGCATGAGCTACTGGCAGATCATGCGCAGGATCATCCTGCCGCAGGCCTTCCGCACTGCTTTCCCGTCACTGTCGAATTCCTTTATTTCCATGATCAAGAGCACATCAATGGCATCAACCATTACGGTCAGTGAAATGCTCCGCCAGACGCAGATCATCAACGGCCGTGTCTATCAGTCGCTGGCACTGTATCTGGAAGTCGGCTTTATCTATCTGATCTTCTGCACGGTTCTGACATGGCTGCAGAGCTGGGGAGAGAAGAAACTGAATGTATACGGAGGCACCAGATGATTGACGTACAGAATGTGACAAAATCTTTCGGCAGTTTCGGTGCCCTGCGCGGGGTCAGCCTGCATGTGGACAAGGGGGATGTTGTTGCCATCCTGGGGCCTTCCGGTTCCGGCAAGACAACCCTGCTGAGATGCATCAATTTCCTGGAAATCGCTGACAGCGGCACAATGACCTTTGACGGTGAAACATTTGATATGCATTCCATTTCCAGGAAGGATATCAGCCGGCTCAGAAAAAAGACCGCATTTGTCTTCCAGAACTACAACCTGTTCCTGAACAAGACGGTTCTTCAGAATGTAACGGAGGGGCTGATCGTTGCCCGCAAGATTGCCAGGGAAACCGCCGAAAAGAAGGCCGTTGAAGCTCTTGAAAAAGTAGGAATGGCGGACCGTCTGGATTCCTATCCGTCGCAGCTTTCCGGCGGTCAGCAGCAGCGTGTTGCGATCGCAAGAGCCCTGGCAACGGATCCGGAAATCATCTATTTCGATGAGCCGACCAGTGCCCTTGATCCCGAACTGATCGGAGAGGTGCTCTCGGTCATGCGCGATCTGGCAGATGAAGGAATGACGATGCTGGTGGTTACTCACGAAATGAACTTTGCCCGCAACGTTTCCAGCAAGGTCATCTTTATGGAAAACGGTCAGGTGATTGAAGCGTCGGATTCAAAATCATTCTTTGAAAATCCAAAGGAAGAAAGAACGAAGAACTTTATACAGACAATTCTGTCTGGAAGAGAATAGGAGGAGAAATGAAAAAAGCATTCAAACTGTTACTGACTGCAGCCATGGCAGCATCTTTTGCAGGATGCTCCAAACCGGCAAAACCTGTGCTGGATCAAATCAAGGAGAGAGGATATCTGATCATCGGCACCGAAGGCAACTGGTCCCCATGGACATATCATGATGAAAAGACCAACGAACTGACCGGTTTCGATGTTGAAGTCGGCAAGGAAATCGCTGCTGCCCTCGGCGTGGAAGCCCGCTTTGAGGAAGCTGCCTGGGACAGCCTGCTGGCCGGTGTTGATTCCGGCCGATTCGATATCATCTGCAACGGCGTCGGCTATACCGATGAACGTGCCGAGAGCTATGAATTCTCCGATCCGTATGTCTATACAAGAAAGGTGCTGATCGTTGCCGACAGCAATGACACAGTCAAGACATTTGATGATCTGAACGGCAAGAAGACAGCCAACTCATCCGGATCGACATATGCAGCCCTGGCCGAAGAGTTGGGTGCAACGGTAGAGTATATCGATACATTCGGAGAAACGATCACAATGCTGGAACAGGGAAGAATCGATGCGACCATCAACTCGGAAGTTTCCTATCTGGACTATATGACCCAGCATCCGGATGCCAAGATCAAGATCGTTGATCAGAGCGAAGGCGAATCCGTATGCTACCCGGTCAAGAAGGGTGAGACAAGCCTGCGTGATGCCGTCAATGCTGCACTGGCAGACCTGCGTTCTTCCGGCCGTCTGGCAGAACTGTCCAAACAGTTCTTCGGCGGTGATATCACAAACAAGTAATTCAGTCACTGAAATCAAAAAGTCACTCATCACATGATATGAGTGACTTTTTTTATGCATCGTATCAATACAGTTCTTCTTCCCGGACACATTCATTCTTGATGCGGCCGACGAGGTACTGCAGTCCGTCGATGACATGGGGACGGATATCACCGCCGATCAGTACCTGCATGATCGTATCGCCGATGGACAGATGTCCTTCAGCCAGCCAAAGGCGGACATGGAAGATTCCCGGCATGTTCAGGGTATCGGCAACTGCGGCATTGACCTTTTCTTCATCATAGGAGAAATTCATGCCGGTGACTTCCCGGGTATTCTCTTCGGCAAATCTGACCTTTGCCTTTGCGGTCTTTCTGACGATTCCGGTATGGGTGAGATACATGCCGATCTCACCGGCCGACGGTTCTGCTTTCGCTTCCCTGATCCATTTATCAGCGGAAGGGCATATTGGTGAGTGAACAAGATATTCCATGAGGGCCTCCCGGTTACTGTATTTCAGCCGCGAATGCTGCGGCATCTTCGCTGCTGAGCGGTTCGCTGAAGGATACGGAACAGCTGTATCCGTTTTCGCTCCAGGTCATCAGGCTGACAGAATCATCATCGCCTCTGGCAGTGATTTCCCTGGCGCCGGCATGAAGGATGGTTTCCTGAGCGTAGGCATTATAATCGCCGCTGATGTCATCATTTCCTTCAGCCTTGCGGATGCGTGCGGTTTCACCGTCCGCATCGGCATAGATGACTTCGATCATCGAACCGGTATAGACACTGATCTGTGAGACTTTCCAGTCTTTATAAGTCTCCGGATATGCGAATGTGAAGCCGGTAATGTCTTCTGCTTCCCGGATCGTTTCACATACATGATACGGTGTGACGGTCTGAATGTCCGGCCGGCGAGGTCTCATCAGTACCGGCAGGATTGCGATCATCAGCACTGCCGCAAGGATTCCCGCCAGAACTTTCCCGTTCAGCCAGCCGAAGGCCGGCTTTTCTTTCGGCATCCATCCCGAGGGAGCAGCTTCGGCAATGAAATCGTCGCTGATGTCATTGACTGCCTTCAGTATGGTTTCTTTTTTCATACGCTGTAGCCCTCCTCCTGCAGATAGGTCCGCAGTTTTTCCCTGGTTCTGAGCAGTGTCATCTTGACATTGCTTTCACTCAGATGATTTTCCCTGGCAATATCCTTTACCGGAATCATATACCAGTATCTCTGGACAAAGATGATGCGGGTCTGTTTTTCACATGTCTTCAGAAAGGCATTGATGGTATCGGTGAGGAGGGAAAGATCAAGATGTTCCTCAACATCCGATTCCTTTCCGACGACTTCTGCCATCTCATCCAGACAGGCATCTGTTTCTGTGCCGCCGCGTTTTTCCGCCGTCAGCTTTTCATAGAGGTTAATGGCGATATTGCGGCAGATCTTGCCAAGATACGTGCTCAGCCGTTCCGGACGCTGGGGCGGAATGGTATTCCATGTCTGCAGCCAGGTGTCATTGACGCATTCCTCCGTATCTTCATGATTAAAAAGGATGCTGTAGGCGATCTTGCGGCAGTACTTTCCGTATTTCCGGTCGGTCTGGGTGATGGCATTCTCGTCTCTGTTCCAGTACAGTTCCACGATTTCAAAGTCTTCCATAGTTCAGATTATACAGGACAAAGAGTCCTTTCATCCTCTTTTCCCGTGTTTACTTCAGCGACTTTACCAGGGTTTCGGCAGAAGCCTCACTCATTCCGTATCCGGCCAGGAAGGCATAGGAGTATCCGCCGCTTTTCCAGCTCACGGTATGAATGCCGTCGGCATTGGCTCTGACATTGATATTCATGCCGGCTATCTCTTTTTCTTCATTTATATCGTAGACATTGTAGTCGCCGGTGATATCGTCTTCCGATACACTCTTGCGGAGACGGATCTCCAGATCGTTTCCGTAAATGATCTGGATCATGCTGTCTTTGATATAGGAGATTTCACTGATGCTGTATCCGTCGATTTCTTCCGGTGCCAGGAAGGAGAATCCTGCTCCGGCTGCTGCTTCATTGATTGTGTCGGTTCTGACAAACGGATTGGCCATC
>CAMNGB010000131.1 GCA_946537835.1 uncultured Erysipelotrichaceae bacterium
ATGTGTAATTTCGTGAATGAGGGTTTTGACAGTCTGTGCCTCCGGCAGTCCGGCCTTGATGCAGATCCTGTTTTCGGCGGGAATAAAGCAGCCGTTTGCGGATAGATGATCGGCAAAGCTGACGGCGGCAGGCGATACCATGGTGAGTGCTCTGATAAATGATGTATAGTCACGGATACGGTAATCAAGGATGCGGGCAAGGCTCAGCGGTATTTCCCTGCCTTCCGTCTGTGAAATATCAAAGACACTGACCGGGCGGAACCCGCAGACGACATATTCATCGTCTTCGTTTTTCCGGATCACGGGACTGAGTATCCGGATTGCTTTTTCTCCTCTGCGGATATGTCTGTGAAAGCTGTCGTTCCAGGTCCTGAAACCGGCGACATAGGAAGCTTCGGGCTTCTGGGACAGGATCAGAATAACGTTGCCGTAGGAATACTGATGGAATCTGGACATGGCATGCAGATACTGATGATAGTATTCGCTGCCGAATACATCATGAATGCCTTTTTCAAGACAGCGGCTGAGTTCTTCAACGGTGGTTTGCGGCATATATGGCTCCTTTCGTCATACATATAGTCCGCAGTTTCAGCTTTCCCGGAGAATGTTAAAAAAACATGGTCTGAAAACCATGCTATAATTGAGGACAGTTACGGAGGCTATTATTATGGAACAGATTGAGTTCAAGTTTGATACCCAGCTCCTCATCGCCGGCGAAGGCCTTGATGAAGATGAAATTTATGACTATATCGTTGATCACTTTGTCGGAGACAGTCTGCTTGTGGCAGGAGATGATGATCTGATCAAGATTCATTACCATACAAACGAGCCGTGGCTGGTTCTGGAATACGGCCAGTCGATCGGTGATATCTATGATGTCGTTGTTGAGAACATGCAGCGTCAGGCAGAAGGCCTGCAGGGCTGATCTGCTCAGAGGAACGACAGAACATTTTCAGCGATAAACAGCAGAATGCATATAATGACTGTGGAAGAGGTAAAAACGATCTTCCACAGTTTTTTTTCGGGGAACCGCATGAATGCGATCCTGTAATTGACGGTATTGCCGATCAGAAACAGCAGCGTCACGATATAGTCCAGGGTAATGACAATGATCGGTATCAGAACATATTCCTGAGGTATGATGGCAAGCACCCAGAAGAACAGCGATATTACAAGATGAATCTTGTATGTCGGTTTTATGGAATGGTAGCGCCGGGTCAGCAGGGCCAGATACCACCCCAGGAAAAAGGAGGGAATGGCATCGGACAGGGACGGCTGGGCAATGGCATAGAGAATCGAAGAAGCAAGGACACCGAAGAAACGGCTGTAATGTCCCAGCTGACGCTGGATGATGCCGCGGAATATATATTCGTCGCAGACCGGTTTTACCAGCACAAACAGAACAAAATAGAGAATGTTCTTGAGGATGTTTGCATCCGTTGTGAAATGACCGACAAAGGCATAGGCGCTGCTGGCAGGATGCATCAGAAACTTCAGAAACGTTCCGGTATAGGTTGTCAGGACCATGACGGCAATGCCGATGCATACAAGCGCGATCTTGTGCATCAGATCCATGCCGGTGGACTGCAGATAGTCACGGATCGGAAGATGCAGGCGGGCAGCACTGATCGAGAATGCACCGAAGGCAATCAGAAGCGTCAGGACAATGCCGGTTGCCATGCTGATGATTTCGGGATCGATTCCGAGGGACGCAACGTCATAAAACCGGCTGACAATGCCGGTGCCGTGCCATAACAAAAGATTCAGGAGAATATACAGAATCAGCGGGAAGCAGAGTATATTCACCTGATGTTTTGCCTGTCTGGTTGTAATGACCTGCCTGGGAATGCTCATAAGAAAGTACTCAGAAATGATATTTGCGGAAAAGCGCATCCATCAGTTCCGGATAGCTTTCCAGGTTGAATGCCTGCATGGAATGTTTTTCTAGGCCGATGTCGGCCAGATGGCCGTGCAGCCATACGCCCATGCATACAGCAGTATAGATGTCTCTTGTCATCGTCAGCAAGCCGGCGATGATGCCTGCCAGCAGATCGCCGCTGCCTGCCTGGGCAAGGGCGGGATTGCCGGACTGGTTGATATATACTTCACCGATCGGAGAAGCAACGATGGTATTGGCGCCTTTCAGGACGACAATGACCCTGTTTTCCTTTGCAAACTGCACTGCGTACTTCATCCGGTTGTCACGGATCTCTTCCACCGGCCTGTTGAGAATCGATGCAAATTCACCGATGTGCGGTGTCAGGATCAGCGGGCATTTGACAAAACGCAGTATATAGGTGTTCTGATGCAGAAGGCGAAGTGCTTCGGCATCGAGAATGACCGGACAGGTGCTGCTCTGCAGAATCATGTCCATGCACTGCTGCTTGCGGTCCATATTGACCGCACCGCTGCCGAACACGATGGCCTTTGCCTTGCGGCTGAGCGGTTCCACGACCTGCTCCACCGTATGATAGGAGAAGGGGTGGAAAACAGCCGTCATATGTCTCTGGGCAACGATCGGATAGATTGAATCAGGCAGTGCACATTCGATATAGGGTGCTCCGACAGTGCGGGCACCGAGGATATTCAGGCTGACTGCTCCGGCCATGCCGTAGCATCCTCCGACGATCAGGGTGCGGCCGAAGGAATTCTTGTGCATGGTATCGGAACGGTGCGGAAAGTTGCGGAAGAAAATCTCCTCGTTCATTTCCGGATAGGCAGTCGGCAGATCGTGCGGCAGTCCGAGATCCAGAAGTCTGACTTCCCGGCATACGCCGATTTCCTTGCCGAGCATATGTACGGGCTTGAAGCAGTCAAGCGCGAAGGTGATATCGGAGCGGATGGCATCCTTGTCATGATGGTCTGTATCCGCTTCACAGCCGCTGTTGATGTCAATGCTGAAAACACGGGTACGGCTTTCGTTGACCATCCGGAAAACTTTCCTGACCTCAGGCTTCAGTTCACCGTGATAGCCGAATCCGTATACGGCGTCGATGATCAGATCTGCCCTGCGTATTTCATCCCTGAGCCGCCTTGCGGTAATGAAGGCTGATTTGGGAAGACGGCTGAAGGCGGCCTGCGCTTCGGGAGTCTTCGGAGCCCCGTCCGCAAGGTATACCCTGCATGTATATTCTTTCAGATGCCGGCAGATTACAAAGCCGTCACCGCCGTTATTGCCGCTGCCGGCAAGTATCAGTATCCGGGTTTCGGGGGAGACTTCCTGTCTGACTGCTTCAGCTGCTTTCTGCCCGGCAGTTTCCATCAGATCGGCTGCAGAAATGCCGGAAGCAGCTTCCAGCGCTCTCATTCCATTGCTGTTAATGATCATGATCGATTATGTCTCCTTCTTGGATTTAGCATACCATGAAAGGGTAAAAATGAGCAAAAAACCCTTAAAAACGCCATATTATCGCTATATAATTATGTTTCTTAAAAAAAAGATGCTATAATGTTGCAAGGTTTATTCAAAGAATAAGCCTTTATAAGGGAGGTATAATCATGCCAGCAAAGAAAACTGTAAAGGCTGCTGAGAAGGAGACAGAAGTTAAAGTTGAAAAGAAGCCAGCAGCGAAGAAGACAACAACAGCTAAGAAGGCTGCTCCTGCCAAGAAAGCTGCTACTGCAAAGACTGCTGCCAAGAAAGCCGTAAAGGTTGAAGCTGAAAAGGCAGTCGAAACAACTGAAACAAAGAAACCGGCTGCAAAGAAGACTGCTGCCAAGAAGACAGCAGCAGCTGCCAAGAAACCTGCCGCCAAGAAGGCAACAGCCGCAAAGAAACCGGCTGCCAAGAAGACAACTGTCAAGAAGGTCGCAAAACCGGAAGTTGTCAAGAAGACAGTTAAGGACTATGAAGATGTCATTAACTGGAAAAAGGGTGAAGCTCATGCCATGGATTGGCTGTATATCGAAATCAATGCAAATGATCTGCTGACAGAAGTTGAAGCAGGTGTAGATAACCTCGAAACAACCTGCCAGGCAATTCTGAACTGCATGCTCGAAGGCGACGGCTTCATCGTTGAACCGGCAGAAGAAAACAAGGTCTCCGACAAACTGACAGTCCGCTACTACTGCGACAACCTCAGCGAAGACCGCAGAAAATACTTCGACGTATTATAATCTGCATGGAAAGATCCGAACAGGATCTTTTTTTTATCCTTTGTCCGGAGAAGACCCCGTTCTCTATAGAGCGGGGATGAATCCGGATTGATCTGTAT
>CAMNGB010000132.1 GCA_946537835.1 uncultured Erysipelotrichaceae bacterium
GCCATTGCCCGATCATTGATCAGGGAGGACTCTTTCATCAAAGCAATCTCTTCGGCATCCTTGATTGCTCTGGTATGGTCGACGGCCGGCGATCCGTTGATGAATCCCTTTGCGATATTCTGCTGAATCATCGGCAGCAGGAATCTTGCCGGCATGATCTTGTCGACACCGAGCACTTCGTCTGCATCGATTTCATTTCTTACCATGGCAGTGATGTCATCGGTATCCTGAAAATAGATCTTTCTGACACCGATTTCTTCATCGAACCGGAAGAGGCTGTTGACGAACAGCACCGGTTCTTTTTCATTTCTGATCAAAAGTCCGAGAAAACGTTCACCGGGGAAGATCCATTTCCCGGTGAGGTAGTATATTGCCAGCGGATCTGTCACCAGCATCGCACCGGCATCGAGTTTTTCCAGTACATGATTCATTCGTTTCTGATTCAGCATATTCATACCTGTCTTTCTGTACACCATTATAATGAAAACCGCCCTGCGGCGGTATCATTTCATCTTCATTCTGAATTGAGGGGGAAAGAAATTATGGATGAATTATGATCATCAGATGTGCTCTTCATCTGATGGTTACAGAATACTTCCCCAATATGGAAGAAAGAGGAAATGAATGTGAACATTGCCTGAAAAGCGCAAAAAAAATGAGATTCCGCAAATGAATCTCATTCTTTGTCTGATTACTCTACAGATACCTTGATGCCCGGGCCCATTGTTGTGGACAGTGTGACACTCTTGATGTATCCGCCCTTGACACTTGCCGGTCTGACTCTGACGATCTGATCGTACAGTGTCTTGAAGTTTTCAGCCAGCTGCTCATCTGTGAAGGAGCACTTGCCGATCATGACATTGACGTTGCCGTCTCTGTCAACACGGTATTCAGCTTTACCCTTCTTGATTTCATCAACTGCCTTGGCAACATCCATTGTGACAGTACCTGTCTTCGGGTTCGGCATTAAGCCCTTAGGTCCAAGCAGACGGCCCAGCTTACCCAGCTGACCCATCATATCCGGTGTGGCAACGATCTTGTCAAAGTCGAGCCAGCCCTTCTGGATCTCTTCGATCTTGTCTGCGCCGCCGACAAAGTCAGCACCTGCAGCCTTGGCTTCTTCCAGCTTGGCACCCTGGGTGATAACCAGGACTCTCTGGGATTTGCCGTTGCCGTTCGGAAGAACGATAGCGCCGCGGATGTTCTGATCAGCCTGACGCGGATCAACATTCAGAACGAAGGATACTTCTACGGAAGCATCGAACTTGGCGCAGTTTGTCTTCTTTGCCAGTTCAATTCCTTCTTTATAGTTGTAGACCTTGGAGCGGTCAACCATAGCTTTAACAGCTGCGTACTTCTTGCCTGCCATCAGTTCCACCCCTCAATCTCAATGCCCATGTTCTTGGCTGTGCCGGCTACGATTCTCATCGCGCCTTCAACGTCATTGGCGTTGAGGTCCGGCATCTTGTACTCAGCGATTTCTCTCAGCTGAGCTTCCGTGATCTTGCCGGCCTTGACCGTGTTCGGTGTGCCGGAAGCCTTGGCAATGCCTGCTGCCTTCTTCAGAAGGATAGCAGCCGGAGTTGTCTTGATGACGAAGTCAAATGTCTTGTCTTCATACGCTGTGATGATGACCGGAACGATGTCGCCCTTGCGGTCAGCTGTCTTGGCGTTGAAGTCTGTGCAGAACTGCGGCATGTTGATACCGGCAGATGCGAGTGCCGGACCCGGTTTTGCGCCGCCGGCAGGGAACTGCAGTTTGCAGATCTTAGCAATTTTCTTTCTTGCCATGTGGTTTCTCCTTTTCCTTTAGATTTCCACATGCAGTGGTTTGCGGATGTTTGCGTCACCCTCCCACGCATGCGCACACAAAAAAAGTGTGCGTGATAATCATATATCACCGCACACTTTCCGTCAATTAAGAATTTGCCGGATTTTCCTTTGTTTTCGGCTTTTTTGTCCTTTTCGGCCGGAAGGCAAGCACCAGCGTGTAATACAGGGAAACAATGGCCAGGCTGATCAGGATGCCGCCGATGATATCGGTGAACCAGTGGACCCCGGACAGGAGTCTGCTGATGACGGTAAGGATGATCACTGCCCAGCAGAACCATGTAATGTACTGCAGGGTGTCCTTTCTTGTTACGACCTCCTTGCATTCGATCATGGCACATCCCATGATCACACACGCCAGCATCGTATGGGTGGACGGGAAGGAAGCTTCCAGGGCACCGTCTTCCAGGACTGGACGGTAGTTGACCGGCACCTTGTCAAAGAAGACATACAGCAGGATCACCAGCAGGAAGATACCTCCCATGGCCAGCAGATTTTTGTCTACCTTCATCAGGCTGCGGCGCTGATACAGCTGCCAGGCTCCGATACAGGCAAACAGGAACGCTGTGGCCAGGCTGATGATGCCGCCGATTTTGGATATTGTATAAAAGAGATCACTTGTCCCGATCGTTCTGAAGAACCAGCCGTTGACAGCCGCAAATCCGACAGATGTATTCATCGGTCCGATCGCCTGTACATCCACAACCTTGATCAGAACCGTATACAGCAGGAAGATGCCTGTCAGTATGGCGGTGAGAATCACTGACCTCTGTACTCGCTTTGTCATATTTCACCTCCTGATAATGCCCTACTATCATACATCAGAAAACAGATCAGATGATGCATTATTTACTTCAGGCAGTCCCTGATGAAGTCCCAGGCTTTATATCCTTCGGCATCGCATTCGTTGTTGAAGAAATAGATCCAGGACCAGTGGCCGCTGTACTTATGCGGACTGCCCTTGGCATCATGATACTTTCCGGAAGTATCGATGACATGTTCCGTTGTCGATACATACAGCTTTTCCGCGCCGAGTTCCTTCAGCTTCTTCAATGTCGGAATTTCATGCAGGGAAGGATCGACGACATCATCATCTTCGGAATATACAAAATACATCGGCATGTCCTTAACGTTTTCAAACTGCTTTTCCGTAATTGATTTATACGGAACCGCTTCACAGATCGGAACGATGCCGTCGCACAGTTCGGGATGATCCATGCCCAGCAGCAGTGTCATGAAGCCGCCGTTGGAACAGCCGCAGATGACCGTCCTGCGGATACCGTATTCCTTCTGATACTTCTGAATCAGTTCAACAAGTGAATTCATATAGAAAGATGTATTGTCGGCCTGAATCTTTCCGCCGAAGAGACTCTCGCCCTTTCCGGTATTGTCCATCCAGTAGGTAGGACACTGCGGTACAAGGATATTGGCCTTTCCGACCGTATTCTGGAATTCATCCTGAATCAGGGAAACAACCTTGTTGGCAATGCTTGTGACATAGGGGTCGGTATCCTTTGTGCCGCCTTCTCCGAGTCCGTGCAGCCAGACGACCAGCTGATCCGAGCCGCCTTCCGGTTCATAGCTGACATAGTCATATTTCACACCGTCGGAAGCCTCAAAATGATCCATGCTCATGGCATCGGCATCGGTGGCCATGCTGAGGGGAACCGGATCAACTGCCAGGGCATCCACGCTTTCTCCTACGCTGGTGACATGATGGCCTTCCTTTAAGGCAATGATCAGTTCATACGGATCAGACCAGGTATTGAACTGGGTATGCATGCTGAAGAGAAGCGGTGAGCCTTCAAAGGGTGAAACATCCAGTTCAATGACGGCTTCATAGGAAGGCCCCTCACATCTGTTTCCCTCTCCGTCCGCAAGATATGCGTCCAGGATGGTGCGCGGCACTCTGACTTCATTGACCGGAAATTCCGGAATCTTTGTAAAATCGGTTGCCATCTTGTGCTCTGTTACGGTGATGTCTTCTTTGTCAAAATGATCCAGCTGCTTCTCAAAATGCACAAGCATCCACTTTGTGCCGCAGCCCCAGTCATGTGATGTAATCACGGTATCAAACGTACCTTGAATGATGTTTTTCATAGTCATTTTCTCCTGCTTTCATGATAGTCCATTTCCGCTTCGGAAAACAATGCGCACTTAATTAAGTCATTTCGTGACTTTTTGTTGATTTTGTTCTTCAGCCCCATTACTATATTGGTATGGCCAGAGGAACAGACCTGAAAAACGAAAACATCAAGGCAGTCCGGAAATGTTTCTATTCCGGCGCCGTTTTGTCTATGACAAAGATCTGCCGTGATACCGGTCTGTCACATGGCTCAACCATCAACGTCATCCGGCTGCTGGAAGAAAGAGG
>CAMNGB010000133.1 GCA_946537835.1 uncultured Erysipelotrichaceae bacterium
CCTCCGGGCTTATTCTTTTGCCCTTACACCTTCATACACAGAAAAGTCATCTGTCAGGTCACAGAAAAAGAAAAAAAGTTTTCGGCATGACCGAAATTGGATTAACCAGGCAGGAAAATATACAATAATAAAGAAAAGAAAGGAAGTTAACGATATGGAAGAGAGGAAATGGCCGGGTCCGAAAGGGATGATTCCGGAACCGGAAAGAAATGCGGCAGACGCAAATATGCATAACCGCAGATATCTGGATGAACTTCTGACAGAGATGAGAATCATTGATTCGTTTGAACCGGATCTTACGCTGCATCTGTTCGGCAGAACATTTGCATCACCGATCATGATGCCGGCATTCTCACATCTGAACAAGGTCGGCATTACCGGCCGGACACCGATGCAGGAATATGCGGCTGCCGCAAAGAAAATGAATCTTGTCAACTGGGTCGGCATGGAACCGGATGAGGAGTATGCCTCCATTGCTGCAGAGGGTGCAGAAACCGTCCGCATCATCAAGCCGTTCATGGATCATGATGAGATCCTGAAGCAGATTGCCTTTGCAAAGTCACAGAATGCATTTGCGGTCGGAGTGGATATCGATCATGTGTTCGGGAAAAACGGAAAATATGATGTTGTTGACGGGATACAGCTCGGACCGGTAACTCTGGAAGATCTGAAGACATATGTCAGTGCGGCAGGAGATACACCATTCATCGCAAAAGGTGTTCTTTCGGTTCAGGATGCCCGCAAGTGTGAACAGGCCGGATGCGCCGGTATTTTTGTCAGCCATCACCACGGCAGGCTGCCGTTCGGCATTCCGCCGGTCATGGCTCTGCAGGAAATACGGAAAGCAATGCCGGACACAAAAATGAAAATCTTTGCGGACTGTTCCATTGAAACCGGCTATGATGCGTTCAAGGCACTTGCCCTGGGAGCAGATGCGGTATCGGTCGGAAGAGGCATTCTTCCCGGTCTTCTGAAAGAAGGCAGTGAAGGCGTCGTGGTGAAAGTCACCAGAATGAATGAAGAACTGTCGGAAATGATGGGATATACAGGAATCGGAGATCTCAGCAGGATGGATTCTTCGGTCATCCTTTTTCACGGACAGCATCTGTAATGAATGCATACTGAAAAAGACAGTGTTTCAGAATGCCCGCTTTGGCGGGATCATTCAGAACACTGCCTTTTTGTATGTCAGTCATTGATGTTCAGGTCAATGGAGTATGTTTCCTTTTCGAAATCAGCGGTCAGTTCTGCTGTCCCGTATGCATTCTTCCATACAATATGCATTTCAGAACCGTTCAGCTCTGATGTGATTTCGGCATCTTCGGAGAATACCGGGCAGGTGTTCCGCATTCTCAGCATCTCCAGCTGCTTCTGAACAACATTTTTCTTCAGAGCCTCTTCGATCTGTTCCTTGGTCAGGTTGGTGCGGTTGATTTCCTTGTGGCCGCCTTCACCGGCTCTGCGCATGCCTTCGTAGTCATTCTTTCCGGCAAACAGGTCGAGATACCAGACCTGCGGCCTTCCGGGCATGAACATCTGCAGGGCTCTTGCCATCAGCATCCGCTGATCGCTTTCACCGAGGGCACTGTAGTAGGTGGCATTGACCTGATAGTAGACATTTTTTGCACCATGGAGGTCCTTGACATAGCCGCCTCTGTCCACGGTCACCCTGATCAGATTCTGGATGCTTTCTTCCGGCAGAAGACCTTTCAGATCGAGCAGGGGAATGCCGTCGTGGCAGCCCAGCATGTTTACGGTCCGGATCTTTTTTTCAGTGATTTCATCCATCCACTGCTTCAGATAAGTGCCGTTCTTTCGTTCAAAGGCATCGATGAGCAGTCCCGGCAGGAAGAAGTCATAGACCATATATCCTTTTTCTGCCAGTGTCTCATAGATCTTTTCTTCATAGGACGCATGGATTTCCGGCAGGACGGTCAGGTTATGGGTATGGGCAATGCCGGCAACTTTTTCCAGCAGGTCCCAGGTTCCGGGATCGTTCAGGAAGTTGCGTTCGCCCGGTTCTTTCGGGGCGTAGGCAAAGGCATCGAGACGGACAATGGAAGTGCCGTAGGATGCCAGTCTGGCCAGGGTTTCACGATAGTAGTCCCAGACCAGATCGGATTTGATGTTCAGATCCATCTGGCCGAGATAGGTGCGGCGGCTCCGGATGTAATCCAGAACCTGATCTTTATATTTTTCCCAGCGGCCGAAAACGAGCTTTTCGGGATCGCGTCCGGCTGCATTGAAGGCGCTGCAGATATCGGCCGCAGCCGCATACTGCAGGCCGAGGTCACGGACCAGTTCATAGGGATCGACTTCGGGATAGCGGACGGCCTGATAGAAGGTATTCCAGTAGGGGACTTCCCGGCCGTCGGGGAAGCGCACCATCAGGATCGGCAGTCCGTCTTTGCGGAAGAACATCTTTGAAAGATATTTTTCATCGGGCTTGATATATCCTTCTTCCGTCATTTCGCCGCAGCCTTCCCAGAATCTGTTCCAGTCAATGAAGAAATCGCGGTATTTCGAATCATCACCGTTTTTCAGAATGTCCTGGAACTGCGGGGAAAGAACGGAGATGTGATTCAGGACAAAATCCATCATCAGCCGGATATTCAGCTTTTTGAGCTCTTCAATATCCTCTTCCGAGGCAAGGGATTCGTTCAGGTCATAGCTGATCAGCGAAAAGCCGCGGTCGAGGTCGGAATTGAAGATGCTGGGAAGAATATAGAACGCATCGAAAGTGTTTTCGAATTCCTTCTTTTTCAGAACGCTGACGATATCGGCAAGCGTTCCTCCCATACTGTCGCAATAGGCATTCAGAAGGGTGCCGTTTGATTTATTGTCCATCAGGGTCTCAGAACCTCACCTTCCTTGGAAATGATAATGTCGGCATTTGCTTCCATTCTGGCATCGAGCTTTTCCTGCTCGATTTCCAGAACCATGGTGACAAAGGCGGAATCAGCCTTGCCGTCTCTGGCTCTGAACAGACGGTATGCCTTTGTCTCTTCCGGGGTGGAACGCAGGCAGACGGCAATGTCGACGCCTTTGACCTTTTCGGAACCGCTGTGGGTCCATTCCAGCAGGAGAACATCGGTATGGCTGAAATCGACTTCGTCATACCATCTGGCATCTTCGGTTCTGCCCATGCGCTTCATCCAGATCTTTTCGTCACCGCGCTTGAAGGCGGCAAGCACTTCGTTGACCTGGGCATAGTCCTGTTCCTTATCTTCGCCGAGGTAGCCCTTCAGACCTTCACGGCCGTATTTCTGATAAATCTTCAGCCAGGGATATGTTTCCGCTTCCTTCGGATCGGAGTCGGTTTCCTTCTTCCAGAGATCGGAGAGGACCGACTGTACATCGGGGCTGTAGACATTCTCCTTCAGAAGACCTTTCAGTCCCTCGGAGCGGAAGATGGAAACACGCTCGGCATCGTTGTATTCGGGGATGCGGCGGGGATAATTGTCTCCTGACATGGCATAGGCGGAAATACCGGCTTCATTCAGATAATAGGTCAGCAGCGATGTCGTGACACTCTTGCCGGAGCCGGAACCGCCGAAAATGGAAATGACATATTTTTCATCTCCTTTTTCGTGCATCATCTGCACAAGCAGACGGAACAGTGTCCGGGCATGCGGGATCAGTGCGTCGGAAATGATGACCTTGTCTCCGGGCATGTCGCCGTGCGGCATATCCTCAACAGGCGCGGGGAATTTTCTGGTATCCAGATCTTTGAGAATCTCATCCAGTTTTTCCTGTAACATAAATGATTTGAACCTCCGTAAATCGTTATCTCTATTTTAGCAACGGATGTGTGACGCTGTCAGCGGTTTGGAAACTACTTTCACATGACTTTCACAAATGCATAAGAAAAGTGCCCTGTCCGGAGGACAGAGCACAGAAGTACGGAATGATCAGATCTTGTTGTCGCAGCCGAGCACGTCAATGATCTTGTGCTTGACCAGCTGCTTGATGTTTTCACGGGCCGGCTTCAGATAGGTGCGCGGGTCGAAATCAGCCGGATGATCGTTGAAGTACTTGCGGATCGTGCCGGTCATGGCCAGACGAAGGTCAGAGTCGATGTTGATCTTGCAGACAGCCATGGAAGCAGCCTTGCGGAGCTGTTCTTCCGGAACGCCTACGGCATCCGGCATGTTGCCGCCGTTTTCGTTGATCATCTTTACATATTCCT
>CAMNGB010000134.1 GCA_946537835.1 uncultured Erysipelotrichaceae bacterium
GCTTCCGGCTTCCGAAAAGGAGGGCAAAAGCAACCGGAACACCCCATAGGCAGGCAATTGCCAGCTTCCAGTTGCAGCAGAAGAGTCCGATGGCGATAATCGCCGTGGAAATATAAGATCCATAGAGGTAGCCAAGGCAATGGGACCAGACATGTTCCAGCCTGTTTACATCCCCCATGATGGTCTCTGTCAGGTCAGCAAGATCACGTTTTCCGAAATAGCCAAGCGGCAGTTTTCTTAAGCGCTCGGCAATACTGATCCGGACCGCCTTGACTTCGCTGTATACCAGACCATAAGTCGCACGGTACTGCTGCATATGTGTGATCAGGGAAAGAACCACAAAGGCCAGCACCAGCAGGATAAATGTCATGGCATTCGGAAGCGGCGCTCCGGTCGTTAATGTATCCATGAATTTCGTCATCAGAAGGTACAGGATACCCATTCCGCCCATGACGACAAGATTCACGATCACGGTAAAGAAGACTCCCTTTTTTGTATTTCTGACACCCTGATCAGTCAGAGCATATTTGCGCTGAAATTCTTTCCCGAACATTACTGCACCTCCATTTCCTGAGATGCGGACATAACAGCATCCGCCATCGTGATACGCCATCTGACTGCCTGGTTGTATTCTTTCCACATCCTGGAATACAGACCTTCTGCCTGCACCAATTCCGTATGTCTGCCTTCCTCAGCAACCTTTCCGTTATCCAGTACGATGATCTTATCCGCACCGACAACAGTAGACAGACGATGTGCAATCATGATGACGGTCTTCCCTTCTGTCAGTACTGCAAAGGCTTTCTGAATCATGGCATCATTTTCAGGGTCGGCAAAGGCGGTAGCCTCATCCAGTACAACAATCGGTGCATCCTTCAGTATCGCTCTTGCCAGTGCTACACGCTGCTGTTCGCCGCCGGAAAGATATGTGCCTTCCGTCCCGATAATCGTATCCATGCCATCAGGAAGTTTTTCAAGGATATCATCACATTGTGCGGCAGAGAGCGCAGCCTGCACTTCTTCCCTGGCGGCTTCCGGCCGGGAGACCCTTACGTTCTCCAGAATGCTGGTTTTAAAGAGACGGCTGTTCTGGAAGACAAAGGCCACCTGGTCCATCAGAACATGAGGATCGGTGTCCCTGACATCAACACCGCCGACAAGAACACTGCCGGAACCTGCATCCCAGAAACGCGGAATCAGGCTGGCTGCCGTTGTTTTGCCGCCGCCGGAGGGGCCGACCAGAGCTACTGTCTGTCCTGGTTCCACCTTGAAAGACACATGATCAAGAGCAGGAACCTCTGATCCGGTATAAGTGAAGCTTACATCCCTGAATTCAACACTGTTGTCCTGCGGAACCTGCGGATGATCAGTGATTTTCAGGGCAGGTGCACTCATGACCTCATTGATCCTGCCCAGGGCCGTGCTTGCCAGCATCATCCCGCTGGCAGCGAACATAATCTTCGCCAGAGCTGTGGAGATAATGGCAGAGAATATCGCATAGAAAGCAAAGTTGGTAACGAATCCTGCAAAACTGCCGGAGCTGAGAGCTGCCGGCGCCAGAAGAAGTGCTGCAGGAACAAGAAAGACAAAGGCACCTTCCGTAAAGGTCAGGTTTACAGACTGGGGTATACGGCAGACCCCGTCGGTATATTTTTCCGCTTTTGTACTGTAATCCTCTATCGCCTCTTTGAATGCCTTGAATGAGTATACTGTCTGCTGAAACACCTTGACCACCGGAATACCGCGTACATACTCTGTTCCGGCCTTGCTCATCACATCCTGCGCAGCCTGATACTCCTGCATGAGCCTGGCATTCCTGCCGCCCATCATAGTGAACATGGAAACAATGGATACTAATGCTGCCAGCAGGCATGCGGCTCCCATCCGCCAGTCGAAGACAAACATCAGCACCAGCATTGCTGCAAACATGGCAATGGTTCCGACGATATCCGCAAGATTGTGGGCAAGCAGTGTTTCAGTTTCGGAGGCTGCTCCGTCCAGACGGTTTCGAAGCAGACCGGAAGCATTGGAATCGAAGAAACCCAAAGGTGTCTTCATCAGGTGCTTCATTCCCTCCTTGCGGATATTCGATGCAGTCCGAAAGGCAGCCAGATGGGTACACATCAATGCTGCGAAATAAACTGCAATTCCGGCTACCGCAAATCCAAAAGCCATCCAGCCGTATTTCGCGATTCCCAGGGCTTCTGTCCAGTTCGGTGCAGCTGCGATCAGATCCCGTACCGCCAGCCAGATGCAGATATATGGAAGCATCCCCAGCACCATGGCAACGGCTGAAAGGCCAAGTCCAAGGAATGTCAATCCCTTATAACTGCCGGCATACTCAAGCAGCACCGCTAAATCACTTTTTTTCTTTTCGTTCATAAAACCCCTTCCTTTTCATGGCAGAATAATCAAGCCGATAAAGCAAAGCTGTCGCTTAGTTAGATATTGCTAACTTATATGTAAAACAATCGAGAAGGTGAATCTTCTTCAGACTGTTTCTCACCATCCGGCAAGTGCTGTTTCAAACGGTATACAAAGCACCCTTTCCGGCTGTCTGCAGAACTGATCGATATTCTTTTGATCTGCCCCTCTTTTCTAACGGAAAATCTGATTCAAAGATGGCGGAATTCAACGGTTAGGCATATCTAACTTTATTAAATATTATTCCACATGCAGAAGATAATCAAGACAAAAACCGTTTCCGTAAAATCGGACAGTCTGATATGTTTGATTTCGAACAGTCAGGCAGGCTTTTTTCTTCATTTCACTGCCCGGCAGTCTGTTTATGGAACATTGTTTTCATCCAGGCTCCTGTATTTCGGATATTTCCGCCCCGTTGATTCATGCTTCATATGAACCGTGCCTTTTTTAGCCGGATGCCTGCGGTCCCCTTTTTCATCCTGCAAAAAAGAAAACATCCTTTCGGATGTTTCAGTCCATTGTATACTGCGAAGCGTAGTGGTCGGCTGCTTTCATGCCTTTCGAAGTCAGATAGATGACACCGTAGTATTCTTTTTCCAGAAAGCCGTTTTCTGCCAGTTTTTCGACCATGATATGAACGCTTGGTCTGGATACATTCAGTTTTCTTGCCAAGGCAATGCTGCGAATGCCTCTGCCTTCCGGATCAAGATTCCTGATGGCTGTCAGATACTTGATCCCGGCCTTTGTCAGTCCATGTGCCATTGCGTACCCCGCTTTCCTTTACAGTTTTCAGAAGGCACAGGATTCCCTGTGCCTTCCGATGATTTCCGATTATGCTGTTACGGTTCTGAGACGTTCAGCTTCCTTGTACGGACGTACCAGGAGCCAGACAATTGCCGCAATCAGAGCGATGGCAATGATCAGACCGATGACATTGACCGTGCCGGTGAATACGCCGCCGACCTGGTAGATGATGAAGGCAACGACATAGGCCAGCAGGCACTGATAGCCGATGGCGAACCATGTCCACTTTGCATTGTTCATCTCACGTCTGATGGCACCGATTGCCGCGAAGCACGGAGCGCACAGCAGATTGAAGGCCAGGAAGCTGTAGCCGGCCAGAGGTGTCAGGCCTTCAAAGTCAAGGACACCGAAGACACCGACGACTTCTTCCTTCGCAACCAGACCCATGACTGTCGCAACTGTCGCCTTGATGTTGTCAAAGCCGAGCGGTGCAAAGATCCACTTGACGGCATTGCCGACGGCACCGAGAACACTGTCTTCCAGTTCAAGATCCGGATTCCAGCCGAATGCTCCGTCAGTCCAGCCGAATGTTGAACCAAGCCAGATTACGATAGAGGACAGCAGGATGATCGTGCCGGCCTTCTTGATGAAGGACCAGCCGCGTTCCCACATGGAACGAAGCACGTTTGTGAGTGTCGGCCAGTGATATGCCGGCAGTTCCATGACGAACGGTGCCGGTTCGCCGGCGAACATCTTTGTCTTCTTCAGGATGATGCCGGAAACGATGATTGCGGCCATGCCGAGGAAGTATGCGGATGTCGCAACCCAGGCAGCACCGTGGAACAGTGCCGTTGCGATCATGGCAATGATCGGCAGCTTGGCACCGCAGGGAATAAATGTTGTGGTCATGATCGTCATACGGCGGTCACGTTCATTTTCAATCGTACGGGAAGCCATGACGCCCGGGACACCGCAGCCCATGCCGACCAGCATCGGGATGAAGGACTTGCCGGAGAGGC
>CAMNGB010000135.1 GCA_946537835.1 uncultured Erysipelotrichaceae bacterium
GATATGCTTC
This sequence comes from uncultured Erysipelotrichaceae bacterium, assembly GCA_946537835.1. Taxonomy (GTDB): domain Bacteria; phylum Bacillota_I; class Bacilli_A; order Erysipelotrichales; family Erysipelotrichaceae; genus Bulleidia. Next base: position 11 of record CAMNGB010000135.1, read on the forward strand.
TTCCCTTCTTTCCTTGTCCTGATCAAAGGCATACTGGGAACCGAGATTGCTGGTCATGATGATGATCGTGTTCTTGAAGTCGACCGTGACACCCTTGGAATCGGTGATGCGGCCGTCATCGAGGATCTGCAGCAGGATGTTGAAGACATCCGGATGAGCCTTTTCGATTTCATCCAGCAGGACAATGCTGTAGGGTGAACGGCGGACTGCTTCCGTCAGCTGACCGCCCTCCTCATAGCCGACATAGCCCGGAGGCGCACCAATCAGACGCGATACGGAGAACTTCTCCATGTATTCCGACATGTCAATGCGGACGATCTTGCCTTCATCATCAAACAGCTGCTGGGCCAGTGCCTTGGCAACTTCGGTCTTGCCGACACCGGTCGGTCCCAGGAACATGAAGGATCCCAGCGGTCTGTTTTCATCCTGAATGTTGGCTTTCGATCTCATGATGGCATCTGTTACCAGCTTCAGGGCATGATCCTGTCCCATGACTCTCTGTTTCAGGAAGTCGGACAGATGCAGGATCTTCTGACGTTCCGTGCTCATCAGTCTGGCAACTTCAATATGGGTCCAGCGGGATACGACCTTGGCGATCATATCTTCGTCAACGACCTGCTGGATCATCTTCGTATCGGAGCTGTTCTCGCTCTGGGCGATCATCTTTTCCAGCGCCGGAATGGTATCGTATTTCAGTCTTGCGGCTGTTTCATAGTCGGCATCATTCTGGGCCTGGGTCAGTTCCAGCTTGGCCTTTTCCAGCTGTTCCTTGGAATCCTTAACGGCATCCATCTGTTTCTTTTCGGCCTGCCACTGGGAGAACTTGGCCTCCTTGACTTCATTCAGATCAGCCAGTTCCTTGCGGATCTCTTCCAGACGTTCCTTTGCCTTTTCATCGAGTTCATCCTTCAGCGATGTCTCTTCGATCTGCAGGGTCATGATCTTTCTGGAAAGCTCATCCAGCTCGGCCGGCATCGAATCCATTTCAACACGGATGGATGCACAGGCTTCATCGATCAGATCGATGGCCTTGTCCGGCAGGAAACGGTCGGTGATATAACGGTTGGACAGAGTTGCGGCAGCGATGATCGCCTCATCCCTGATCTCAACGCCGTGGTGGCTTTCAAAGCGGTCCTTCAGGCCTCTGAGAATGGAAATCGTGTCTTCAACAGACGGTTCGGCAACCATGATCTTCTGGAATCTTCTTTCCAGAGCTCTGTCCTTTTCAATGTATTTTCTGTATTCATCAAATGTTGTGGCACCGATGCACTTGAGTTCACCTCTTGCCAGCATCGGCTTCAGCAGATTTGCGGCATCCATGGATCCTTCCGTCTTGCCGGCTCCGACAAGATTATGAAGTTCATCGATAAACAGGATGATTCCGCCTTCCGCTTTCTGTACCTGCTTGAGAACACCCTTCAGACGTTCTTCAAACTCACCCCGGTATTTGGCTCCGGCAATCAGAGCACCCATATCCAGTTCGATCAGGCGCTTGTCCTTCAGTCCCAGCGGCACGTCGCCGTTCATGATGCGCCATGCCAGTCCTTCGACGATGGCCGTCTTACCGACGCCAGGTTCACCGATCAGGACCGGATTGTTCTTGGTCTTGCGGGAGAGGATCTCAATCACCCTTCTGATTTCATCATCACGGCCGATGACCGGGTCGATCTTGCCGTCCTTGACGTCCTGAACAAGATCATGTCCGTATTTGCTCAGTGCATCAAGCTGGCTTTCATTGGTCTTTTCATCCATGGTCATACCTCCTCTTCTGTCTTCTTCTGCCTTGCGGATCATGGCAGCACTGATACCGAAACGTTTTTTCAGGGTATCAACGATGCCGGCGTTTGTTTCAAACAGACCGATCAGCAGTGCGGCGGTGCTCATATAGGTATCGCCGTTTTCCTTCATGTACCGCAGAGCGTTGCTGTAGCCCTGTGAAAGGTCTCTCGACAGTGTCGGTTCACTGTTTCCCGAGACGGAAGGCAGCCGATTCACGGCATCTTCGAGAACGGACACAAGCTGTTCCTTATCCGTATTCACTCTCTGCCAGATTCCGTCAAGGCTGTCATCTTCAGCCATGGAAAGAAGAATGTGTTCAGCCGTGATCTCGCTGTTCATCTTTTCCCTGGCTCTGCTTACGGCATTCATCAGAATGCTCTGAAGCTGTTCAGTCATCTGTTCTATATTCATGTCACACCTCCTTCTGCAGAAGATTCAGATCAGGAGAAGTTTTTCTTGAAGCGTTCCCAGATACTCTCACCCTGTCTTGTGCCCTGCAGTTCCTGAAGCTGCCTGTATAATTCCTTTTCCTTGCGGGAAAGGTTGTCATCAACCCGGACATTTACGGTGCAGATCTGATCGCCTTCCTTGCCGCCGCGGATGTCTACAACACCCTTGCCCTTGAGACGGAACTGTTTTCCGTTCTGGGTTCCGGCCGGGATCTTCATTGTCACATCACCGTGAATGGTCGGTACATCGATCGAGCATCCCAGGGTGGCATCGACTGCCGAGATCGGGATCTCGAGATAAATATTCTTGCCTTCGCGTTCGAACTTCTCATGCGGCTGCACGTAGATCTCGATATAGAGATCGCCGTTGGGTCCGCCGTTGTATCCGCGTTCACCCTTGCCCTGCACACGCAGCTGCTGACCGCTGCTGATGCCGGCCGGAATGTTCACTTCGACATCGGTATTCTTACGCTCGTAGCCCTTGCCCTTGCAGCGGGGGCATACCTTGCGGATCTTCTTTCCGGTTCCGCGGCAGTCCGGACACTGGCCCTGGGTCTGAAAGACACCGAAGGCAGTGCGCTGCTGCTGGATCACCGTGCCGCTGCCGCGGCAGGTCGAACATGTTTCAATATCAGACGGACTTGCGGCACCGCTGCCCTTGCAGTCGGGACACTGTTCATCCACGGCAAGGTGAATGGTTTCCGTCTTGCCGAAGCAGGCATCCATAAAAGAGATATTCAGCCGCATCAGCTTGTCTTCGCCCTTGCGCGGAGCGTTGGCATTCCGTCCCCGAGAGGAAGTGAAGCCGCCCATGCCGCCCATGCCGCCGCCGAAGAACGACGAGAAGATATCGTTCAGATCATCGAAGCCGCCGCTGCTGAAGCCCTGTGAAAAGCCGCCGAAACCGCCGGCCGAGCCGTCTACTCCGGCAAAGCCGAACTGATCGTAATTGGCACGCTTCTGCGAGTCGCTTAAAACTTCATACGCCTCGTTGACTTCCTTGAACTTTTCTTCCGCTCCCGGTTCCTTGTTTACATCGGGATGGTATTTCTTGGCCAGCTTGCGGTATGCCTTTTTGATCTCATCCTCGGTAGCGGATCTGCTGACGCCGAGGACCTCATAGTAATCTCTTTTATCTGCCATAATTCAATACTCCTGACATACAGAATGCGGAATTCTTACGATCCCGCATTCCGTGCTTTTTCTTTTTAGTTCTTCTCCGTGAAGTCGGCATCGACAACGTCATCATTGGCATTGCCGGCACCGGCACTGCCGCCCGAGAAGTCAGCGCCCGGATTCGGGTTTGCACCCGGATTCTGATACATCTGCTGTGCCATTGCCTGGGCTGCCTGCTCAAGGGCATCCAGCTTTGTCTTCAGGGATGCCATGTCATTGCTGTCGATGGCAGCCTGCAGTTCATCTCTCAGCTTCTTGACTTCGTCTTTCTGATCCTGAGGGATATTGGCGTTTTCGTTGTTCAGAGTGTCATCGATCTGATGAATGTAGGCTTCTGCCCTGTTCTTCGTTTCGATGTCTTCCCTGCGCTTGTCATCCTCTGCCTTGTGGGCTTCGGCTTCCCTGACCATACGGTCGATCTCTTCATCGGAAAGTCCGGAAGAATTGGTGATCGTAATGGACTGCTTCTTGTTCGTTGCCTTGTCGACTGCCGATACGTTTACGATGCCGTTGACATCGATATCGAATGTGACTTCGATCTGCGGTACTCCGCGGCGGGCCGGTGCAATACCGTCCAGCTGGAAGTTGCCCAGGGTCTTGTTGTCATTGGCCATCGGTCTTTCACCCTGCAGGACATGAATGTCGACTGCCGGCTGGTTGTCGGCTGCGGTGGAGAAGATCTGTGACTTGGAAGTCGGGATCGTCGT
>CAMNGB010000136.1 GCA_946537835.1 uncultured Erysipelotrichaceae bacterium
TCATCACAGAAAAAGCGTCAACCTATTTTTTAGGTTGACGCCATTGGGAACAATTGTTCCTTTTTCTGTTCCGATAGTTAGATACTTCTAATTGACATTGTCACCTGTTTGATTATGATGATAACGAAAGAGAGGTCATTTTATGAATCTTGCCTCATGGATCATTCTGATTGTGATCGTCGGTGTATGCTGGCTGGATATTCACTATCTGATGAAGAACGGACTCGAAGACTGCAGCGGCAGCTGTTCTTCCTGCGGAACATCCTGCAAATGGGTGGGCGATGTCAAGAAGGCACAGGCGGCTGTTGCCCGCAAGAAGAAACTCAAGGCCTTTTTTCACCTGAAGTGACAAACTTGCAGAAAATGAGCGATCAGGACAGATATGTATATGCATATCTGTCCTTTTTGCATGCGGAGTGCACATACCGCGGTTTGTGTCCTGATGCAGGATGGATCACAATGAGGGCGTCAGGAGGAAAGACACATGTTAACAAGCTGTGTGCTCGTTGGAAGAGTCAAGGAAAAACCGGAAGTCACACTGACTTCCAAAGGAACATCGATGGCTACGCTGCTTCTGGAAACAGACCGGCCGTTCCGCAATGAAGACGGCAGTATCGGCACCGATATCTTCCGAATCATTCTCTGGCGCGGAATTGCCGAAGAATGTGCCCGGATGTGCGACCCCGGCAGTATCGTTGCCGTACGCGGCCGCATGCAGTCGACACCGCATGAGAGCGAAGGGCGAACCTGGTATAACTGTGAGATTTTTGCCGAAAAAGTCAGCTATGTCCCCCATGCCTGCTGACCTTTCCATGGAAAAGAAGCCGGAAGACGGCTTCTTTTCTAATTCTCTGAAAAACACGGATAGTGTGATAGAATAATGCCGGTGAGGATAAAACTATGGCATTTGATTCATTAAGCGAAAGACTGAACCATGCGATGCGCAATGTGGCCGGCAAGGGCACACTGACCGACGCAAACATGGAAGATATGCTGAAGGAAGTGCGTCTGGCACTTCTGGAAGCGGATGTAAACTACCGGATTGTCAAACAGTTCCTGGAAGAGATCCGGGAAAAGGCCAGGGGCGAAGACGTACTCAACAGCGTCGAACCGGGCCAGCAGCTCGTCAAGATCGTTCATGATCAGATCATTGAGCTTCTCGGCGATGAAGACGGAGGCATTCATTATAAGGAAGAGGGCATGACCGTCATCATGCTGGTGGGTCTTCAGGGTACAGGTAAGACGACCAGTGCTGCCAAGATCGCCAAGATCGCAAAGGAGAAATTCAACCGTCACAGCCTGATGATCGCAGCCGACGTCATCCGTCCGGCAGCCATCGAACAGCTGCAGACTCTGGGTAAGGAAATCGGCGTCGATGTCTTTACCCTGGGACCGGAAAAGAGCGCCAAGGAAACTGTCGGCCGCGGCATGATCTATGCCGAAGAGAACGGCTATGACACTGTCTTCATTGATACTGCCGGCCGTCTGCACATTGATGAAGAACTGATGGAAGAACTGCAGGTCATCAATGCCAACGTGCATCCGGATGAGATCCTGCTGACGGTCGATGCCATGACCGGTCAGGATATCGTCAATGTAGCACAGGCATTCAGCGAGGCACTGCCTCTGACCGGTCTGATCGTTACCAAGTTTGACGGCGATTCCCGCGGCGGCGGTGTGCTTTCGGTCAAGAAAATCACCGGTGTTCCGGTCAAGTTCGTCGGTGAAGGTGAAAAGCTCGATGACATGGGCGCATTCCATCCCGACCGCATGGCCGACCGTATTCTCGGCATGGGCGATGTCGTTTCCCTGGTCGAAAAGGCCCAGGAAAAGATGGACATGGAAGAAGCCGAACGCATGGCTGAAAGAATGATGAACGGACAGTTCACGATGGATGACATGCTGAAGCAGTTTGAACAGATCCAGAAACTCGGTCCGCTGGGCGGCATCATGAAGATGCTGCCGGGCATGAACCAGTATGCGGGCATGATCGATGATGTCCAGGCAGGAAATGCCATGAAACACGTCAAGGCCATCATTCAGTCGATGACTCCGTATGAGAGAGCGCATCCCGAAAAAATGCGCGGCACCATGAAGAAAAGGGTGGCTGCCGGCAGCGGCACCAGCGTCAACGAAGTCAACAAGCTGATCAATCAGTTTGCCAAGGTCAAGAAGACGATGGACAGACTCGGATCAATGCAGAAAAACGGCGGCTTCGATGAAGCTTCGCTGGAGAAGATGATGAATCAGAACCAGGATATGCAGAGGATGATGAACGATCCCCGCTTCCAGGCTCTGGCAAAGAAAAACAAGATGAAGTTCTGAAACCGGCCGAAGCCGGTTTCTTTTCTTATTTCTTTACGGCAGGTCCAAAGGGATTTACAATTTAATTAATGAAATCGGTGCTTTGACACTGATATCTGATTCGGAAAGAGGTTTGTGAATTGAAAGAAATCAGAAAGTTTTCTCTGGACAGTCTGTCGGAAACAGAAGCGATGAATCTCATCGGTTCCTCTGACAGAAACCTGCGCATTCTGAGTGAATGCCTGGGCAAGGAGATTTCCTACCGGGACGGTACGTTTATCATTCCCGGTGCAGATGATGAAGAAACTGAAACAGTCCGCCGGGTACTGACGACACTGCTGCAGCTGGTCCGGAAAAACCGCCAGGTGCTTGATCAGGATGTCATCTATGCCTACCGGCAGATTGAAAAAAACGAAGACGTCGATTATGAAGAGATGTCGAAGCTTGTAATCGGCCGTACCATGTCCGGCAAGGCAATATCGCCCAAGACCCGCGGCCAGCTGGCCTTTGTCAGGGCTATGGAGGACAATGCGATCGTCTTCGCTGTCGGTCCGGCCGGCACCGGCAAAACATATCTGGCCGTTGTCAGAGCGGTCACTGCCCTCAAGAAAGGCGATGTCAAGCGGATCGTACTGACCCGTCCGGCGGTTGAGGCAGGGGAAAATCTCGGCTTCCTGCCCGGTGACCTGAAGGAAAAGGTCGATCCGTATCTGACGCCGCTGTACGATGCCCTGCATGACATGCTGGGCAATGAACAGACAGAAAAACTGATGGAAAGGGGAACGATCGAAGTCGCTCCGCTTGCCTATATGCGCGGCCGTACCCTGAATGATGCCTATGTTATTCTCGACGAAGCGCAGAACACAACCACAGCTCAGATGAAGATGTTCCTGACCCGCCTGGGATTCCATTCCCGTATGGTCATTACCGGTGACATCACCCAGATCGATCTGAGTCACAACACCGCCAGCGGTCTTGTCGAAGCGGCACGGATCCTGCAGGGAATGCGGGATATTGCCGTTCTGGAACTGACAGCCGATGATGTCGTCAGACATCCGCTGGTACAGAAAATCATCGAAAGATACAGTCAGGAAGAGAATCATCAGGGAGGGAAACAAAGATGAAAAAACAATGGACTGCACTGTTCTGCACGGCAGCACTGATCCTGGGAGGATGCGGCTCATCCGCACCGGCCGGCAGCGGCGATACGGAAAAACCGGCAGAAACAGCAACAACCGAGACACAGGAGACGACAGAGCAGAGCACATCATCGCGCGGCGGTGACGGCATCAAGGCAAATGATGAAGGATATGCATACGGCTATATCGGCGACAAGATGAGCAATGCCTTCTTTGACTTTACCGTCAACAGTGCCGAGACGGCCCAGACATACGGCGACTATACGGCGGCAGAAGGGAAAAAGCTTCTGATCGTTGATATCACTCTGCAGAATACATTCCGCGGATCACTGCCGATGTTTGCCAGTGACTTCTATGTGGTGTATGACTGGAACAGCGATCCGGTCAGCTATGCCGATCCGATCAATGCCGAGAATGATGATCATACCTCCGGCGATATGTTCAAATCCGAATACAGTCTGGCAATCAACGAAACGATGAACGGCGTAGCCGTATATGAGATTCCGGCTGAATCCAGAGATATCACGCTGTTATTCGACGAGTATTTTGAAAATGAAGAATACGGCGATACCTATGAGGTAGACTTCACGGTTCAGTGAGACGAATGAGGAATTCTTCGGAATTCCTTTTTTTTGACGAAA
>CAMNGB010000137.1 GCA_946537835.1 uncultured Erysipelotrichaceae bacterium
AGTATAATGATGAAAGAAGCAGGAAGTGAAAACCATGACAAGAACAATGAACATCACCTTAACCGACCGCTGCAGAACAGAAGTCCTGGGAAAGAAGAAAGGATTCCGCAAAGTAACGGTCCGTTTCTACTGGTCTTCAGCGGATACGGAATGCAGTGATCCCCATTCCTTCAGCCGTACTCTGATCGAAAGATACGACATAATGTAAAAAATGCCGCGAGTATTCACGGCATTTTTGAGATCCGTTTACTTTTCCCTGTTTTCAAGATCGATCCGCAGGTATTCCTGCAGATCATCATCTTCATGCGAGCACAGCAGAACGGTTCTTCCGTTCTGTTTTTTATCAATGAAGGCAAGTGCCCGGCGGCGGTTGTCTTCATCAAGGCCGGCAAACGGCTCATCGAGAATGATGATTCTGCCGTCATTCAGCATGGCCCTGACAAGTGCGGTCCTTCTGCGCATGCCGCCGGAAAGTTCACTGACCGGCTTGTCAAGCTGTTCCTCCGGCAGCAGTTCTGCCAGTTCCTTCCGGGCAGTTTCTTCACTCAGGTGCGGACTGACAAGCCTGACATTTTCAACGGCTGACATATCTTCGATCAGACGGTCTTCCTGAAATACCACGGCAAAGGTTTTTTCGCCTTCGATATCAACAGAACCGCTGTCGCAGTCCTCAAGAGAGGCAATCATTCTCAGCAGTGTGGTCTTGCCGATGCCGGATTCACCGGCAATCAGATATTTCCTTCCGTCTTCAAATGTACAGCTGAAATCATCATAAATGACCTGCTGTCCGTATTTCTTGTACAGATGACTGATCCTGATCATAAACGCTTCCCCGCTTTCTCAAGAAGCACTGTCACCGCTTTTTCAAACAGCCAGGACAGCACCAGAATCATAAACGTCCAGGCAAACAGCTCATCGATTGCCAGGAATACCTTGGACATATAGACGCCGTTGCCGATGGTATTGCGTACCTGTCCTACGACTTCTGCCGCAATGCCGCTTTTGACAGCCATGCCGCAGGCGAGTGACAGGGCACTGACAAGATACGGACGGACAGAGCGGCTGTAGATGCGGCGGACCACCGTCTTCTTCGGAATCCGGAATACCTGTGCCATTTCCAGAAGACCGGCAGGCGTATTTGTCAGTCCTTCCAGAACATTGACATAGACAATCGGCATGACAACGATCATGCTGATCAGGAATGCCAGCCACTTGCCGCCTGCCCAGATCAGAATCAGCACAATGAATGAAACAACCGGGACAGCCTTGAGAAACAGCATCAGCGGCTGCAGGATTTCCCTGACAAGCGAATGTTCATAGGCCAGCCAGGACAGCAGAATGCCCAGCATTGTTCCGGCAAGGAAGCCGGCAATGATCCTTGTCATGGTCGAAATGATCGATATCCAGAACGAAGGCTGCCGGACCATAGAAAAAAGTGCTGATAAAACCTGAAGCGGTCCGACCATAAGAATATCGTTATGGATGACAGCTGCCAGCAGCTGCCACAGGCATACCCACCCGAGTATAATCAGCACTTTTCTTTTCATAATGTCTTTACTTTACGTAATAGAATCCGTCTTCCGGCAGAGCACCGCCGACACTGGCAGGATCTGCTTCAAAGAGGACCTTGAGATAGCCGGACAGAGCTGTCTTCATCTCTTCGCCCGTCAGGCATACCAGAGCACAGTTCGGCAGAGCCTTCTTGGCAACCGGTGCCTTTTCAACGATGCCGTATTCAACAGCCAGTTCACTGGTCTTGTCGGTATCCTTGCTGGCTTCAACGCTGGCAGCGTGGTCATTCAGGAACTTGGCAACAGCACCCGGATGTTCTTCCAGAACGGAATTCTTTACAACTGTTACGCCGGTAACCATGCGGGAATCGCCGCCGAGTTCATCCCAGGCATCGCTGAGTGAGAAGTTGGCTTTCAGATCTTCATTCTGGATCTGGGCAGCGGTTGCGAACGGCTGCGGCAGTACGGCAACCAGGGAAGCATCCTGCTTCAGTGCCGCAACAACTTCCGTTGCTTCAGATCTGAAATCGAGAGTGCAGTCTTCCACGCCGTTCTGGGCAAGCAGATAGCGGAGTGTATATTCCGGTGTTGTTCCCTGACCGGTTGTTACAACTGTTTTGCCGGCAAGATCCTTGACGGATGTGATGGAATCATCGGCACTCACACAGTACAGAACACCCAGTGTGTTGATGTCGATGACAGAAACCTTTCCTTCTGTCTTCTTGTAGAGAACACTTGCCAGATTTGCCGGAACCAAAACGATGTCATAGTCCTCACCGACAATGCCGGCTGCCAGTTCATCGGCAGCGGTGACGATATTGAATTCATAGGAACCTTCCGTTGTACCCTCTTCACTGCTCTTCATCATGTTCAGAAGACCGAGGGATGTAGGTCCTTTCAGGGAGCCGACCTTCAGGGTAACGGCTTCTTCTTCCGCTGCCGGTGTTTCTTCGGCAGCAGACGGCTGACTGCTGCATCCGACGCTGAATACCAGAGCCATTGCAGCCGCAGCTTTCATCAGTTTATTCATGTTATTTCCTCCAGTTTGTCATAAGACACATATCCAATTATACGTTCTTCCGGAGAAAATGAAAGTGAAACAATCAATGTTTGTTATTTTTTTCACGATTGTTCTCAGATAACTTGAATCTGGCATGAGCGCATTGTTTCAAGTGCTGCTTCATGCTTTGCGGGTGTTACGCCGGCACAGCAGGAACTGTCAACGGAAATCGGCACTTCCGGCATGAATGCCTTCAGCAGCAGAGCATTGGAAATGACGCAGATATCTGTACAGAGACCGACCAGTTCCAGGCTGATTTCTTCCTCTTTTGACAGATGCAGAAGATGTTCTGCCAGTGCCCGGCTTCCGAATGTCGGCTTCTCATAGACGGCCGCATGTTCAAGCAGAGCGGCAATATCTTTGCGGATCTGCCACCCTTCGGTATTGCGGATACAGTGCTCAACCGGAAGATACTTTCCCTCCTGGGTCGAAAGATAATTGATCTCATGGGTATCCATGGTAGCGATGATATTCTCCGGTGCATACTCACGGATCCTGTTCTTCACATTTTCAACGATGGCTTCAGCTTCTTTTGTGCCGAGGCTGCCGTCGATAAAATCATTCTGCATGTCGATGACGATCAGTATTTTTCTCATATATGCGTTCCTCTTTTTTCCATTATAATCATAATTGAAACAAAACGAATGAACCATTGCAAACTGAAACAGGAGTACACTGATGAAACGAATCGTAATCATTACCGGTGCTTCCAGCGGACTGGGCAGAGAGTATGCATCGGCGCTGGACAGACGTCTTGCGCCGGATGAATTCTGGCTGATTGCCCGCCGGAAAGAAAAACTGGAAGAGACAGCTTCCCGGCTTTCTTCTCATTGTGAGATCCTGCCGATGGATATCACCGTCCGCAGCGAACTGGATCTTCTGGAAAACAGACTGCAGCAGGAAGATGTACAGATCATTGCCCTCATCAGCGCTGCCGGCATGGGCAGGATCGGCGGCATTGCATCGCACTCCCGCAGCGATACCGTCAATATGATCGACCTCAACTGCCGGGCACTGGCAGAAGTGACCAATATCTGCATCCCCTTTCTCTGCGAAGGTGCCTGGGTGCTGCAGATCGCTTCCGTTGCCGGTTTTCAGCCGATGCCGTATCTTGGCATCTACGCCGCTACAAAAGCCTTCGTACAGAGCTACAGCAAGGCCCTGCATTATGAACTGAAAGACCGGGGCATTCATGTCACATGTGTCTGTCCCTACTGGATCAAGGATACCGAGTTTATCGGCATTGCCTCGGAAGAATCCCCTGACTACAGCTTCATGCCGCTGGCACTGAAGCGGAGTGATGTCGTAGAGAAGTCACTGAATGATGTCCGCATGAACCGCCTGCTCAGCACGCCCGGCATCATCAGCAGCTGTGAACGGTATCTATCCCGGATCGTACCGGATGTCCTGACCATGAAGGTCCTGGATACATTCCGGAAAATGGGAACAAAGTGACTTAAGGTGAAGAAAAACACTTCCCCTTAAGTCATTTTTATCA
>CAMNGB010000138.1 GCA_946537835.1 uncultured Erysipelotrichaceae bacterium
GTAGACGGCAACTTCTACGGCGGTCTGGTACAGGGTATCGGTCTGGCACTGAGCGAAGACTTTGAAGACCTCAGCAAGCATACCAGCCTGCTGAAGTGCGGTATTCCGTATCCGAACGATGCACCGGATGATATCGAACTGGTATTCCAGGAGAACCATCCGCGTCCGAACGGCCCGTACGGCGCATCCGGCTGCGGTGAAGCACCGCTCGATGCTCCGCACCCGGCAATTCTGAACGCAATCTTCAATGCGACAGGTGCGAGAATCACCCGTGTTCCGGCACGTCCCGAAAACGTGCTTGAAGCACTGCGTGAGATCAAATAGCCTTCATTCATAAATTAATGGGGGAAGGAATGGGCACGGAAGTGCCCATTCTTCCGTTCTATAGTAAAATGGAGACAGATATGAGTGACCATTTCAAAGAAAGGTCCACCCGGGACTATCATCAGAAACAGCTGTTTTCCAAAGAGGAACTTGAGCAGAGGGAAAGTCTCTGCACCTATGAAGATCCTCCTTTCTGCAATGCCGCATGTCCTTTGAAACTGGACGTCAAGGCGATGCTTCTGGCTGTTTCCGAAGGCGACTTCGGAAAGGCACGCAGCCTTCTGGAATACATTACTCCGTTTCCGGAGATTCTTTCCTATGGCTGTGATGCCCCGTGCCGCAGCCGGTGCCGGCGCCGTGAACTGGAAGAATCTGTCAATATTCCGGCTGTCGAAAGAGCCGTCATGTACCACAGCGATGTCCCGAAGGCAAAAGGGCTTCTGAAATTCAGGAAGAAACAGAAGATCGGCGTATTCGGCACGGAGCTGTTTACGCTTGCCTTCGCTGCCGATATGGCTTCGAAGAAATATCCGGTGACATTCTATACCGAAGCACATGATGAAACGGATCTGCTGAAGCGCTGCAGCGACCTGCCGGAGGAGGTCCTGAAGCGGCAGCTTCCGAAACTGAAGCAGAGTGAACTGAAGATCTGTTTTGATTCCGATCCGGCATCCGCCCTGGCAGAAGCCGGAGGATTTGACATCCTGTGCGGAGCTTCTTCCCTGAAAACAGAAGAAACCGATCCCGTGACACTCTGTGATTCAGCACAGCGGATCTTTCCCGCCGGAGAGAAACAATACGGAGCTGTTCTGCAGGCGCTCTTCGATGCCAGAAGAGCGGCTGTATCAGCCGAGAGAATCATCCAGCATCTTGATCCCCGTAACAGCCGTCCGCCGGAAGGAGAGACGGAGTCAGATCTGTTTACCAACCTCAATTACATTCCGATCGAAGAAGCGGTTGCCGAAAACGGCATCTACAGCAGGGAAGAATGTATCCGCGAAGCCTCCCGCTGCATTCAGTGTGAATGTGCCGAATGCTTCCGGGGCTGTTCCTATCTGCGGGCATTCAAACGCTGTCCGCGGATCCTGACCAGGGAAATCTATAATAATACCGGCATCATCATGGGCGATCATATGATGAACAAAGCCCTGAATTCCTGTGCCCTGTGCGGGCAGTGCACGGTGACATGTCCGAACGGCTATGACATGGCAGAGATCTGCCGCATGGCCAGGGAAAACATGGTTGAAACACAGAAGATGAGTCTGGCCGTGCATGAATTCGCACTGCTGGATATGCTGTTTTCCAATCAGGAAGGATTCCTGGCCGGAAAACAGCCCGGATATGAAAAATGCCGCTATGTCTATTTCCCCGGCTGTCAGGCTGATGCGATTGCGCCGGATACGGTTTACAGGACATATGAAGACCTGATGAAGCGTCAGGAAGGCGGTGTGGCGCTGATGCTGGGATGCTGCAGTGTCATTGCCCGCTGGGCAGGAAGAAAAGAACTGTATGAAGAACAGATCGCCTTCCTGAAAGACCAGATGCATGAACTGGGAGATCCGGTGATCATTTCCGGCTGTCCGACCTGCAGCAAGACCCTGCAGGAACACTTTCCGGAAGTGATCGGTCTCTGGGATGTGCTGGCTGAAAAGGGTCTTCCCGAAGGTCATGCGGTTCTGCAGAAAGAAGTCATCATACATGACGCCTGCGGAGCCCGCAATGACGAAAAGACGCAGAATGCCGTCCGGGATATCGTCCGGCAGCTCGGCGGAGACATTAAGGAAACGGAATATTCCGGAAACAGGACATCCTGCTGCGGCTACGGCGGTCTGGTATCCTATGTCAACCGCGAGGCGGCGGATGACATGGCACAGGAGTGCCTGAAAACCGACAGCGAAGCTTCCTATGTGACTTACTGCATGGCCTGCCGTGACCGGCTGCGCCGTCAGGGAGCCGATGCCGTACATTACAGCGAACTAGTTTACGGAACGGGTGCCGATGATATGCCCGATCTTTCCGCAAAGCGCCGCAACCGTCTGAAACTGAAACAGACGCTTCTGAAGGAAATCTGGAAGGAAGAGATCATGGAAGAAAAAGTGCCGTTTACCTGTGAAATCAGTGACGAAGTGAAACAGAAGATGGAAGACAGGATGATCCTGGAGAGCGATCTTCTGCAGACGATCGCTGCCTATCGGAAAGACCGTAGGGCAGTGCTGAATGAAGCCGATCATACTTTGACGGCAATGCACCGGATCGGCAATGTCTCTTTCTGGGTCAGATTCCTTGAACAGGATGATCACTATACCATCCTCAGTGCCTACAGCCACCGCATGCAGGTGCGAGTCAGATAGGAGGAAAGCCATGGCAAACGAGAAGACATATTATACGCTGGAAGCCGACAGCCATCTGAAATGTGCACACTGCGGCATTCCGCTTGTCAAGGGCAATGCCGTATTCGAATATCTCGATAATGCCTTTCCGGTGGAACTGCCGGTCTGTCCGCAGTGCGGATTTGTCTATGTTCCCGAGGAACTGGCAATGGGCCGGGTTCTTTCGGTTGAGAAAGTGCTGGAAGACAAATGAGCACGCAGGCGCGCCATCCCGGCGGCTCTGAAATGACGGAATATCTGCTGGATCTGGCCGGAAATCACAGACCTGCCGGCGGCAGGGCTGTGGATCTCGGTGCCGGCAGCGGAGATACGGTGCGGCTTCTGCGCCGCTGCGGATACGAAGCAGAGGGCATTGACCTGGATGAAGCGGAGGATGTCAGAAAAGGAGACATGCTGGATCTGCCGTATGATGATCATTCCTTTGATCTTGTGATCAGCGAATGTGCGATGTTTCAGAGCGGGGACCAGATGCTGGCACTGAAGGAAGCTGTCAGAATTCTGAAGGATGACGGCCTGCTGCTGATTGCCGACCTGTTTCCCCTGAAGCGCAGCGAACTGCCGGACATTCTGGAACAGACAGGCCTGCAGATTCTGTTCCTGAAAGATCACACATCCTTCTGGAAAGACTATATTATCGAAAAACTGTGGAGTGACGAATATATCAGCGAAGTCTGCCGGCTGGCAGATCAGAAGTGCCGTTATTATCTCATCGGCCTGAAAGGACTGCATCATGAGTGAAAAAAAGGTTGAATTTGACGAACTGGAAAAGATCTTTGACTGGTATCATGACGGCTATCAGTGTGCCCAGGTACTGCTGCTGTATGCACTGGAAGCACAGGGACTTGAAAATCCCGATCTCGTGCGTTCGCTCGGCGGCCTGAACCGCGGCATGAGCAATTACCGCTCTGTCTGCGGCTGCCTGAGCGGCGGTCTCTGTCTGCTGTCCTATTTTGCCAATAAGGGTGCAGCCGATGAACAGGCGCATCCCGAATATGATGAAATGGCTGCCGAACTGTATGACTGGTTTCTGAAAGACAACGAAGACACCGGCGGCAGTCCGATGTGCATGGACCTGCTCGGAAACGATCTGTCCCAGCGGGCCAGAGTCTGTCCGCTGCTGATCAGCCGGACCTTCCAGAAATGTCTGGAGATCCTTGAAAGAAGAGGTATCATCTGATGTCTGTACGCATCAGGCAGACCGAAAGCGTATGCCCGGTATGTCTGAAGAAGATCAA
>CAMNGB010000139.1 GCA_946537835.1 uncultured Erysipelotrichaceae bacterium
AAAGATGAGTGACTATACAAAGGTCGAACTCCGTGACATTCACGATCCCGTTTCCGATATTCAGTTTGATGCCGATGTCTTTGCCGAGGAAACCATTGAAACCAAGAAGACGAAAAAGATGATTCAGACGCTCTCTGTCTTTGACGGAACCGATGCAATTGCCGTCAAGCGCTTTGAAGGCCGGAATCTGACAAGAGAAGAGATGGCTGAAGTCAAAACAGGCGACCGGGTCCGCATCTTCGGCCGGGTTGAATTCGATACCTTTGCCAATGATCTTGTCTGCAGCGCCCAGAGCATTGAAAAGCTGGAGCGGGTAAAAGAAACGGATACGGCCGAAAAGAAGCGTCTGGAATTCCACATGCATACCAACATGTCGGAAATGGACGGTGTCTGTGACATCAAGGAAATCGTAAACTATGCCTGGAACATCGGCCACAGGGGCATTGTCATTACCGACCATGCCGACGTGCAGTCATTCGTCAAGGCCTTCAACAATGCCCAGGGACTGAAGAAAAAGGATCCGGAGCGCGACTTCAAGATCGGGCTCGGATGTGAAATGAACCTTGCCAATGATCATCTGCTGATCGTCCGCAATGCAACTGACGGAAAGATCGATGATCAGGAATATATATCCTTTGACCTTGAGACGACAGGTCTTTCCTGCTATTTCGATCACATCATCGAATTCGGTGCCGTCAAGATCAAAACCCAGACGGTCACCGACCGCCTGCAGATGTTCATCAAACCGCCGGTTCCGATTCCGCCGTTTATCAGTGCCAAGACCAATATCACCAATGACATGGTCAAAAACGCAAAGACGTTTGCCGAGGCATGCGATGAGATCCTGGATTGGATCGGTGACGGCATACTGGTTGCCCACAATGCCGCATTTGATTACCACTTCATGAACGAGGAACTGCGCCGGCTCGGAAAGCCGCCGCTGACGAATACCGTCATCGATACCCTCGATATGTCACGTGCCATTCTGAAGGACAGAAGGGCATACCGTCTCGGCAACATTGCCCGCAACTACCGCGTTTCCTACGATGAGGAAGTCGCTCACAGGGCCGACTATGATGCCGAAGCACTGGCCGGAGTTTTCCTCTGCCTGCTTAAGGACGCAAAGACAAAATTCCATGCCGAAACGATCCGTGATCTGCAGGATAAGATCCAGGACGACAGGGCCTTTGTCAAGGTCAGAAGAACGCATGTATGCGTCATTGCCAAAAATCATGACGGTCTCAAAGCACTGTACCGTCTGGTAACCGAATCCAATACAAAGACGCTTGCCGTCATGGGCAAGGCATCCGGCAAGGAAGGCACCGATGTTGCGGCAGAGCCTAGGGTTCTGCGCAGTGAACTGCAGAAGCACCGTGAAAACCTTCTGCTGGGCAGTGCCTGCATGAACGGTGAAGTATTCGAACTGGCATGCAACGGCGACGATGCCCGTCTGGAAGCTGCCATGCGCTTCTATGACTATATCGAACTGCAGCCGCTTGCCAACTTCTCCAACAGTCTGGCCATGGGCAGCATTCCTTCCATGGACCGTCTGAAGGAGGTACAGAAGCGCATCATCAGAATGGCAAAGAAGCTGCATAAGCCGATCATTGCCGACAGTGATGCCCATTACTGCACCAGGGAAGAAAAGATCTTCCGTGATGTCTATATCATGAGCCAGGGTGTCGGCGGTGTGACCCATCCGCTGTATATCCGTGACGAACATCTGAGATGGCGCACAAAGAATCCCGACCAGCATATCCGCTTCACCGATGAGATGAAGAAGGAATTTGCCTGGCTGGATGATCCGCAGCTGGTGGAAGAGATCGTTGTCATCAACCCGAACATGCTGTTTGATCAGATCGAAGAGATCCGTCCGGTTCCGGCCGGAACATTCCCGCCGCATATCGAAGGCTCGGATGACAAGCTGCGTGAGATCTGTCACAACACGGCAAAAAGGATGTATGAATTCGAAGGAAAGGTTCCGGAAATCGTGACTACACGTCTCGATGAGGAACTGGACAATATCATCCGCAACGGTTTCGGCGTGCATTACTACATTGCCCATCTGCTGGTAAAGAAATCCAACGATGACGGCTATGTCGTCGGTTCAAGAGGTTCTGTCGGATCTTCCTTTACGGCAACGATGTCGGGCATTACCGAAGTCAATCCGCTGCGTCCGCATTATCTCTGTCCGAAATGCCGGTACAGTGAATGGATCGATGATCCCGAGATCAAGTCCGGATTTGACCTGGAAGACAAGAAATGTCCGCACTGCGGCACAGTCATGAAGGGGAACGGCCAGAACATTCCGTTCCAGACCTTCCTCGGATTCGATGCCGACAAGACACCTGATATCGATCTGAACTTCTCCAATGAATACCAGTGGCGGGCCCATGCCTTCATCAAGGAGGTATTCGGCGAAGACCATGCATACCGTGCCGGAACGATCGGCACCGTTGCCGAAAAGACGGCCTACGGCTATGTATCCGGCTACTGCGAAAAGATGAATATCACCGACATGCGCAGGACGATGCGCGACTATCTGGCAAAAGGCTGCCAGAACGTCAAGCGCACGACCGGCCAGCATCCCGGCGGCATTATCATCATTCCCGACAGCTATGATGCCGAAGACTTTACACCGGTGCAGTATCCGGCCAATGACCCGAACTCCGACTGGAAGACGACCCATTACGACTTCCATGACATTCATGACAATGTCCTGAAATTTGATATTCTCGGTCATGTCGATCCGACAGCCATGAGAATGCTGCAGAATATTGCCGACAGAAAGCCGATGGATATTCCGATGAATGATCCCGAGACCCTGAGCCTGTTCTACAGCGATGATGCCCTGAAGGCCGATCCCCGCATCTACAAGAAGGAGACCGGTGCTCTCGGTCTGCCGGAATTCGGAACCCGCACGACCCGCGGCGTTCTGGAAGAGACCAGACCGCACAAGTTCTCCGATCTGGTCATCATCTCAGGTCTTTCACACGGAACCGATGTCTGGGCCGGAAATGCCCAGGAACTGGTAAGAGCCGGTCATCCGCTGGAAGAAGTCATCGGATGCCGTGACGATATCATGACCTATCTTCTTGACAAGAAACTGGAGCCGATCGATGCCTTCAAGATCATGGAAGACGTCCGAAAGGGCAGAGGCCTGCGTCCCGATCAGGAAGAGAAGATGAAGAACAGGAATGTGCCGGAATGGTACATCGATTCCTGCAAGAAGATCAAATACATGTTCCCGAAGGCACATGCCGTTGCCTATGTCATGATGGCCATGCGCATTGCCTGGTACAAGGTACATGAACCGCTCCATTTCTATATCCAGTTCTTCTCGCTGCGCTGCGATGCCTATGAGATCGAAACGATGACCAGAGGCATTGACGCCATCCGCAGCAGAATGGCTGACATTGCCGCAAGGCGCGATGACAGAAATGCGGCCGTGCCGGTATCCAACAAGGAAAAAGCCCTGTATGACACACTGGAAGTCTGTGAGGAACTGTATGCCCGCGGCTTCAGCATCGGCCGTGTCGATCTGTACAAATCAAAGGCGACCCAGTTTACGGTCGATCCGGACAATGACAAGCAGATCATCCCGCCGTTCTCGGTCATTGACGGCCTCGGCGGCAACGTTGCCCGCTCCGTTGAGGAAGCCCGCAATCAGGCGCCGTTCCTTTCCAAGGAAGACATTATCCGCCGCACCCAGCTCTCTGCAACGCTGCTGAAGAAGCTGGAAGTCATGGGCTGTCTGGAAGGGCTGCAGGAAACCAACCAGATGTCATTGTTCTGAATTGACATCCGGAATCGAAAATTGTATAACAAAGTAGGTAAATGCGATGAAGAGGACACGGTCTTTCGGCAGTTGATCAAGAGAGTTCGCCGGTCGGTGCAAGGTGAATGAGACGCGAAAAAACTACTACCTC
>CAMNGB010000140.1 GCA_946537835.1 uncultured Erysipelotrichaceae bacterium
GCACCGGTCAGATTTCCCTGGACGTGCAGTTCCTGCCGGATGTGGATATTCCCTGTCCGGAATGCCGCGGCAGCCGCTATGCCAATAACGCCAAGAAGATCCGGGTCACAAACAAGGCCGGGGAGATGAAATCCCTGCCGCAGCTGATGGACATGGATGTCAATACAGCACTGTCTTTCTGCAAGGACATGAAGACCGTGCAGCCGCGCCTGCAGATTCTCAAAGACCTGGGTCTTGGCTATCTGACGCTGGGAGAAGAAACTCCCGGTCTTTCCGGCGGCGAAGCACAGAGGCTGAAGCTTGCCAGTGAAATGGGCAGGGCCCAGGATGATTCCGTCTTTGTCTTTGACGAGCCGACCATCGGCCTGCATCCCAAGGATGTGGAAACACTTCTGACTGTATTCCGGACCCTGATCGATCACGGGGCTACGGTCATTGTCATTGAACATGATCTGGATGTGATCAGGAATGCCGACTATATCATTGACATGGGACCGGAAGGCGGAGCTGACGGAGGCATGATTGTCGCAAGCGGAACACCGGAAGATATCAGAAACAATCCTTCCAGCATTACCGGAAGATTCATCTGAAAAAACAGGTGATATATATGAATACAGTACTGAAAGAACTGAACCGGAATGACCTTCCCGAGATCATGAATCTCTTCCGGGAAACATTCACCGGTCCGCCCTGGAATGAGGACTGGCAGGATGAACAGCTGGAAAACTATCTCCGGGACCTGACAGAAGTCCGTACTCCAGTCATCCTGGGAATGTATGCGGATGATATTCTGACAGGTGTATCGATCGGAAACATCCGGCACTGGTGCGGCGGGACGGAATATCATATCGAAGAACTGTTCATCCGCAGGGATATGCAGAACAGGGGACTCGGGACACAGTTCCTGCAGATGATCGAAGAATATCTGAAGGAACGGAATATCCGTCAGATCTTCCTGATCACCGACAGGAATATGCCGGCATGTGAATTCTACCGAACGCACGGATTCACGGAACTCCCGGAACATATCTCTTTCTTCCGGGAATTCTGAAAAGAAAACTGACAGGAATACAGACAATGACCGCAGGACTGCGGTCATTGTTTACGTTTATTCTTCAGAATCTTTCTGAGCAATCACAGTGCGGATGCGGTCAATGAACATCTGAACAGCCGGAGAGAATACCTGGTACTTTTTCCAGATCAGGTATCCGGCTGTTTTCTTTTCGGGAACGATCGGCCGGATGCACAGCGGACTGTCTCCGGCGGTATTGATCAGTCTCTCAAAGCAGACGGCATATCCCAGCCCGTCTTCGACGAGCAGGGAGGCATTGTAGATCAGGTTGTAGGTGCCGATGATATTCAGGGAAGAATATTCTTCCAGGCCGGAATAATAGGGCTCGGCTGCTCTGGAAATCAGCAGCGGAATTCCCTGCAGGTCTTTCAGACGGATTTCCTTCTTTGCGGCAAGAGGGCTGTCTTTCCGCATGAGCAGGCCGAAGCTGTCTTCTGCCGGCAGTTCAACGGACTGATAGAGGGTATGATCGATATCGGTGAAGATGACGGCGAAATCAATGAGTCCCTTGTTCAGCTCATCCATCAGATCCTGCGTATCGCCGCTGGTGATATGAAAGCGGATATCGGGATGCTCTTGGGCAAGTGCGGCGGCAGTTCTGGCCAGGTAATGGAAGGACCAGGATTCTCCGGCACCGATCCGCACCGATCCGGAAATGTGATTTCTGATCTGGGTGATTTCATCTTCGGTCATTTTCATCAGCCTTACCATTTCTTCAGCCCGCTTTTTCAGAACTATGCCTTCTTCGGTCAGGGCAATGCGGCGGTTGCCGCGCACAAACAGCGGGGCACCGAGATCTTCTTCCAGTTCCTTCATCTGTCTGGAAAGGGAAGGCTGGGCGACATGCAGGGCCTGGGCGGCAGCTGAAATCGTGCCTTCCCGGATGACTGCCAGATAATACTGCAGGGTACGGATCTCCATAAGTATTCTCCTTTGATTACATATTCAATTTTAGCATAGGAACGTATAGAAAATGAGTATTTGATTATAGGAAGGATGGAATGTATAAAGTAATTGAAAAGAAAAAGGAGATGATTGATATGGCAGGATATATTGCAGAACTGAGCGCGGGTGTTGAAAGGGAACATGTCCGCTATAACAACAGATACGGAATTGCCATTGCGGCAGATATCTACCGGGCAAAGGGCCTTGATGAAACCAGGAAGTATCCGGCACTGATCGTCGGTGCTCCCTATGGCGGAGTCAAGGAACAGGGACCGTGCGTCTATGCCAATGAACTGGCACAGAGAGGATTTGTCGTGCTGACATTCGATCAGGTATTCATGGGAGAATCCGGCGGCGAGCCGAGAAATATTTCCTCACCGGAACTGTTTGCCGAAAGCTTCAGTGCCGCTGTTGACTATCTGGGTGTGAAACTGCCTTATGTTGACAGGGAAAGGATCGGTGTCATCGGCATCTGCGGCAGCGGCGGCTTTGCCCTCTCGGCTGCTTCTGCCGATCCCCGCATCAGGGCCGTTGCCACAACATCCATGTATGACATTACCGGTTTCAGAACAATGTTCAATATGCCGCCGGAAGCAATCGCCGCCCAGAAGAAGGAACTGGCAGAAAAGAGATGGGCTGATTTCGAAAGGGGACAGCAGGAAATCCATCCGAACTTTCCGGAAATCCCGTATGCTTCGGAAGCCGATCTTCCCGAAAAGGATCCGGTTGCCAATGAATGGGACCGCTTCTATGCCGTAAAGCGCGGTCATCATGTCAATGCCCGCTTCGGCTTTACCATGACTTCCAAGCTGGCAATGATGCAGTTCTCCTGCCTGCAGTATATCCAGGAGATCTCACCGCGGCCGATACTGTTCATTGCCGGAGACAGAGCCCATTCCCGCAGCTTCTCGGAAAAGGCATATGCGATGGCAGCCGAGCCGAAGGAACTGTATATCGTCGAAGATGCCGAACATATCGACCTCTACGACCGCACCGACAGAATTCCGTTTGAGAAACTGGAAAGCTTCTTCAAAGAAAATCTGAAATAAGACGATGCCTATAAAGAAGACAATGAAAATCATTCCGGCAGTATTGCTGGCACTGTGTCTTGCGGCAGGGTGCAGCAGTGAAAGTTCCCTGCCGGCCGAGACAGCAGAAACAAAACAGGAAGAAGGACAAGGGAATATGACAGCCTATACGACAGAAGAAATATGGGTTCAGAACGGAGAAAAGAGGATCTACGGCATTGCCTATGTGCCCAAAACGGACGGCAGGGTGCCGCTTGTCATCTTCTCCCACGAACTGGGCAATGATCATACCTCGGGTGTGCGCTATGCCGAACGGCTGGCAGAAAACGGCTATGCGGCCTATGTCTTTGACTTCTGCGGCGGCACGGTGGGCGGCAACCGCAGCGACGGCAGCAATTCCGAACTTTCCGTTCTTACCGAGGCTTCCGATCTTGAAGCAGTGCTGAAGGCGGCAGAAACCTGGGAATTCTCGGACGGCCGGATCGTTCTGCTAGGCGGCAGTATGGGCGGCCTTGTGACAACGGTTGTCGGAAGTTCACACCAGGATGAGATCGCCGGCATGATCCTCATGTATCCGGCACTGTCCGCCAAGAAAGACAGCGGCATGGAACAGTATGCCTCAAAGGATGCAGTGCCGGAAGATGTCAGTCTGTTCGGAGGATGGATCCATGTCGGAAAAAACTTTGTGACAGATCTCTGGGATGTCGATTTTGATCAGCTGCTTTCGTCCTACCGGGGACATATGCTGCTGATGCACGGCGACAGTGATACAACCATTCCGCTGTCATATTCGGAAGAAGCATCAAAGATCATTCCCGAGTGTGAATTTCATGTCATCAGGGACGGCGGTCATGAATTCTTCGGTCAGCCGTTTGAAGATGCC
>CAMNGB010000141.1 GCA_946537835.1 uncultured Erysipelotrichaceae bacterium
TTCTTTTTAAATCAGCGTCTTCTGCTGATCATATCACTGAGAATGTATTCACCCAAGGAGTATTCAGACAGGAATTCTTCCTCAAACCCGGTCTCGGTATCTCCGTCACCCCTCAGCCAGTCATAATAGTCACAGTCAAACAGTTCGGTATTGACCATCTGGCCATGAGTGGCTGAAATCAGAAGATCACTGATTCCGTATTTTCTCAGGGTATTCTTCAGTCTCCGCAGGGCATTGTAATAAACGATCATGTCGCGGTTGCTGTAGGGGCGGTTTTCCCAGATTGTGGTATAGATCTCTTCGTTGCTGACTTCCTTCCCTCTTCTTGTCACCAGCAATGCCAGGATCTCCTTGGCCTTGCCGCTGAAAGAACAGGGCTGTCCGTCCTTGAATACAACAAACCTTCCGAAGGTCCGGATATAGATTCTTTTCTTCTCCGGCCTGATTGCCGGAATCAGGACTGTCAGCGTATCATCCAGTCTGTCTTTCCGGATCGGTCTCAGCAACATGAGTTCTTCACTGTTGTCACTGACATCGAGTACAACTGCCGAAGGATTGATATCGTACAGTGCCGATGTGAACCTCTGCTTTTCTTCCCGGGGAAGATCACTGCGCACAAAAATGATATCCAGGGCATTGTTTCTCACAAACCTCAGACACTCATCGAGCTCATCAAAATATACGGCAGATGATATATCTACGGAAGGAAATGACAGATACGCTTCTTTCGGGCTGACGCCGACACATGCATACTTCATAAAGCAAGACCTCACAGTTTGGTTTTGAATCATGAACAGGATCTGCAAGATCGAGTATGAATGCAGTTATTGTACTGTCCGGGCATTTTTCAGACAGCAGAGTTTATTACTGATTACAGTTCACTTCAATCATACTAACATTTGCTAACAGTGCACTAACATGTATGCATGGATTTACAAATATTTGAATATTTTTACTAAATTTTTTCAGTTTTCCCTTTCTGCTTTCAGTATGGTGCGGTATCGTACGGCAATAATAATATAGGATAGACAAAGCAGGATCACCGGTATCAGTGAAGCCCGGATATTCATGATCTCTGCCGATATGGTTCCGAGAATGACACCGCCGATAAACAGCAGCACGATCAGGAAATACTGCAGCGCTGTCTGCCGGTCTTCCTTTTTCTTTCCGATAACTGCCCTGTAAAGGAATTCCAGAAACTTGCGCAGGTTGCCTGTTGATACGGTTGTGGCAAATGCCTGGCCCATGAATGTCTTGAAGGCTTCCATTTGCATGGCACAGACAAAGGAAACAATGATGTTGCACAGGACATTCGTCACTTCCTGCTGCGGCAGAAAGGCCGTCACCAGAAGTGAAAGAATTTCAATGATCAGAACTGCCCGGTGAATGTAGCGGATCTTTCTCTTCCTGAAATGATGCTCAATCGTCAGGACCGTCAGGATGCCGATGCAGAAAGCCGTGATCGGCATCAGGAAGTCAATGATTCCTTCCGTGTTTCCCTGGGCAATCGCAATTCCCAGTTTGATGATGTTTCCGGTCTGGGCATTGGCGAATACCTTGCCTCTGACAAAATATGTATAGGCATCCAGGAATCCTCCTGTCACCGTTAACAATACTGCAGTGGGATATATTTTAGATCCTTCCATCGGTTTCATAGCTGTTACCTCGTTTCTTTACATTTATATATAGGAATCAGATAAAATGCATCCGGTTTCCAGAATCTGGAAATCGCTTTATTTTTTCCGCCTTCTTCCATATGATGTGGCTGTAAACAAGGAGATACCGATATGAAAAAAGCTGCAGTAATATTTGCGAACGGCTGTGAAGAAGGCGAAGCACTGACAATCGTCGACATCTTCCGCAGAGCCGAACTGACCTGTGACATGGTCGGTCTTGATCAGAAAGACATCACCGGCGGTCATGACATTACAATGCGTACCGACAAGGTTCTCAGTGAAGACCTGAAGGATTATGACATGGTCATCCTGCCGGGCGGCTACGGCGGAGCCGATGCCATGGCAAATAATGAAACACTGCTGGAATGCCTGCGGGAAATGAATGCGGCAGGAAAGTATGTTGCGGCCATCTGTGCAGCACCGATTGTTCTCGAAGCTGCCGGCATTCTCGAAGGCAGAACATTTACCTGCTATCCTTCCACAGCCGCAAAGATCAGCCACGGAAACAGAGTGGACGGCAAGGTTGTCATTGACGGCAACCTGATCACTTCCCAGGGTCCGGCAACTGCCTATGCATTTGCCTATAAGCTGGTTGATGCTCTGGGCGGCGATTCCCTGACCGTAAAGAAAAGAATGGTCTATTTCAATGCATTTGATGTCAAGGAGGATGAATGATCATGACAAAAGCAGCAGTACTGATGATCGAAGGATACGAAGAAAGCGAAACAATGCAGATCGTTGACCTGCTCAGAAGAGCAGGAATCGAAACCCATACCTTCCGTTTCCAGGAAGATCCGTTTGTCCTCTCCATGCAGGGCATGTATGTCAGGGCAGACAAAATCTTCTCTGATGAAGTCAAAGACTATGATGTCATTGTCGTGCCGGGCGGAAGAACGGCATGGCAGAGATTCATCGACAACCAGGATGTCATGAACATGCTCAGATATTTCAACGACAATCACAAGCTGGTCTGTGCGATGTGCTCCGGCACCAAGGTGCTCGAAGCTGCCGGTGTTCTGGAAGGAAAGACCGTGACCGGCTATACCGGATACGGCGAAGTTCTGAAGAGTGCCGGAAAGTTTGTTGAAGACGTTGCCGTATGGGATCAGAACGTCGTCACATCCCAGGGACCTGCCACTCCCTATCCGTTTGCCTTCAAGATCATGGAAGCCTGCGGCATCGATCCTTCCCCGATGAAGGAACGCCTGCTGTACAGCCTCGCTTCCGGCAGATAACAATTCATGAAAGATGCCGCCGGGCATCTTTTTCTTCTGAGGAAATGCTATAGTAAAGTCATGATCTACGATAAATTGCCGGTTGTCTTTCTCAGTGCCCTGGCTGCCGAGAAGAAAGACTCCACCAACCGCATCATTGCCGAATATATCCTTTCCCATCAGGACGAGATCCAAAATCTCAGCATCAAGGAACTGGCAGCACAGTGTCATGTCGGCACCGGTTCCCTGTCGCGCTTTGTCAGGGACATCGGCCTCAATGACTTTGCTGAGCTGAAGGTGCTTCTGAATGATACTTCCTACCGCTTTGAAAAAGCCGGAGAAAATATCATTGACGAACAGGCAGATCATATCTCTTCTGCCGTCCGGCAGGCACTTTCCTCCCTGAATCGGGAAAAGATTCTCCGCCTGTGCAGGGATATTCATGATTATGAACATGTTTATGCCTGCGGCATGCTGAAGGCGCAAAATGCCGCAACCGACCTGCAGGTCGACCTGCGCATGCTGGGAAAGCAGATTCAGACCAATGTTGCCTATGCCGATCAGATGGAACATATCCTGCAGGCAGGAAGAAAGGATCTGATCATCATCTTTTCCTATACCGGCTCCTACTTCGAATACCGCAGCCTGCGGAATCTTGAAAAGCAGCTGGCACTGCCGAAGATCTGGATGATCTGCGGCACCGATAAGAACCTGCCTTCCTTGATCAATGACTGCGTCCGCTTTGCCTCGGACGGATCGCAGCGTTCCCACCCCTATCAGCTGGAAGCTGTCGAAAGCGTCATCGTACAGGAATATGCCCGTCTGCAGTGACGGGTTTTTCATGCAAAAAGCAGTGCGGCTGCACTGCTTTCTGTCTGACAATTTATATCTACGATATTCACTCACATCTACCTCATTTACGATCCGCATGGCAGAAAAATGGTATCAGAGAGTGGTATCACGGCAAAGAAGAAATCCCATGTAGGATGGA
>CAMNGB010000142.1 GCA_946537835.1 uncultured Erysipelotrichaceae bacterium
TGCCTGGGAAAGACCGTTCTGTCCGGTCGTTGCATCGAGGACGAGCCACGTGTTGTGCGGTGCACCTTCGATCTCGCGGGCACTGACACGGTTCATCTTGGCAAGCTCATTCATCAGGTTGGCCTTGTTCTGCAGGCGTCCGGCCGTGTCACACAGAAGAATATCGATATTGTTCTCCTTGGCATAGCGGCAGCCGTCGACAATAGCGGCACTCGGATCACCGTTTTCACGGCCCTTGATGCAGTGAACACCGAGGCGTTCGCCCCATTTTGCCAGCTGCTCAATGGCACCGGCACGGAATGTGTCGGCAGCCACAAAGGCAACCGTCTTTCCCTGATCCATATACATTTTTGCCAGCTTGGCGGCTGTTGTCGTCTTGCCGCTGCCGTTGACACCTTCCAGAAGAATGACCGTGGTCCCCTCTTCATTATAGCGGATCGGTTCGTCCGGGTATTCCTCATATACTTCCTTCATGATTTCAATCAGGAAATTCATCGCCCAGTGGAAGGTAATGGACGGATAGTCATCGCATTTCTTCTTCAGCTTTTCACAGATCAGATCGGCAGTCGAAATGCCGACATCACTTTCCAGAAGAATGATCGTCAGCTGCTCAAGGAAGTCGTCGTCGACACCCTTGAACTCATACTGCATCTGTGACAGCTGGTCACCGAACGTCTGCTTGGCCTTCTTAAACCCGCTCAGATATACTGCCTGGTCTTCCTTCTTGCTGAAGATTTCCTTTAATTTACTGAGAAAACTCATGCCGCCTCCAGTGCCGGTTCAGCCATGCTGATGGCTTCACGCAGCTGTACTTTCAGCATCTGGGAAACACCCTGATGCTGCATCGTCACGCCGTAGAGAACATCGGCGTTTTCCATCGTTCCCGGACGGTGTGTGACAACGATAAACTGTGTCCGGTCCGTATAGTTATGCAGATACTGGGCAAAGCGTTCGACATTGCCTGGATCAAGCGCGGCTTCCACCTCATCGAGGATGACGAGCGGCACCGGCTTCACCTTCAGTATTGCAAAGAGAACACATAATGCAATCAGTGACTTTTCACCGCCTGAGAACAGCATGTTGTTCTGGACGGCCTTGCCCGGAGGCTGGGCATCAATGTCGATGCCGGTATTCAGGAGATCATCGGGATCGATCAGAATCAGCTTCGCCTTGCCGCCGCCGTACAGATTGCGGAAGATCTCATTGAACTGGACATTGATCTTGTCGAACATCTCCTTGAACTGTTTCTTCATGACCGTATCCATCTCATCGATGGCCGCAAGGATCTTGTCACGGCTCAGGGTCAGTTCCTCGATCTGTTTCTTCATCGTCTCATAGCGTTCATTGACTTCGTTGTATTCTTCCGGAGCATTCATATTGATATTGCCGAGCCGTTCGATATCGGAACGGAGCTGGGCAACTTCTTCGCGGGCATTCTCGACCGGTGCCTGGCTGCTGCGGCTTCTGGCGAATTCATACGTCAGCTGATATTCGCTGGCCAATCTCTGCAGGCTGGTCTCCATCTTTGTTTCCAGACGTCCCTGGTCAACCCGGATGGCATTGGCAGCAGCTTCCGCTGTCTGCAGCTCCTTGCGGATCTGCCGCAGCTGTGCTTCCTTGCGCTCCGCTTCCTGATTCACCTGCATGCGCAGATCACGTTTGGCCTTGATATCATTGGTGATCTCATCACGGCGTGAATAGGCCGTATTCAGTCTGACAACCAGTTCATCGACATGGGCATCGGTCTCTTCCGTACCCTCCTGCGGCTGCAGCAGTGAATAGTCATTCTGAAGCTTCTCGTATTTTGCCTGCTTGGCATCGACGATCGGTTCCAGGGCAGCTGCCGCAAAGCGCTTCTCCTGCAGATTGCGGGCTGCATCCTCCCGGTTTCCGGATGCCTTGTCATAGGCCTTTCTTGCCAGTTCATAACGGGCTCTTTCGGAATCAAGGGAAACTGCAAGTTCCTCGGCTTCCTTTTTCATCGTAACGATATTCGTATCATGACGGGTCTTGCCGCCGGTCATGGAACCGCCGCGGTGAATGACTTCACCGTCAAGCGTAACGATCTTGTAGCTTCTTCTTGTCAGTGCCGAAAGTTCATTGCCGGCTTCCATGTTTTCTGCCACAAGTACATTCTGCAGCAGATTTTCCACTACCGGATCGAACTTCGGATCATTGGTGACAAAATCGGATGCCAGACCCAGAAAGCCTTTCGTATTTTCACATACGATCATGTTCTCCCGGCTGACATAGCGGGGCTGACAGACATTGATCGGCAGGAAGGTTGCACGGCCGCTGAGATTCCTCTTCAGAAAACGGATGGCATCACGTGCAGCCTGCTCATCCCTGGTAACGATATTGTTCATGGCTCCGCCCAGTGCCGTCGAAATGGCATCTTCATAGCCCTTTTCAACTTCCAGTACCTGACCGACAACACCGAGAATGCCGTTCAGGGCATGACGGTTGTCCATGATCGAACGGATACCGGCCTGATTGTTGAACGGATTCCGCATCAGCTGATCCAGAACATTCTTGCGGTTTTCCAGGCTTCTCAGACGGGCTGAACTCTGTTCCAGTGCCGACTGGCGGTCGACAATTTCCTGAGCCGCAATATTCAGCTTTTCCGAGAACAGCCTGATTTCCCTGTTCAGTGTCTCCAGACGTTCCTTACGGTCCTCATATTCGATTCTGGCACTGTCCAGAAGATCACGGAGCTCTCTCGCCTTCTCTTCATTTGTGCCTGTTTCGACAATGTATTTGCGGCGCTCATCCAGCTCGGTGCGGCGGGCTTCCAGGGCCTGCACATCGCTGAAATTGCGCATCAGCTCATCCTGAAGTGTATTGATCTCCTGATCCAGCTTCTGCACGGTGCGGCGGTTCTCCTGGATCTTTGTTTCACTGATCTGGATATTGGTGCTGTACATGGCTGTATTGGTCTCAATATCAAACAGCGTCTTCTTGGCAGATTCGATCTCACTCTGAATCTGTTCGATGTCCTGTACCAGCACGGTAATTTCGATTTCTTCCAGACGCTTCTTCTTTTCCCGGTAGATTTCTGCCTTGTGCGCCTGACGCTTCAGAGGCGATACCTGTTTCTCAAGTTCGGCCAGAATATCCTGTGAACGTTCCAGATTCGCTGCCGTACGTTCCAGTTTGGAAAGTGATTCCAGCTTCCTTTTCTTATATTTGGCAACACCGGCGGCTTCCTCGAAGATGCCGCGTCTGTCATTCGGCTTGGCTTCGGCAAAGGAAACGACATTGCCCTGAGAAATAATGCTCAGAGAATCCCTTCCCAGACCCGTATCCAGAAACAGTTCAACAACATCGCGGAGACGCACATTGTTCCGGTTGATCAGATATTCGGCATCACCGGAATCACGGTACAGTCGTCTTGTGACCTCCAGTTCATCCCGTTCGTCGTTAAGGATATGGCTGGAATTGTCAAAGACAAGCGTTACTTCCGCCATATTGACCCGGCGTCTGTCCTCACTGCCGGCAAAGATGACATCATTCATCTTTTCGCCGCGCATGCTTTTGGCACTCTGTTCGCCGAGAACCCATCTGACGGCATCTGCTATATTCGATTTGCCGCATCCGTTGGGTCCTACGACACCGGTGATCGGATGCTCAAATGATATGATCGTTCGATCTGCAAAAGACTTGAATCCCTGCATTTCTATGCGCTTTAAAAACATTGATTTCTCCTTAAACCTAAAACATTATATCAAAATACCCCCTGCTGTAAAAGGAAAACGGGAACCTTTGACACGGTCCCGAAGGCAAAAAGAAAAGCAGCGGAAACTGAGCATTCCCGCTGCTGAAGATCATATTCCGAATAAGAATTACTTGTTCTTCAGAATTTCCGCAATTTCTTCCAG
>CAMNGB010000143.1 GCA_946537835.1 uncultured Erysipelotrichaceae bacterium
GCTCTGGGCCTCAACAGCGATGTCGGCGGCGTCGGCTTCGCGATGGTTTTCTTTATTCTTATTCAGGTATATCTCGCAAAAACAGGAAAGAAACTGAATCCGAAGACAGAAGGCGGCATTGAATTCATTTCCGCTCTCTATATCCCGGTTGTAGTTGCCATGAGCATGAACCAGGACGTATATTCTGCCGTCGCTTCCGGACTGGTTCCGATCATCTCCGGTATTCTGGCTGTCATCATTCCGCTTCTGACAATTCCGCTGATCAGTAAGCTTGCAAAGGACTAATCAAGGAGGAAACATTCAATGAGTATTTTTGCTAAAATGGCTGCCAGCTATGGCCTGGTAGGTTCCTTCATCCTTACTGCTGTTGTTACATTCCTCGGCTACAAGATTGCCGAACTGATCGGCCAGAAGAGAATGGGTTCCGCTTTTGCGATCCTGCTGGCTCTGGTCGTTGCCTATATCGGCGGCGTTATCGCTCACAGTCAGCTTGATGCCGGCATTCTTACATCCGCTTCCAAAGGTATCACAGACGTTGTCTACGCAGTAGGCTCCGGCGACGAAATGAAGAAGTATGCAATCTTCGGCGGTATCGGTATTCTCGGCGGCGGCATGATGCGTGACTTTGCCATCATCTCCACAGCCTGGGGCATTGATCCGAAGAACCTCGTCAAGGCAGGTCTGGCCGGTATCGTTGCTCTGGCTCTCGGTCTGATCTTCTCCTTTGTCATCGGTGTTGTTATCGGTCTGGCATTCGGTTACAGAGATGTCTACGAACTCGCAACAATCGGTGCAGGTGTTCAGACCTTCGTTGTCGGCCCGGTTACAGGCGCTGCATTCGGTGTCAGTTCTGACGTTGTTGCCCTGTCCATCGCTGCCGGTGCTGTCAAGTCCATCGCTGCCATGATCATCGCACCGCTGATCGCAAAGAAGATCAAGCTGGACAACCCGACAGGTGCCATGATCTTCGGCGGTCTGATCGGCTCCACTTCCGGTACTGCCGGCGGTCTGGCTGCTGTTGACGCCAAGCTCGTTCCGTACGGTGCAATGGTTGCTACCTTCTATACAGGTCTCGGCTGCCTGCTGACACCGACAGTATTTACAACAGTACTTCGTCTCTTCATTCACTGAGAACTGAATCAATCCCTTTCGAAAAAACTTCTGACCGTTATGATCAGAAGTTTTTTTTACCATTTTTTGACAGATACTTCACCGGAACTCAGAATGATTTCCTGACCTGCATCATTGCGGACAATCAGGTTTCCTTCATCATTGATATCAATGACCTTTCCGCTGCGCTTTTCCAAACTGATCTCATATTCGATCTGCTTTCCGATCAGCAGTGAATGACTGCGGTAGGCATCCATCAGCTGCGGATCATCCAGATGCTCTGTCCAATACAGCAGTTTCTGCCACAATACTGCCGCAAGACGGCTGCGGGACAGTGACGGGTCATTGATGGCCCCGGCAATATGTTCGATATCTTCGGGAAGCTCCGTGTCTCTGACATTGATGCCGATGCCGATGATGACCGCATCCAGGTCTCCGGATTCGAAATCCGAGATTGCCTCTGTCAGAATGCCGGCAATTTTCCGGCGGCCGATGAAGAGATCATTGACCCATTTGATTTCGGGACGTGCGGATGAGGTTTCTTCAATGGCTTCCACTGCCGCAACGGCAGCCGCCACTGTCACCTTCAGCATCTCCTGCACTTTCGATTCCGGCTTGATGATCAGTGTCATATACAGGCCGGTATTCTCCGGCGAATAGAATGTATGCCCGCGCCTGCCCCTTCCCGCAGTCTGATGATTTGCGGCAATCAGTGTCCCGTGAGCTCCGGGATCCGAGGCAATCGTCCTGGCGTAGTTATTGGTTGAATCAATGGTGTCAAACACGATCAGCGGATAATGATCCGGCGGGCAGTAAGACAGTATGATTTCCCTGTTCAGGAGATCATTGTCAGGAAGATACCGGTAGCCTTTCGAAGATGATTCAAACCGGTGTCCCTCTTTCTCCAGTGAATGAATTGCCTTCCATACGGCTGCCCGTGACACTTCATGTTCACGGGCAAGCAGTTCACCGGAGAAAAATGTATCGGTATGACTGCTCATTTCTTTCAGAATCTTGGTTTTCAGGTTCATCTCTTTACCTTATTTGCATTTGCAACTGCGAATTCTTCAAAATGATTGATCAGGAAATCACGGAAACGGATGCTCTGCTTGGACAGGTATCCGTTGGGCTGCCAGGAGAGATGAATATACCGGCTGCACTTCGGCGAACGGATCGGCATCAGCCTGATGCCTTTTCCCTGTACCATGCACCAGGTAATTTCCGGCACAAAGGCAATACCGAGTCCGGCCTTGATAAATTCCCTGATTGTATACGGACTGTCACTCTCCAGGAAGATGCTGGGAATAAACCCTGCTTCATAGCAGTAATAGTCAGTGATTGCGCGCAGGTCCTTTCCCGTCTGCAGTGAAATGAATCCGTAGTTTGCAAAGTCCGAAAGCCTGACACTGCTCTGGTCCGCCTGCGGATAATCCTGCGGAATTGCCAGCACCAGATCTTCCTTCAGAAGCGTCACTGTATGATCATTATTAATCGGTGACTTCGTCGAGAAGAAATTGAAATCAGTGCTGAAGTCCGTATAGTTCAGTGATGCCGGCTGCTGCTTGACCGAAAAATGTGTATCGGGTGATGTTTTGTTAAACTCACTGATCATGATCGGAAGAATGGATGAAGCAGATGAAATCGTTACTGAAATCGTCCGTTCTTCCTTTGAACTGGCATCATTCAGTTCGTTCTCCATCGCTTTGAGCAATGTCAGAATCCTGTCTGCATATGTTTTGACAATTTCCCCGTAGTGATTCAGTGTTACGCTTCTTCCGGCCCGGTCAAACAGTTTGACCTGCAGGCTTGACTCCAAAGAACTGATCGAACGGCTGAGAGAAGGCTGTGTCAGATGTAAGGCTTCAGCTGCTTTGGTGATGTTCTGAAGCTCTGCCGTTTTCGAAAAATATTCGAGCTCTGAAATTGTGATTGCCATTGTATATTCTCCTTGCGGGCATTCTATCACAATTCTTATAGAAAAGAGAATACTAACTGTTGGTTTTTTTAACTGATGCATTTTTCCGCATAAACAAGAAGACCCTGCATGCATTGTATGCATTACAGGGTCTTTCATATCTGTTCTTACCGTATGCCCTTGACGTTCATGCGGTTAATTGCCTTCTGAAGGGCAATTCTTGCACGCTGCAGGTCATAGTTCGGATCATCGGATGCCAGACGCTTCTCCGCACGTTCCTTCGCACGGGCAGCTCTCTCGGCATCGATTTCATTTTTATTCTCAATGGCATCGGTCAGGATTTCAGCCTGATTCTCACGGAAATAGAACAGGCCTCCTGCCACCGCATACTCCTGACGGGTTCCGTTTTCCTCCGTCTCCATCTTTCCGATCTTCAGCATCATGACGATCGGCATGTGATTCGGAAGGATACCTCTCTGTCCGTCTTCGGTATCAACATTGATGATCGGTGTGTCCATTTCCTTGTATACACCGTGCGGTGTCACGATGCGGCAATGGATCATGCTCATTTCAGACTCTCTGCCTTCTTGACGACGTCTTCAACCGTACCGACGCTCATGAATGCAGCCTCCGGCAGGTCATCATATTTGCCGTCCAGGATCTCGCGGAAACTGCGGACGGTTTCCTGTACCGGAACATAGATGCCCGGCAGACCTGAGAACTGTTCCGCAACAGAGAACGGCTGGGAGAGGAAGTTACGGATTCTTCTTGCTCTGTTCACGAGTTTTTTGTCATCTTCACCGAGTTCTTCCATACCGAGAATTGCGATGATGTCCTGCAGTT
>CAMNGB010000144.1 GCA_946537835.1 uncultured Erysipelotrichaceae bacterium
TTTTATTCTTCGGTGTGATCATCAGCACAAGATCATGGATATCTGCATATTCGCATTCAATCCGGTTTCTCTGCAGATATTCTGCCATCTCACTGCCGCTCATGCCGAGCGCAGCACAGTCAATGACAAGCTTCAGCGGTTCATTGAGAGATGCAGCGATTCCGGCCTGATCCAGTTCTTCCTTCAGTCTGCTGACTCTGATACAGGTTTGTTTCAGTTCTTCCCGGAATCCATCAGAAAGACATGCATTGCACAGATCCAGTGACTGCAGGATCAGATAAGACGGACTGGTCGAAGCAAACAGGGACATTGCCTTTTTGGCACTGTAATACAGATTGCCGTACATCTCTTCCATTCTTTGGGAAATATGCAGATAGGCACCGCCGGTCAGTACCGGGAGTGTCTTATGGGCAGAATCACAGCACATATCGGCACCAAGATCGATCGGATGAACCGGATCATCAAGAAAATGCAGATAGGCGCCGTGGGCATTGTCGGCAAGCAGGAGAATGCCGCGGCTGTGACATGTTTCGGCAAGTCCGTGAATATCTGTCATATTGCCCATATAATCCGGAGAGGTGATATAGACGGCATCGGGTTTTTCCTTCATGCCGTCAAGAACATTGCAAAGGCCTTCCGGCGTGATCCGGCAGCTGATGAAAGAGCCTGTATCTTCGCCGTACAGCCACTCCGTATCAAAATCGAGAAGGGCACAGGCATGAATAAAGCTGGCATGGGCATTGCGGCCGGCAAGAATGCGGAACCGTCTTCCGTTCCGCTGCCGTTCCGTACACATCATTGCCACTCTCAGCATTGCCTTCATCGCCAGGGTAGATCCTTCCGTGCTGTAGAGAGTACAGGCAGTTGCGAACAGAGAGGAAGCGTTCATTTCACTTTCAGCGATGATACCGGAGGGATCAAGCAGATAGTCTGCACCTGCGATTTCCGTAATGTCACGTCCTTCACAGTCCAAAGCACCCATGCCTTTATGACCCGGCATATGAAAACGGCTCATATCTTTATTCAGATAATCTGTTACAAAGTCATAAACCGGTGTTTTTGTTTTCATAAGGTTCTCCTGCTTCAGAAATCTGCTGTCATCTTTCTGTGTCTGAAACGCAGCCGTTCATTCACATCCGAAATGCCGCATATAAACTAAAATTAGCATCTGAGTTTCATATATGCAACCGGAATTCAGAAAGAGGAAAGTACCGGTAAATATCGGAACGATCATACAGGAGATACGGAATGAAGAGTGAATCCGTAATATTCTTCAGCATACATGACATACAGATGTCATGTATGTTTTGCTATGATGGAAACGGAGAAGAAAATGAAGACAGAAAGACTGATCGGCATCCTGTCGGTGCTGCTGCAGAAAGATATGACAACGGCACCTGAACTGGCTGAACAATTCGAAGTATCAAGAAGAACCATCAGCAGGGATATTGAATCGCTGTGCATGGCCGGCATTCCGATCCAGACCATACCGGGAAGCGGCGGCGGCATCCGGATCATGGACGGCTACCGTATGGACAGGACAATTCTGACTTCCAGGGACATGCAGATGATACTGGCAGGCCTCAGAAGCCTCGACAGCATCTCCGGCAGCACGTACTTCAGTCAGCTGATGGAAAAGCTCAAGACCGGATCGTCACAGATCATCAGCGGCAGTGATTCGATACTGATCGATCTTTCATCATGGCACAGATCTTCGCTTGCTCCGAAAATTCAGACGATCCAGGATGCAGTCACTGACAGACATATGATTTCCTTCCGTTATTACTCACCGTCATCGGAAAGTG
This sequence comes from uncultured Erysipelotrichaceae bacterium, assembly GCA_946537835.1. Classification (GTDB taxonomy): domain Bacteria; phylum Bacillota_I; class Bacilli_A; order Erysipelotrichales; family Erysipelotrichaceae; genus Bulleidia. The sequence goes on from CAMNGB010000144.1 coordinate 1,806, forward strand.
AAAGAACCGTTGAACCGTACTTTCTGATCTTCCGCTGGTCCAGCTGGTATCTGTGGGGATGGTGCAGTGACAGGAAAGACTTCCGTCTGTTCAAGCTGAACCGGATGAATGATGTGAAAAGGACGGATACGGTCTTTGATTGCAGGGATGTCACGGTACCGGATCTTTCCGATGAGAAGATCTTTCCGGGCGGGATCAGGGTGAAAATATTATTTGATGCCGGAGTGAAATGGCGTCTGATGGAAGAGTTCGGACCGGATTGTTTTCAGGAGACGGAAGACGGCAGGCTGCTGTTTGCCGCCGACTATACCGACATGGAAAATCTGATTTCCTGGCTGATGACGTTTGGAGACAAGGCAGAGATCCTGGAACCCCTGGAGGCAAGAGAGATCGTTGCCGAAACTGTACGGAAAATGATGACTGTATACGGAGGAAACACCGATGGCATTTGATTATAAGAAAGAATATAAGGAATTCTATCTGCCGAAAAAGACACCGGGGATCATTACGGTTCCGAAGATGAATTTTATTGCCGTCAGAGGAAGCGGGAATCCGAACCAGGAGGACGGTGACTATCAGAAAGCTATCGGCATATTGTATGCCGTTGCCTATACGATCCGGATGAGCCGGAAAAGCAATCATTTGATTGAAGGCTGGTTCGACTATGTCGTACCGCCGCTCGAAGGCTTCTGGGAACAGGAAGGCATTCAGGGTGTGGATTACAGCCGGAAAGAAGATTTCCGCTGGATATCTGTCATACGACTGCCGGATTTTGTCAGCGAAAATGATTTTGAATGGGCTGTGCAGGAAGCCGAAAGAAAAAAAGAACAGGATTTCTCAAAGGCAGAATTCCTGAGCCTGGAAGAAGGCCTGTGCGTACAGTGCATGCATATCGGTCCGTATGATGACGAACCGGCAACAGTAGAACTGATGGACAGGTATCTGGAAGAAAACGGATATGAAAATGATTTTTCACCGGACAGACAGCACCATGAAATCTATCTGTCCGATGCCAGACGCACGGCACCGGAAAAACTGAAAACAGTGATCAGACATCCCATCAGAAAGAAGGACAGATAATGGAATATATCAGAGTAACTAAAGAGAATCTTGAAAAGGAACATATCTGCTGTGCGATATCCAATAACAATGACATTCAGGTGAAATCAAAAAAAGCCTGGCTGAATGAAAGATTCGATGAAGGTCTTGTCTTTCTGAAGAGCACAGAAAGAGGGAAATGCTTCATCGAGTATATTCCGGCAGAGAATGCCTGGGTTCCCATCGAAGCAGATGGCTGTATGTATATCGACTGTCTGTGGGTTTCCGGTTCCCTGAAAGGACACGGATATTCTTCCGATCTTCTTGATGCCTGCATCAGCGACAGCAGGGAACAGGGGAAGCAGGGACTGTGCATTCTTTCTTCCGCAAAGAAGAAGCCGTTTCTGGCAGATCCGAAATATCTGAAATACAAAGGCTTTGCCGTATGCGATGAAGCAGACAACGGCATCCAGCTGTGGTATCTGCCGCTGTCTGACAATGTTTCAAAGCCGCGTTTCCGGGAATGTGCAAGGCATCCGCATATTGAAGAAAAAGGATATGTTCTGTATTACACCCATCAGTGTCCGTTCAACGCGAAATACGTGCCGCTTCTTGAACAGACAGCCGAAGCTGCCTGCGTACCGTTTCATGCCGTACTGATCGGCAGCCGCAAGCAGGCACAGAATGCTCCATCACCGGTAACAAACTATGCACTCTTTCATGACGGTGTATATATCACCAATGAGCAGATGAACGAAAAGAAGTTTCTGAAACTGATCGGATAACAGGAGGATTGTATGGCATCTTCAAAGGATTATCTGGAATACATACTGGATCAGTTGCGGGATCTTGATGACATAACATACAGACCGATGATGAGAGAATATCTTCTTTATCCTCTTTTCCGGAGAAGACCCCGTTCTCTATAGAGCGGGGATGAATCCGGATTGATCTGTAT
>CAMNGB010000145.1 GCA_946537835.1 uncultured Erysipelotrichaceae bacterium
ATGTATGCATGCTGCGAGCGCGGCCTGCATGCGGACGGCGTGCTTCCGGGCCAGCTGCACATGCAGCGTTCGGCTGCCAGTCTTTACCGCGAGTCCCTGGATATCTCCGTGGCTGAGCGGAATGATCTGCGGCTGATGGCATATGCCCATGCGGCCGGTGAAGAAAATGCGGCCGGAAATACCTGCATCACGGCTCCGACACTGGGAGCCTGCGGGGTCATGACCGCACTGATGTATTACTGCCATCATGATCTGGCGGTTGAGAAGGAAAGACTGATCGATGCCCTTGCAGTCGGCGGTCTTTTCGGCAACCTGATCAAGCAGAATGCCACCATATCCGGTGCGGTCGGCGGCTGTCAGGCAGAAGTCGGCGCAGCTGTTTCCATGGCTGCTGCAGCCTATGCAAGCCTGATGAACCTGAATACCGACCAGATCGAATATGCCGCTGAAATCGCGATGGAACATCACCTCGGCCTGACCTGTGATCCGGTCATGGGATATGTCATGATTCCCTGTATCGAACGCAATGCCGTAGGCGTGCTGCGTGCCATCGATGCGGCAGTACTGGCCAAATACATGAGCCGTGTCAGAGGCCATCTGGTTTCATTTGACATGGTTGTTGAAACGATGAACGAAACCGGAAAGCAGATACCGATTGAACTGAAGGAAACAGCGGAAGGCGGACTGGCCAGGGAGTTTGTCAATGGCATCTGATCTTCTGTACCATACCTTCGGACCGGTATATGACAAAGACTCGAGAGTTCTGATCCTCGGTTCTTTTCCTTCCGTTGTCTCACGGCAGAAGAACTTCTATTATGCCAATCCCGGCAACCGTTTCTGGAAGCTGCTTTCGGTTCTGTTTGATGAAGAGATCACTGACCGCCGGCAGTTCTGTCTGGATCATCATATCGCTTTGTGGGATGTGATCGCTTCCTGCCGGATCAGCGGTTCCAGTGATGCCAGCATCAGGGATGTGACAGCCAATGACATTGCCGGCCTTGTTTCCCGCACAAGGATTCAGACCGTATTCACGACCGGCAGAAAGGCTGCGGATCTGTATGAGAAGCTGATCGTCTGTGATGCTGAGCATATTGCACTGCCGAGTACGTCCGGCGCCAATGCCGCAATGTCATTCGATATTCTGAAAGAGAAATACCGAATCATCCCGGAGAAACTGTATGAAGAAAACTGAACTGTTATCCCCGGCCGGGAATATGGAGGCACTGAAGGCTGCCGTAGCCGGCGGCTGTGATGCCGTCTTTCTCGGTCTGAATATCTTTTCCGCCCGTGCCTTTGCCGGGAATTTTGATCATGATGAACTGATCGAAGCCGTCCGCTACTGTCACATCAGAGATGTCAGGGTATATGTGACGGTGAATACGATGCTGTTCGAAGCGGAAATCGAAAATGCCAGAAAGGAAATCGATTTTCTTTACCGGAATGATGTCGATGCGCTGCTGATACAGGATCTCGGACTGTTCCACTATGTCCGTACCTGCTATCCGGATTTTGACGTTCACTGCAGCACGCAGATGCATGTGCATAATATCGCCGGTGTCAGATTCATGCAGCAGGAAGGCGCAAAGCGCGTGGTCATGGCAAGGGAAAGCCCGATCGAACTGATCCGGGAAGCATGTCAGACCGGCATGGAAATCGAAGCATTTGTCTATGGTGCCATCTGCATCAGCTACAGCGGTCAGTGCCTGATGAGTGCTTCCGTCAAAAACCGTTCTGCCAACCGCGGCATGTGCGCCCAGTGCTGCCGTCTGAAATACGCACCCGAAGGCAGCCGGAATGCCGATGGTGAATATATGCTCAGTCCGAAGGATCTGAATGTTCTTGAGCGGCTGCCTGAACTACTTGATGCCGGTGTTGCCAGCCTCAAGATCGAAGGCCGCATGAAGCGTCCGGAATATGTATATCTGGTGACAAGGACTTTCCGGGAGGCCATTGATGCCTGGTATGAAGGACGTCCGTATCATGTTTCAAAACAAAGGATGAAAGATCTTCTGCTGATGTTCAACCGCGGCTTCAGCGAAGGACATCTCTTCCATGCGGATGTCAGGGAAAGAATGAGCCATTACCGTCCCAATCATATCGGCATGACCATCGGCACGGTCCTGCAGTACAGGAATCAGAAGGTGCAGGTAAAGCTGAGCGATACGCTTCATCAGCATGACGGACTGCGCATACTGAATGAACCGCATGATACCGGCCTGACAGCCGTAAAGATCGAAAAGGACGGAAAGCTGGTGAACCGGGCAGAAAAAGGGGATGTCGTCTGGCTGGACTGCAGATCGGAACCGCGTCCGAAAAAAGGTCAGAAACTGCAGAAAACGACTGACTCCGAGCTGCTGGAAAAGATCCGCCATGATATTGCGGTACCCCGCCGGACGCAGGTAACCATGACCTATGAAGCCGTTGCTGAAAGACCGTTTTCTCTGACGGTCAGGGATGAGCGCGGAAATGAAGTGTGGTGCGAAAGTGACTTTGTCGTACAGAAGGCAAAAAAGGCTCCTCTCAGTGATGAAAGGATCCGGGAAGCACTGATGAAGACAGGGGAAGAACCGTATACAGCCGTATCCTGTCAGGGCAGGACGGAAGATGCCTTCCTGCCGGTTTCGGTGATGAATGAAGTGCGCCGCTCGGCCCTGAAGCAGCTGAGCGATGTCCGGGCCGTTCTGCACAGTGACAGACAGGCACCGCTTCCGTATACCTTCAGGGTCAGTGAACCGGCATTTGCCGGCAGGCAGATTCTGCTTTCGGCCAACAGGATCATGCCGGAAAGAGATGACAGATATGACATTGCGTCAGAAACACCTGTTGTCGATCAGGATCTGAAGGACGGCTGTGCAGGGGAAGGAATGGTGCTCAGTGAGATCGGCGACCTGTATCAACTGAAACCGCACTGCATCGGCGGCATGACCCTGAATATCGCCAATTCCTACAGCATTGCCTATTTGCTCGGCAAGGGACTCGATTCTCTGATCCTTTCTTCCGAGATCGGCAATGAACAGGCTGCCATGACCATTGATGCATTTGCGAAGAGATACGGATTCACGCCGAAAATCTACCGGATGGTATACGGCCGCAGAGTACTGATGTATATCAGGGATCATTTTTCCGAAGACAAGGCAGTCAGCGGTCTGCGCGATTTGCATGGAAATTATTACAAAGTGGTTTATAATGGGAAGCAAGCAGAGATACTGGAACCACAGCCTCTTGTCAGCAGCAATCCGCACTGCTGGGGAAGCTATCTGATTCCGGATCAAGATGCTGATTATAAGGAGATAGTGGAGGAAGCATATGAAGAAATTCATGGAAGAATTTAAGGCATTTGCCTTAAAGGGAAATGTTATGGATATGGCCATCGGTGTCATTATTGCCGGCGCATTTTCCAACATTGTCACAGCTCTGACAGAAAACATCATCAACCCGATCATCGGACTGCTGTTCCAGATGGATCTGAGCAAGGTTGTCATCCATATGGGATCGGTCGATCTCCTGATTGGCAATTTCCTTTCAGCCATCATCAACTTCGTTATCCTTGCCTTCGTTCTGTTCACGATCGTCAAGGCTGTCAACAAGATGATGGCAATGGCAAAGAAGCCGGAAGAAGAAGCACCGGTACCGGAACCGGAGAAGAGTCCGGAACTCAAGGCTCTGGAAGAAATT
>CAMNGB010000146.1 GCA_946537835.1 uncultured Erysipelotrichaceae bacterium
ACCAGATGTCGGGCGGACAGATGCAGCGCGTGGCCATCGCCCGTGCCCTGGTCAATGACCCCGATATTCTTCTGGCGGATGAGCCAACCGGTGCCCTGGATTCCGAAACATCGGTGCAGGTCATGGATCTGCTCAAGGAAGTTGCCAGAGACCGTCTGGTCGTCATGGTCACCCACAACCCGGAACTGGCGGAACAGTATGCGACCCGCATTGTCCGGCTGAAGGACGGCAATATCATTTCCGACAGTGATCCGTATGAAGTGGAAGAGGAAACCGAAACCGTCAGCCGCAATCTCGGCAAGGCATCGATGTCACTGCTGACGGCACTGTCCCTGAGCTTCAACAATCTGCGCACCAAGAAGGGAAGAACCCTGCTGGTTGCCTTTGCCGGATCGATCGGCATCATCGGCATTGCCCTGATCCTTTCGCTGTCCAACGGCGTCAATGCCTATATCCGGAATATTGAAGAAGAAACAATGTCGGAATATCCGGTGCAGATCACCGGCATGGCCCTTGACTTCACGTCCATGATCGCAAGGTCCGGCTCGGCCTCCGCCGATGACAGCAAGGAAGAGGAAATAACCGACAAGGCAAGGGAGCTGCAGATGGTGACCCGCATGTTTGCCGGCTTCAACAACAATGATCTCGGTTCCCTGAAGCGGTTCCTTGATTCGCCGCAGAGCCATATCATGGATCATGCCAAGGCAGTGGAATACAGCTATAACGTGGAGCCGCAGATCTGGCAGGTCTATCAGGACCGCATCCGCAGGATCAATCCCGATAATTCCTTTTCTTCCATCGGCATCGGTTCATCCGGATCGTCCAATACGCTGATGGCATCTGCCATGAGCACCAATATCTTCTATCCGATCCCCGAAAACGAGGATCTTTACAAGAGCCAGTATGACGTGCTGGCCGGCAGATGGCCGGAAAAATACAATGAATGCATCGTGGTTCTGACTTCGTCCGGCGGCGTCAGTGATTTTGTCCTGTATGACATGGGATTCCGTGATCCGGCCGAACTGGAGAAGGTGATCAGTTCCTTTGCCAACGAGACCTATGACGCCGAAACACATGAGCGCATGGTTCTGGACTATGCGGATTTCCTCGATGTTTCCTTCAAGCTTGTCAGCAGTGCCGACTACTATGCATATGACAGTGAATATGATGTATGGGTCGACAAGCAGAATGATGAAGCCTATATGAAAAAACTGATCAGTGCCGGCGAGGATATCCGTGTTGTCGGCGTTGTAAAGCCGAAGGAAGGGGCGACGGCAGCCATGCTGTATCAGGGCATCTGCTATCCGCAGGAACTTATTTCGCATGTTGTCAGCACCGCTTCCGGCAGCGAGATTCTTAAGGCCCAGCAGAAGAACAAGGACGTGAATGTCCTGACCGGCAAGTCCTTCAGCGACCCGGCATCTTCCGGCTTTGACATGAGCAAGCTTTTCAGCATTGATGCGAATGCCTTTGAATCGGCCTTCAGCTTCGATGCATCAAAGCTGAATATCGATTTCTCCGATATTGATCTGGCGTCGGCTGTCGACATGTCCGGCTTCTCGATCAATCTTCCCGATATGGGAAATCTCAATCTGCTGTCACTGCTGCAGGGGATTGAAATCAAAACCGATATGAAGAAGGTTGCCGAAACCGGTCAGAAAATGCTGGACGGCTTTACCGAATATACAAAGACACTCGATCCGAACCGTGACTACAGCAATCTTGCGTCATCCTTTGCGGATTATCTGACAACGGAAGAGGCAAGAACGATCATTGCCGCAAAGATCGATGAGATCCTGGACGGTCAGGAGCTGATCAATACCGAAGCTGTCACAAAGCTGATCGAGGACCTCAATGCCGGATACATGCAGTGGCTGATCGATACCGGAAAGGAAGTCGACCCGGAAAATCCGTTTGAATGGTTCGGGGAATATCTGAATACGCCCGAAACAGCCGCAATGATACAGGAAAGACTCGGCACCCTGATCAATGATATTGAAATCAGCGAGGATACGGCCTCCATGCTGGCGGAAGCGATCTATGACGGCTATGTCGAATATGCCAAGGCAAATCAGAAGCCTGATCCGTCACTTCTGGCCGAGACGTTCTCGGATTATATCAACAGGAGTGAAACCCAGCAGATGCTGCAGAGCGGTATCATGTCCTCGATCACCAATCTCGATGAGATCCAGACCCGGCTGAGCAGCAACATTGCCGGTGCCATGAAGAACTATACTTCGGCCATGGAAACGGCAATTGCCTCCGGCGTGCAGCAGATGATGACACAGATGTCATACGGTCTGGCAAACAGCCTTTCCGCAAAGATGAGCCAGCTGGCTTCCGGCATGCAGGATGCGTTCCATGTCAATACCGATGCCTTCAGCGATGCCATACATATCGGCATGGACGAAGAATCGATGCGTGACCTGATGATGTCCATGATGTCGACGGAACGTGCCACATATGAAGGCAACCTGAAAAAGATGGGCTATGCCGATCTTGCCGAACCGTATACGGTTTCCATCTATCCGATGGACTTTGATGCCAAGGCTGAAGTGCTCAGGATCCTGGATGACTACAATCAGGAAATGGAAGATACCGGCCAGAATGACAAGGTCGTTTCCTACACCGATGTTGTCGGTACCCTGATGTCTTCGGTGACGACCATCATCGATACGATTTCCTATGTTCTGATCGCCTTTGTGGCAGTTTCCCTGATCGTTTCTTCGATCATGATCGGCATCATTACCTATATCTCCGTCCTCGAAAGGATCAAGGAAATCGGTATTCTCCGTGCCATCGGTGCTTCCAAGCGGAACATTTCGGAAGTCTTCAATGCCGAAACATTCATTATCGGCTTCCTGGCGGGCCTGCTGGGTGTCGGCATCACGCTGGTGCTGCTGGTGCCGATCAATGCCGTGATTCACAATGTGTCCGGAAATCCGAATATCAATGCCTTCCTGCCGTTTGAAGCAGGGGTGATTCTGGTCATCATCAGTGTCGTTCTGACTCTGATCGGCGGCCTGATTCCGGCAAAGAGTGCTGCCAACAAGGATCCGGTGGAAGCACTGCGTTCGGAATAGTACAGTGAAATTCATCAGAAACAGGATATAATGAATAAGATCACGGAGGTGATGTATGAGTTGTGATCATGTAGCAATCATTATGGACGGCAACGGCCGCTGGGCAAAAGCCCAGGGAAAGCCGCGCACAGCCGGGCACCTGGTCGGAGCGGACAACGTCCGCACAATTGCCATTGCGGCAAATGAACTCGGAGTCAGATATCTGACGCTGTATGCTTTTTCTACGGAAAACTGGAAGCGTTCGGAAGAGGAGGTCGGCTATATCATGAAGCTGCCGGCAGTCTTCTTCAAAAAATATATGCAGGAATTTCTCGACCGCGGCTTCAGGATGAATATCATCGGCGAGCTGGACAAACTGCCCAAGGCAACCGAAAAGGTACTTCGGGATGCCATGGATGAATCCAGAAACAATACCGGACTGAATCTGAACATCTGCATGAATTACGGATCGCAGCGGGAAATCGTTCTTGCCGCAAATGCCTATGCTAAGGATGTCCTGGAAGGGAAGAGGGAACTCGGCAT
>CAMNGB010000147.1 GCA_946537835.1 uncultured Erysipelotrichaceae bacterium
CTCTTCGTAGGTACGAAGAAGCAGGCGCAGGCTACCATTCTGGAAGAAGCACTCCGTTCCGGAAGCTTCTATGTCAACCAGAGATGGCTGGGCGGCACCATGACAAACTTCCGCACCATCCAGAAGTCCATCAAGAGACTGCTGGAAATCGAAGAAATGGAAAGCAGCGGAACGATCAATGTCTACACCAAGAAGGAACAGGCTAACCTGCTGAAGAAGAAGGACAGACTGGACAACTTCCTGGGCGGCATCAAGGAAATGAAGAAGCTGCCGGATGCACTGTTTGTTGTTGACCCGCTCGAAGAGCACAACGCAGTTGCCGAAGCAAGAAAGCTGGGCATCCCGGTCTTCGCTCTGATCGATACCAACGCCGATCCGAACTCTGTAGATTATCCGATTCCTTCCAATGACGATGCCGTACGTTCCGTCAAGCTGATGGTCAGCCTGATCGCTGATGCCATCGTTGAGGCAAAGGGCGGCGTCCTGGAAAATGCTTATCAGGAAGATGAAACAGAAGCTGACATCACGATGGAAGATGTAATCATCAACGTCGAACAGCAGGCTGCTGAATACGAGCGCAAGAGAAGACAGAAGTATGAAGAGCGCCGTCAGCAGATGCAGCAGAGAAGATACAACGGCGAACGCCGTGTCTTCCGCAGAGACGCAAACAATGCCCGTCCTGCAAGAAACGAAGCTGCTGCAGAAACAAAGACAGAGAAACCGGCAGAGGCTGCTCCGGCAGCTGAAGCTCCGGCTCAGGAGGAAAATGCATAATGGCAATCACAGCTGCACAGGTTAAGGAATTACGCGAACTGACAGGCGCCGGCATGATGGACTGCAAGAAGGCTCTTACAGCTACCGAAGGCGATGTCAAGAAGGCTATTGACTGGCTCCGTGAAAACGGTCTGGCCAAGGCTGCCAAGAAGGAAGGCCGTATTGCGGCTGAAGGTCTGGCAAAGATTCTGATCGACGGCAACCGTGCTGTCGTTGTTGAAATCAACTCCGAAACAGACTTTGTCGCCAAGAACGAAAAGTTCCTGGCTCTGCTGGATGAAACAGCAAAGACACTGATCGGCTCCGATGCCGCTACAGTTGAAGAAGCACTGGCTCTGCCGTGTGCTGAAGGCACTCTGAACGATGCCTTCATCAACGCTGTTGCAACAATCGGTGAAAAGATCACACTGAGAAGATTTGCCGTTGTTACAAAGAACGACGATGAGATCTTCGGTTCCTACACACACCAGGGCGGCAGAATCGTTGCCGTTACAGTGCTGAAGGGAACAGACGATGCTCAGGTTGCCAAGAACATGGCCATGCAGGTCGCTTCCATGAATCCGGAATACGTTTCCAGAAACGATATGCCGCAGGAAGTTATCGCTCACGAGAGAAGCGTTCAGGAAGGCATCGTTGCCAACGATCCGAACCTGTCCTCCAAGCCTGACAAGGTTAAGGCCGGCATCATCGAAGGCCGTCTCTCCAAGCTGCTGCAGGATATGTGCCTGGTTGACCAGGAATTCTTCCTGGATACAGATCAGAAGTGCGGTCAGTATCTTAAGAGCAACAATGCCGAAGTCGTAAGCTTCGTGAAGTATACAGTCGGCGAAGGCATCGAAAAGAAGGAAGAAAATTTCGCTGCCGAAGTTGCTGCCATGGCAAAGTAAGCATTTCCGAAACAGAGAATCATAACAGAAAGACTTCATATCCGGCGGGTATGAAGTTTTTTTATGCCTGTCATTCAGACAGTAGAATGCCTTGCATGGATATGCCGGTATGAAGAAAGAAAAACAGACTGTCCGGCATCTGTCGAAGAAGATACCGGATCATATCATCTGAGCGGAGGATGCATCACATGAAAGACAGTCAGGAACAGCTGTATGCTTTGGTGAAGATCTTAAAAAGACTCGGAATATCCGGGGAGACTGTCTTTGGGGCGGCAGCGGATACGGTTTTCTTCTCGCCTGAAGGAGCGGAATACATCAGGCCGGCATACGACAGTCATCTGATGCACAATAATGAAATCAGGCTTCATATCCGAAAAAAGATATGAAGTTTTTCATTTTGTCTAACATTCGGTTAGACATAACTAACATTAGGGTGTAGGATGCATTCAGAAATTCTTTACAGGAGGCAAAAATCATGAAACTTGTACTGATCCGCCACGGCGAAAGCGAATGGAACAAACTCAACCTTTTCACCGGATGGACCGATGTCGATCTGAGTGAAAAGGGACATGAGGAAGCGAAGAACGCCGGCAGACTGCTGAAGGCGGAAGGCTTTGACTTTGATGTCTGCTACACATCGATTCTGAAAAGAGCCATCCATACCCTGAACCATGTACTGGATGAAATGGACAGGGTCTGGCTGCCGGTCATCAAGGATTACCATCTCAATGAAAGACATTACGGAGCCCTGCAGGGACTCAACAAGGCTGAAACAGCCGCGAAATACGGCGATGAGCAGGTAAAGATCTGGCGCCGTTCCTTTGATGTCAAGCCGCCGGCGCTGGAACCGGATGATGAAAGGGCACCGCAGAATCAGGCCATGTTCCGGGAAGTACCGAAGGATGAACTGCCGCTGCATGAATCGCTTGAAACAACGATCGAAAGAGTCGTTCCGTATTTTGAGAATGTCATCAAAAAGGATATGCAGGCAGGAAAGAGGGTACTGATCGCCGCCCACGGCAACAGCCTGAGAGCTCTGGTCAAATACTTTGACGGACTGTCCGACGAGGAGATCATCGGTGTCAACATTCCGACCGGATCACCGCTGGTCTATGAATTCGATGATGATTTCAAAGTCACCGGTCATTATTATCTGGGAATGAGCGAAGCGGAACTGCAGGCAAAAATGGATGCTGTCGCAAAGCAGGGAAGCGCGGGAAAATAAACAAATAAAAATGCCGGTCATGCCGGCATTTCATTTGTCTCTTACAGATCTTTTCCCGTAAACCTGCGGTAGCCCCATACAAACAGGCAGCCGCCGAGTACGGACAGGATCGCCGAGGCGAGCAGTCCGTGGGCAGAGAAGCCGATCAGACCGGCGGCAAGTCCGCCGACCAGGCTTCCGACAATGCCCAGGAAGCAGTTAAAGAACATATTGGAACTGTCCAGTTTCATCAGCTGTGTAATGAGCCAGCCGCAGCAGGCACCGATGACGAGTGAAACCAGTAACTTGATCATTTTCATATCCTCCTTCTGGATTTCAAGAATATTATACATCCGACTGACCGTCAGTCAATATGTTTTTGTATTCCGTGTTTTCCAGGCAGTGCAGCAGGAATCCTTCGCGGATATTGGTTTTGCTGATGAGGATCCGCTCTGCTTCATAGATGCGGCAGATCTCCAGGATCATACGAAAAACAGGGCAGGAATATTGGCTGGCCTCTCCTAACTACTGGTACGACAACTACGCTATCGAGAGGGGCGTGGGCACGGATGGTAACATGGGCAACCGCTACTACGTCGGCCGCACGTATGGCTTGCGCCTTGCAGTTTCACTAGCACCAGGCACAGAGTATAGTGATGGAGATGGAAGTATGGAAAACCCTTATATTGTTGATGTAGAATAGTGATTTATGATACTAAAAAGAGTGCACTTGA
>CAMNGB010000148.1 GCA_946537835.1 uncultured Erysipelotrichaceae bacterium
AAGACAGGCAATCACGGCTTTACAAGAAACAGCCTGTTTACCTGCACCGAACATGACAATACGCACATTGTCATGGAACTGAAGGACTCGGAAGCGACTCTTCAGGAATATCCGTTCCGTTTTACCCTGCAGATCACATATACGCTGAAAGGCGATACGCTGAACATCGATTATGCCATCACCAATGAGAATGATGCGACGATGCCGTTCAACTTCGGACTCCATCCGGCATTCAATTGCCCGATCGAGCCGCAGAAGGATTTCCATGATTATCATATCGAATTCAATGTCCCTGAGACCTTCAGCTGGAAGGTGACGGAACTGAACAATGAAACTGTGCTTTCGCTGAACAAGGATGCCCTTGCGGAAACCGTCATCATCACCGATCCCAAGAGCACCGTTTCAACACTGACAGACGGCGAGCACGGCGTCAGTGTCGGCTATGAAAACTATGAATGGCTGGCATTCTGGTCACCGCAGGCACCGTTTGTATGCATTGAGCCATGGCATTCCCATGCCGATTTTGAAGAGGTCAGGGTACCGTTTGAAAAGCGTGAGGGAACACTCTTCCTGGATGCGCATCAGACATGGACAACATCGTATTCCATCCGTATCTGGTAAAAGAAAGAGGTGAGATATGTTCAACATCATCATTACCGAGAACTATGATCAGGTTGCCAGTGAAGCATTCCGCAACATGAAGGAAGCTGTCACGAAGGAAAATCCGGTGCTGGGTCTGGCAACGGGATCAAGTCCGATCGGACTTTACAAAAAGATGATCGCCGACCGCAATGCCAGCGGCACCAGCTACAAGAAGGCCGTGACATACAATCTGGACGAGTATATCGGACTGCCCCGTGACCATGATCAGAGCTACTGGACATTCATGCACGAGAATCTCTTCGACGGCCTGAATATTCCGGAAGCGAATATTCATATTCCCTGCGGCGACTGTGAAGATCCCGAGGAAGAATGCCGCCGCTATGAGGAAGAACTCCGGCAGCATGTCATCGACCTGCAGGTGCTCGGCATCGGATCCGACGGACATATCGGCTTCAACGAACCGGGCACGCCGTTCGACAGTGTGACGCATGTTGCCGAACTGACCGAGCAGACACGCCGCGACAATGCCCGCTTCTTCGGCGATGATATCGAAAAGGTTCCGACCCATGCCATTACCATGGGACTCGCCAGCATTCTGAAGGCCCGTTCGATCATTGTTCTGGCAACCGGCTCCAACAAGGCTGATGCCGTATACGGGATGATCAGGGGACCGAAGAGCACCGACTGTCCGGCCAGCGTTCTGCAGGGCCACAGCCACGTCACGGTCATTCTCGACAAGGATGCGGCAGCCCGCCTGTAAGGCAATCTGCTTGAGCAATCACATGTTTGTGTCATAATAGTCTGCGGAGGTATAAAACGATGAAAGTAATTGAAACAGTAAAGGAATTTGATGAAACTTTAAGCGCGAATCCGCTTGTATTTGTAGACTTCTATGCCGACTGGTGCGGCCCCTGCAAGATGCTGGCACCGGTTGTCGAGGAACTTGCGGCAGAAACACCGGATGTGACATTCGTAAAGGTCAATGTCGATGATCTTCCGGAAGTTGCCGAGAAGTTCGGCATCATGTCCATTCCGGCCCTGTTCGTCTTCAGGAACGGCGAAGCAGCTGCCAATTCCCTCGGCTTCCAGCCGAAGGAAAATCTGAAGGCAGTTCTCGACAGCGTCAGATAACAGAAACGCAAAGCCGTGAAAACGGCTTTTGCTTTATGTCAACCATGAAAAGAATCATTACAATGCTGAGTACACTGGTGCTCATCCTTGCCGGTGCCTGCAGCACCGCTTCTGCAGCCGGCAGCTGGCAGCTGAAGGAAATCAGGGATGACGGCAGCGGCCTGCTGATTACCGAAGCCAATCTGACAGCCATGGGAGAGTATTCCATGGAACTGAAGGAAGACGGCAGCGGCACCATGAATATGGGCGGTGCCGTATCACAGGTTCGGTGGGATGAAAAGGCGATCACCATTGCCGGCGGCAGTCCCCAGGCATATACGCTGCAGGGGAAGGAACTGAAACTTCAGGATGAGGAGGCAGTGCTGACATTTGTCAGGGAATGATGCAGGATCTTTCAGACAAAGATCCTGCTTTTTTTGATGAATATCTATTGCATTTGCATGCAGTTTCTATATAATTATTTCGGGTTTGATAATTTCAAAAGAAATGTTTAGTAAAACTAAACACGGAGGGCTGAAAATGTACGATATCGGTCATCGCATCAGACAGCTTCGGATCCAGAACGGTCTGACCCTGGAAGAGCTTGCCTCACGAACCGAACTGACCAAGGGATTTCTCTCGCAGCTGGAGCGCAATCTGACTTCTCCGTCCATCCAGACGCTGGAAGATATCACCGAGGCACTGGGCATGACGATGTCACGGTTCTTCGCTGATGAGAAAGACGAACAGATCGTTTTTACAGCTGAGGATGCATTCGTTGACGGGCAGGAAGACAAGACCCTGTACTGGATCGTCCCCAATGCTCAGAAAAACCGGATGGAGCCGATCATTCTGGAACTTGAACCCGGTGCTTCCAGCAAGGTAATCGAGCCGCATGAAGGGGAAGAGCTCGGTTATGTGCTGAGCGGAAGAGTGTCTCTTCGAAGGGACCGTGAAAAACAGGATGTCGTCATCCGCAAAGGCGAAACATTCTACATCCGCGGCAATGCTGCACATTGCCTCATCAACAAGGGATCCGGCAGGGCGAGAGTGCTGTGGATCAGCACGCCGCCGGTATTCTGATCAGAAGGAGAGGATACACGCATGAAAAAACTTATCGAAGTCAAAAATGTAGTCAAGACATTTGACAGCCAGGTAGTCCTGAAGGGCATTTCTCTTGATATCTACGAGAATGAATTTGTCACTCTGCTCGGTCCGTCCGGCTGCGGCAAGACAACGCTGCTGAGAATCATTGCCGGATTCCTGGATCCGACGGAAGGACATGTCATGATGGACGGCGAGGATATCGCAAAGATTCCTGCCTACAAGCGCGATGTCAATACGGTTTTCCAGCACTATGCGCTGTTCCCGCATCTGGATGTCTATGACAATATTGCCTTCGGACTCAAGATCAAAAAGGAGCCGAAGGACATCATCGACCAGAAGGTCATGCGTATGATTTCACTGGTAGGTCTGGAAGGATTTGAACACCGCGATGTCACCAGCATGTCCGGCGGCCAGCAGCAGCGTGTTGCCATTGCCAGAGCTCTGGTCAATGAGCCGAAGGTTCTTCTGCTGGATGAATCCCTGTCGGCTCTGGACAAGAACCTGCGCAAGGAAATGCAGCTGGAACTGAAGGAGATTCAGAGAGAGGTCGGCATCACCTTCATCTTCGTTACCCATGACCAGGAAGAGGCCCTGACCATGAGCGACAAGATCGTCATCATGAAGGACGGTGAGATCGAACAGATCGGCACACCGACCCAGGTATACAACGAACCCGTCAATGAATACTGTGCAAGATTCATCGGTGACTCCAATATCATCGACGGCATCATGAAGAAGGACAATCTGGTCAGCTTCGATGATGT
>CAMNGB010000149.1 GCA_946537835.1 uncultured Erysipelotrichaceae bacterium
GATATTTCTCAGTCGTAAAGCCTTCAAGACCCATGCTGCTGACACGGTCCTGAACTCTTGACATGTCGCCGGGATTGATCAGACCGCTGAGATCACCTTTTACGTCGGCAACAAAGCAAGGTACACCGAGGTCACTCAGACCTTCGGCAATCACTCTGAGCGTTGTGGTTTTGCCGGTGCCGGATGCACCTGCAATCAGACCGTGACGGTTCATCTGACGCGGGATCATTGCGACATCCAGATCGCCGGCTTTTCCAAGCAGTATCCTGCCATCCTTGATCATACTTTTTCTCCTTTATGCGACTTCGGTTCCGCCGACCGAGCGGATCCTGAGAATATAGCAGCATCCTTCACCGAATGCGGCCTCAAGTGTCCTGATATAGGTTTCTGTCTTAGCCTTCGGCACAAATGCCTGAATGGTTCCGGCAAATCCGCCGCCGTGAACACGGTAGGCACCTTCTTTTCCGAGTACGGCATCGCTCAGTGCCAGACCGAGAGCGACCGGCTGCTCGCTGCGGCTGCCCGGCACGCAGATATTCTGCAGATACATCCAGGAGGAGTATCCCGATTCCCTGACGAGATGCAGGAAGGTATCGATATCCTTGTTCAGCAGTGCTGTCTTTTCATCTTCGGCACGCTTTGTCTCATTGAGGAAATGATAGGCTCTGAGGAATGCCCTGTCACCGCAGTTTTCCCTGATCTCGGCAACATTGGCAAGCAGATCCTCAATCGTGCATCTGCTCAGAACATCCTGTCCGAGTCTTCTGGCAACACCCTTCATTTCATTCGGAACAGCGCTGTATTCATCGGACAGATCGGCATGATCGGCACGGATGTCCGTCAGGATCAGATCGATGCCGTAATCTTCCGGATCAAACGGCACCTTGGATACGACCGGATTTTCCTTGTCATAGAAATCAATTGCCACAAAACTGCCGACGGAGGAAGCCATCTGGTCCATCAGACCGGAAGCCTTCATGAAATATACATTCTCGGCATACTGGCCGATCTTGGCGATATCTTCCGGAGATACCTTTCCGTCATTGTAAAGATAGTTCTGAATGGTTCCGAGCAGAACTTCAAAGGCCGCCGAAGAGGACATGCCGCCGCCGGCTATGACATCGCTTTCGGAATAGGCCATGAAGCCGCCGGCATTCCAGCCGCGTTCCTTCAGGCCTGCCGCAACACCGCGGATCAGCGATTCGGTGGTGTTCTTTTCATCAAGATGAATTTCCGTATCGGTAATATCGACCGGCTTGATTTCAAAGCCTCTGGACGCAAGACGGATGACATTGTCATCGCTCGGCACGACGGCTGCGATCGTATCCAGATTGATGCTTGCCGCAAGCACCTTTCCGAGCTGATGGTCGGTATGGTTGCCGCCGACCTCGGTGCGGCCGGGAGCGGAAAACAGTCTGGTTTCGCTGTCGCCGAACAGGTCTCTCGTTTTTTCCAGGACAGAAAGATAGCGCTCTTTCTGTGCATCCAGATTCTCGCTGCCGTAAAGGAATGTCAGCTTTTCATCCAGATGTCCGTCCATGATCCATTGTTTCAGTTCTGTGTTTTTCATTTCTTTCACCTCGCCATTTTTTCAAATGCGTTTCTGGCGGCATTCTGTTCCGCCTGTTTTTTGCTGGAGCCCTTGCCGGTACCCATGATCAGGCCGTCGACAACGGCATTCATTGTAAATTCGGGAGCATTGCTCGGCCCCTTCTCTTCCACCAGTTCATAATGCACGGTACGGCGGGAATCGGCCTGTACATATTCCTGAAGCCTTGTCTTGTAGTCGATCTCGGCAACATCTTCGGGATGCGTCACCCGCGGCAGCAGCACCTCATTGAGAATGTTGTCCACTGCCGGCCAGCCCTGATCGAGGAACAGGGCGCCGAGAAAAGCTTCGAACATATCGGCAATGATCGCATCCTTCTCCCTGCCGCCGGTCTTTTCCTCACCGGTTCCGAGAAGCAGGAAGTCATTGAGATGCAGCTGGCGGCTGTAGATTGCCAGGGCATGTTCACATACGAGCTGGGCTCTGAGCCTGGTCATCTTCCCTTCCGAAAGATTCAGCGAAAAGATGGCATTGGAGCTCCAGAGCTGCAGGACGGCATCGCCCATGAATTCCAGACGTTCATTGTCATGTTTGCCGTGATGTTCATTGGCATAGGAGGAATGCATGCACGCTTCCTGGATCAGTCCGGCATTGTGAACCCTGATTCCCCTTTGATCCAGCCATTCAATAATATCCAATATGATCCCTCCTAATCTGCATAGACAGCATTGCGCTGATTGCGCATGCGGATATGATCCAGCAGGATCCAGCAGTCGTCATTCTGCTGATTCTGCACGATAAATTCGGCATCTTTGCGGGCCTGCTGAATGATATCTGTGTCTTCGGCGAGATTGCCGAGAATAAAGTCCGGAATCCCGCTCTGTCTTGTCCCAAGTATATCACCCGGACCGCGCAGCCGTAAATCTTCATACGAGATTTCAAAGCCGTTATTTGTGGCGGTCAGGACATTCAGCCTCTGCATTGTCTTTTCATCCCGGCTGTCCGACAGCAGCCAGCATCTTCCCTGTACGCTGCCGCGCTGGATGCGGCCGCGCAGCTGATGCAGCTGGGAGAGTCCGAAACGGTCGGCGTCATAGATGATCATTCCGGTCGCATTGACGACATTCATGCCGACTTCTACGACGGTCGTCGATACCAGGATCTGTATTTCATTAACCGCAAAGCGGTTCATGACGGACTGCTTTTCCTCGCTGCTCATTCTGCCGTGCAGCAGTCCGACATGATACTGCGGATACAGCTTCTGCAGATTCTTTGCCATCTCATTGACATTGCGGGCATCATAGTCTTCATTCTCATCCACTGCCGCACAGATGACATACAGCTGATGTCCGGCATCCAGGAGTGCCGTGACATCACTGAGAACGGAACGGAAGCTGTTTTCGTGAATGTATTCGGTGATCGGATCCTTTCTTCCCGGCGGCATTGTTTCAATCGTGGAAATATCCATGTCGCCGTAGAAAGCAGACGCAAGCGTGCGCGGGATCGGTGTCGCCGACATCAGCAGGAAATCGGTGCGGTCACCCTTTTCCTTGAGACGGCGGCGCTGTTCGACGCCGAAGCGCTGCTGCTCATCGGCAACGACCAGCCCCAGTGAGGCAAAGGAGACGGTATCCTGTATCAATGAATGCGTACCTGCCACAATGTCGATACTGCCGTCCTGCAGTCCTTCCAGGACTTCTCTTTTTTCGGCTGCGGACATGCCGGAATACAGCACGGCGATCCGCACGCCGGTATCCCTGAGGATCTCATGCAGGGAAGAGGCATGCTGGCGGGCAAGGATCTCGGTCGGAGCCAGAAGAGCAGCCTGATATCCGGCCAGAACAGTGCCGTACATGGCAATTGCCGCAACGGCAGTCTTGCCGCAGCCGACATCCCCCTGTACCAGCCGGTACA
>CAMNGB010000150.1 GCA_946537835.1 uncultured Erysipelotrichaceae bacterium
GTTCAGTGAGACGAATGAGGAATTCTTCGGAATTCCTTTTTTTTATTGAAAAAATATAATAAAGGCATGGAAATAACATACATCAACCGTACAAATGAGGATATTGCCCGCTGGAAGAGCTTCTTCCGCAAAATTGCCGCTTCCGCCGAACAGGTGCTGGAGCTGCCTGATGATCATGAAATCAGTGTTACTTTTGTGAGATCTGTCACCATTCACAGGATCAACCGCGACTACCGCGGCATTGACAGGCCGACAGATGTCATCTCTTTTGCCGTGCGCGACGGCATGGATGCGATGATTGCCGAGGAGGAGAAGGATCTCGGAGATATTTTCATCAATATCGATTATGCCCGCCGCCAGGCCAGGGAATACGGCCATTCCTATCAGCGCGAAGTCGGATTCCTGTTTACTCACGGTCTTCTGCACTGCCTTGGCTATGATCACATGACAACGGAGGACGAGAAGATCATGAACCGTCTGCAGGATCAGATCCTTGATCCGCTCGTAAAACGGAAATGAAGAAGAAATTCAGCGATGCCTTCCGCGGCCTGTTCAGGGGGATGGGGCATCATGCAATTCTTGTACAGTATATTCTTGCGGCCTGCGCACTCTGCGCAGCTTTTATCCTGCGTCTGAGTGCAGGTGAATGGCTGGCAGTGATCATCTGCATCGGACTGGTGATCAGCGCCGAGATCCTCAATACATGCATCGAAAAACTGTGTGATCTGTATTCTACGGACTACAACACAAAGATCGGGGAGATCAAGGATCTTGCGGCAGGCGCCGTGCTGGCTGCTTCCGTCACTGCCCTGACTGTGGCAATGGTCATTCTATTTTCCCATATCGGAGGTTAAACAAATATGCTCAGCAGAGAAGAACTGATCCGGGAAGCTTTCCGGGCCATGAACAATGCCTATGCACCGTATTCGCTGTATCACGTCGGAGCAGCCGTTCTGACGGATGACGGCAAGGTATTCCTGGGTGCCAATATCGAAAATGCATCCTTCGGTGCAACCAACTGCGCCGAACGCAGTGCCGTGTTTTCTGCCTATTCCAACGGCTATCACAAAAACCGTATCAAGGCTCTGGCCATTGTGTCTGACGGCGACCGCATTGCGGCACCGTGCGGCATCTGCCGGCAGGTACTGTGCGAACTGATCGACCACCATACGCCGATCTATCTTTCCAACGGCAGGGAAGAAAAGGATACCGATATCGATGAACTGCTGCCGATGCAGTTCAGTGAGGAAGACGTACTGCGATGAGAAGCGGATTTGTGGCCCTGGCCGGCCGCCCGAATGCCGGCAAGAGCACGCTCATCAATGCGCTCGTAAAAGAAAAGATCGCCATTGTATCGGCCAAGCCGCAGACGACCCGTTCGGAGATCCGCGGCATCCGTACTGACGAAGACAGTCAGATCATCTTTACCGACACCCCCGGCATCCATAAGGCCAAATACCGCCTGGAAGCCCGCATGAACAAGCAGGCAACGGATGTCATTCAGGGAGTCGATCTGATCTATCTGGTCGTTGACGGATCGGTGCCGTTCGGCAAGGGCGATGAATATGTGCTCAATGTTGTGAAAAATGCCGGACTGCCGGTATTCCTGATCCTGAACAAGGTTGACAGAATGGATGAGAAGAAAGTCATCCGCAGCCTGCAGAGCTGGCAGCAGCGTTTTGACTTTGCCGAATATTTTCCGCTGTCCGCTAAATTCGACAGAAAACTTGATGATCTGATCGAAACGACCAAGAAATATCTGCCGGAAGGGGAGTATCTCTATCCGCCGGAGATCATCAGTGACGGTGCCGAGAATTTCCGCATTGCCGAACTGATCCGTGAAAAGGTGCTGGAATGCACCCAGGAAGAAGTCCCGCATGCGGCAGCAGTCAAGATCGACAACAAGGAATTCCGCAAGAATGCTTGCTATATCCAGGCAACGATCCTGGTCGAAAAGAAATCCCAGAAGGGCATCATGATCGGAAAGCAGGGATCGATGCTGAAACGCATCGGCTCGCTGGCAAGAGAAGATCTGGAAAAGCTGCTGGACAGAAAAGTATTCCTCGAACTGTTTGTCAGAGTCGAGGATGAATGGCGGTCACGCGATGCCCGCATCACCGAATACGGCTACGGCATAGCCGGGAGTGAAGACTATTAATGAATGATACGGTTACCGGCATCATACTCAAACAGACAGATTACCGTGAAGCAGACGTCATCATCAGCGTTCTGACGGAAGAATACGGCAAGCTGTCTTTTGTTGCGTCCGGAGCCCGGAAAATGAAGTCAAAGAATGCCGGTGCCATCATGCCGTGCACGATTGCCGACATTCAGTTTGACTATAAGCCGCAGAAGACAATGTTCCGCATGAAAACAGCGCGCACAAGGAATCTGTTCCGTTCGCTGCATGAAGATCTGATCCTGTCGGCTGCCGCCCAGGCTGCCTGTGAAAGTGCCGATGTCATGTCGCTTGCCGGCGAGGAGGAAGACAGCAGTCCGCAGAAGTACGCACTCCTGAATGACTGTCTGACATTATTAAATGAAAAGAAAGATCCCGATCTGGTGCTCTGCGGCTATCTTTCGGAGATGATGGATCTGTTCGGCATCCTGCCGGATGTGGATGAATGCGTGCACTGCGGCAGTCTGAAGGTTTCTGCCTTCAGCGCAAAAGAGGGCGGATTCCTGTGTGAAGACTGTGCCCGGCGGCTGAATGTTCCGCTGCGTCCGGCACTTGATCTGAAACGCCTGCGGCTGGCGGTAAAGGCAGGTATGAAGCACTATGAAGAAGCTGCCGGGGCTGCCCAGAGCTTTCATGCCGAACTGCAGGATCTGATCGCCGTGCTGCAGCAGCACGCCGGCATCGAAATCCGCTCATTTTCGTTCTATAACAGGCTTTTTGACCATTGAACCGCTATTCTTTAAGTGCTATACTACGAAAGATTATGATGGGATAAATATGGAGGTTAGACATGGATAAAACATTTGATCTGATAGTTTCACATGCGAAAAATACCGGTTTTGTATTCCAGGGATCCGAGATTTACGGCGGTCTCAGCAATACATGGGATTTCGGTCCGTACGGTGTTTTATTAAAAGATAATATCAAAAGAGCATGGCAGAAGAAGTTCATTCAGGAAGATCCCAACAACGTTGAGATCCAGGCTGCCATTCTGATGAATCCGAAAGTATGGGAAGCATCCGGTCATCTGAAGGGATTCTCCGATCCGCTGATGGACTGCCGTCAGTGCAAGACCCGTCATCGTGCCGACCAGCTGATTGAAAACTGGTCCGGAGGCAAGGTGACATGCGAAGGCTGGTCCAATGAGCAGATGGAGAACTATATCCGTGAAAACAATATTCCGTGCCCGGACTGCGGCAAGCATGACTTCACGCCGATCCGTCAGTTCAATCTGATGTTCAAGACATTCCAGGGAACACTGGAAG
>CAMNGB010000151.1 GCA_946537835.1 uncultured Erysipelotrichaceae bacterium
GATCGATCTGCCAGCCCCAGTCGGAAGCCTTCAGATACGGGTTCTTTCCGCCGTGGGACATATTGCCCTGGGTTGTTTCGGCATCTGCGTGTGTTGTTACACAGTTGGACATGTAATAGGAGAAGGTATGGAAATCAACGGTTCCTTCCTTAATGATTGCAGCATCTGCTTCATCATCGATGAACCACGGATCAACACCGAGATCCTTCAGATACTTCTTTGCCCAGATCGGATATGCGCCTCTGACCTGAACATCGCAGCACAGATTGTTCTTGAGGTTTTCTTCGTGATCGCAGGCCAGGATATCCTTCGGATCCGGTGTCAGCGGATAGGCCGTGACATGCGCGATCATGTTGCCGATCATGAAGTCAGGATTGATCTCATGGCCGAGCTTGACAGCCTTGGCAGATGCGACAAATTCATTGTGCAGTGCTTCATAGGTTCTCTGTCTGTTGGACTTGAGGTCGGAAAGCTTGATCGGTTCGGTGGCATTGATGTCTTCCTCTTCCATGATGCCGAGACCATACAGGTTGCCGATGCCTCCTTCGCCCATGCAGGCGATATTGATCTCATTGAATGTCAGCCAGTACTTTACCTTGTCCTTGTATCTGCGGAAGATCGTTTCGCAGTATCTGACAAACAGATCGATGACCTTGCGGTTGGAGAAGCCGCCGTAGTTGGTGACGATAGCCCACGGAATTTCGTAGTGGCAGATCGTGACCAGCGGTTCGATATTGTACTTTCTGCACTCGTCAAAGACATTGTCATAGAACTTGAGACCTGCTTCATTCGGTTCTTCATCGTCACCGTTCGGGAAGATTCTGCCCCAGTTGATCGACAGACGGAATACGTTCCAGCCCATCTCGGCAAACAGAGCGATATCCTCTTTGTAATGATGATAGAAGTCAATTGCCTCATGTGACGGATAGAATGCATTCGGATCCGTTACCGGCAGGAATGTACGCGGCGTATTGACATCGCCGCCCAGCAGCATATCCGGTACGGAAAGGCCTTTTCCGTCTTCCAGGTACGCGCCTTCACACTGGTTCGCCGCTACTGCGCCGCCCCATAAAAAACCTTTCGGAAAGCTCATAGATGATATTTCTCCTTTTCTGTTACTTCTATTTTACAGGATGCAGGTAAGAACGACAATTTACACTTCCTTCATTCTGTGAAAAGTCTGTCGATAATGAGAAGAAGTTCTTCATAGAACGGTCTTGGATCATGCCTGACGGCAAAGCCGCCCTGCAGGCTTCCGTGGTCGCCGTCATAATCCGGCAGTACATTCCAGATGCCGGGCCGGATATCACCGGCATCAAACGGCTTCTGCGGGTCATTGAACGGAGCCCTTGCGGAAATGACATTGACCAGACCGTCATTGGGCCGCCATTCTTTACCGATTTCAATGCCTCCCTGTGTCTTTCCGAGATACTGCCCCATCAATGTCGAAGTACGCACGAACATGCCTTCCGTCTTCTGCAGATCCGGAACATATGTGCCGTCTTCCCGGCGGATGGTACTGCAGCAGGCAGCGGAAAAGTAATAGACATGGTTCAGAAGATGCATGCGGCTGTTCAGGGCGGCCGCATGATCGATCGTCATGTCATAGTCTGCGGCATCATCGGGGCTGCGGTCCGTCTTTTTTACTTTCGTGCTGCCTTTCATCAGCTTTGACAGCATTTCATACTTTGCGGGCACCCTGATTTCTTCGGGATGGAAATCCGGATCCATATACATGTCATAGGAAACAGTGCCGTTGGTCGGTGCCGCCAGGGTCACAACGGCAGCGATTCTCTGTCCCATGCCGCCGAGGAAAAGCGGACTGATATCCAGGGGATGGGTATTCTGCCGCTCCGCTTCACCCCCTTCTGTCAGCAGCTGGGCCAGCAGCCGTACGGTGGCGCCGCCGAAGGAATGGCCGAGCAGGACAATACGGGTATCGGCATTCCATTCACTGATCAGGGGATTCCTTGAAAAGTCTTTTCCGTAGCGGTCATGGCCCATGGCCAGGGAATGGGCACGGCCGTAGTCGACAACCGTTCCTGACAGCTGGGCATATAGCTCGCAGGCTCTGTCCCAGGCACTGCCCTTCGGTGCCACACTTGCCGCATGGCAGTCATATCCGAGACTTCTGAGATGTTCCATCAGATCGCCGTTCCGCATGCCCCAGTACGGAATCCTTTTATATTGTCTGTCGTATTCGCCCCAGCCGGAGAGGCCGTGGCAGAAAATGTACTGCAGATAGGTCATGTCTGTACCTCCTCTTTTACCGTTTGACAGGCATAGCACCTGATGCTGTAAAAAAACTGTATCGTTGCCTGATACAGTTCTTATCTGTGACAGTTGTTCCGGCTTCAGACTTTCGGTCTGCTGATGCGCTTGGCGGCAGGCGTGATGGCCCGCTGCGGACAGACCAGCAGACACAGATGGCATCCTACACATTTGGCACCGTTGAGAACCGGTCTTCTGTTCTCATTGAGGCGGATAGCCTGATGGCCGCCGTCCATGCAGGAAATCATGCAGCGGCCGCAGCCGATGCATCTGTCATGATGGAACTTCGGGAACTGGATCGTGTCCCGTTCCAGAACATCTGTCGTTTCACTGATGGCATCCAGTCCGGCACCGATGATTTCATTGATGCTGCTGAGGCCTTTTTCATGCAGGTAGATGTTCAGGCCTTCCTTCAGATCATCAATGATCCGGTATCCATACTGCATGACTGCTGTCGTGACCTGTACGCTTCCGCATCCCAGCAGGATGAATTCCAGGGCATCCTGCCATGTTTCGATGCCGCCCATGCCGGTAATGCAGAGATCCTTCAGTTCCGGGTTGTCACCCATTTCCGCCACAAAGCGGAGGGCAATCGGCTTGACGGCATTGCCGCTGTAGCCGCCGACGGCCGACATGCCGTGGACAGCCGGAGCCGAGACATAGGTATGAGGACTGACGCTGATGATGCTCTTGATCGTATTGATGGCCGCAATGCCGTCTGCTCCGCCTCTCTTTGCAGCTTCGGCAGCCGGTGACATGCGGGCAACATTCGGTGTCAGCTTGGCCAGCACCGGTATGGTTGTTCTGCTTTTGGCAGCACGGGTAAAGCGTTCCACCAGTTCCGGCACCTGTCCGATATCGGAACCGAGTCCGCCTTCCGCCATGTTCGGGCAGGAAAAATTCAGTTCAATGGCATCGGCTCCGTTCTCTTCGCAGAGCCTTGCCAGTTCGCCCCATTCTTCCTCATTCTGTCCCATGATCGAAGCGAGAATGACCTTGTTTGGATAATTCTTCTTCAGTTCACGGAAGACCGCCATGTTTTCAGCCACACTGTGGTCAGAGAGCTGTTCGATATTCTTGAATCCGACAATGCCGCCGGAATCTCCCCTGATGGCCGAGAAACGGGGTGAAGCTTCATGGATATCCAGGGTGCAGATCGTCTTG
>CAMNGB010000152.1 GCA_946537835.1 uncultured Erysipelotrichaceae bacterium
CTCGGTCGGAGCCAGAAGAGCAGCCTGATATCCGGCCAGAACAGTGCCGTACATCGCAATTGCCGCAACGGCAGTCTTGCCGCATCCGACATCTCCCTGTACCAGCCGGTACATGATGCGGGTGTCCCGCATGTCATTGAAAATGTCATGCAGGGCCTGTTTCTGATCGGATGTCAGCTCATAGGGAAGATTTCTGATGACTTTCTGTATCTGATCCATGTCGATATTCCGCGGCTGCTTGTACACACCCTGCCCCTCTTCGTTTTTCATCAGGGCAATGCTGGTAAAGAAAATCAGGAATTCTTCATATTTCAGGGTCCGGTATGCCAGCTGTACATCCCTGACAGTTTCGGGAAAATGAATGCGGCGCAGTGCATCTGCCTTGCGCAGAAGCCGGTAGCGGACATGAAAGGTTTCGGGAATGATATCCGGAATTTCATTCTGCAGTTCTTCATAGACTTTCCGGATGCTGTCACGGATGGTGCGCTGCTGGATCCCTTCCTTTGTGCTGTAGACAGGTGTCACGGCATCATGGTCCTTCATCCGTTTGTTGTCATAGGTCATGGCTGTGACCTTGTTTTTGCCCTGATAGACGCCCTGGATGGTAACGATCTGGTTCAGCGCCAGGTTTTTTGCCCAGGGACGGTTGAATATGGTGATCTTCAGTACCCTGTCAAAGGCCATGACATCAAAGCTGCTGGTAGTCATGCGGCCGTGCCGCCAGGTACGCACAGTGGAAACAACTTCAGCCTCGAATGTCACCTTGTCCTTGATCTGCCACTGTTCAAACGGTTTCTCCTCCATGACTTCATAACGGTACGGATAATAAGAAAACAGTGCATCGGTATCATAAATGCCAAGGCTGTTGAGTGCCTCGATCCGGCGCGCTGTCAGTTTCAGTCTTTTTTCTTTCAGATCCATACCTGAATTATACTATTTCGGACAAATGAAAAACAGCACCTCAGTGCTGTTCATCCTTTTCTGCTGTGTCCGCTTCATCTTCGTTTTTGTCCTTGCCCAGACCGAAGAAGTTTTTGACATCGGCTATCAGAACGTTGCTGCTGGTTCCGGCCAGCTTGCCCAGTACATCAAGCAGTCCCTTGATCTCGGCGGACTTTGTTTTCTGCAGTGCCTTGGCAATGGCATTGAGCGTTTCAAATTTGCGCTTCTGCATTTCATTGAAGGTGGTGATGCCGGTTGATTCAATGGCATTGAATACGGTATCGATGAAGTTCCGTCTTTCTTCAATGGAAATGCTGGCAAGCCAGGTATCAAATACTTCATCAATGTATTTGGAGACAGGATTCAGACGATTGGTCTTTTCAAAATGATTCTGCTTGACCTTCCAGCTGTAGGGATTGTGCTGCATGAATCCCATTTCGCTGCTGCGGACAATAAAGCGCTGGGCTTTCTGATTCATGATCAGGCCGAAGAAGGAAGTATCGGGAAGATACAGTGCTGCCCGCGGCAGAATGCTGTTGTAATTCTCGGTCTCAAGGATCTCCGGCAGGAAGCCCGGTCCGTCAAAGGAAGTGATGCTCGCGATCTTCTCTCTGGTTGCGGGACTGCAGAATGCTGCCGCATACATCGCCAGGTTGCCGCCTTTGGAATGACCGCATACCCAGATCTTCGAACTCACACACTGATCCAGATAGCCGACTGCCAGAGCCTGGGAAAATGTTTCCCGCTCTGAGGCAAAGTTGAAGTCCTCACGCCATCCGATTACGGTATTGTCGGTGCCGCGGTATGCAACAACACATTCACGGCTTCCGATCTGAAACGTGCAGGCACTGAACTGTGTTTCCGTCTTGGCATCGACATGATTGACATAGCGGGTGATCAGTATATTGCGGTAGCGTTCGCATTCCGATGCCTTGAGCATCAGCGGCTTCGGATCATAGATCAGACTGCTCTGGTCGATGCCGGCATCCAGATAGCGCTGTACCATTTCAGGCAGAGTCAGATACTGGTCTTTACCGAACAGATCATCCATATTGGCATAGGTCAGTTCCGAAAAGATCAGAAGATCGATTTCATTGACCGGATCACGGGCAAACGGAAGATCGCCGCGCCAGTCAAGATATGTCATAAAATTTGTCATAAGCAGACCTCTCAGTAGCCGATGCCGTCACCGCGCCGGTAATACAGTTCATCCCCGAAGAGATATCCGTCCTCTTCGGAAACAACAGGTATATCGACAGGCAGACGGCCCTGCGGCTTTTTATCATTATACATGACTGCGAGTGCAGCAGGAAGATTCGGTCCGTAGCCGGGATTGTCACGGCCGTCATAGACCGGCATGTCACTGATTCCGGAAGCCAGATAACAGGCCATATGGACATCGGCATTGTCATACAGGCTCAGATCGTACGGCAGCTGGGCACTCAGAACGACAATCGGAATGCCGGATGCCTCGGCTTCCTGCATCACCGGAAGCAGAAGCGCATGATCTGACATGTCGCTGCTGCTGAAGACGGATGTCACGATGACGAGAACATCCGGCTGCTGTTCATTCATGACAGCGATGATGTCTTCGATATATGTACTGCCGTAGCTGATGGCAGAAAGAGATCCCTGATCCAGCAGTTCCCTGCTGCGCAGATATTCTTCGGCAAATGTCACCGACATGATCCGGTTGTCAAAGGGAACCAGCACAAGGGCATCGGTATCCCTGCCGAGCGGCAGGACATTGTTTTCGTTCTTCAGCAGCGTGACAGCCTTTTCGGAAACGGCAAATTCCCGATCGTGGTGATCTTTGCTGCCGACGGTCTCCTTGGCCAGTGCTGCCTGTTCTTCCGCAGATTCCCAGGGAACCGTATCCAGGATTCCCCTTTTCTCTTTCAGACTGAGAATACGGAGAACGGATTCGTTGATGCGGTCGATGCTGATTTCACCTGATTCGGCGCCGGAAACAATTCTCTGCACAAGTGAATCCAGGCTTCCGATATATTCAGCTACAGGCTGTTCTTCATACACCGGAATCAGGATCAGATCGGCACCGGCATTGATGGCATTGACTGCAGCATCCTCCTGCGGCCAGTAGGCACGGATGGCATCCATTGTCATGGCATCGGTGCAGATGACACCTTCATAGCCGATTTCCTCTCGCAGGATCCCGGTCAGTATCTTTTTTGACATGGTTGCCGGCAGACAGATTTCATTCCCGTCGGCATCCGTATATACGGTATCATCGATCTGAGGAAATTCAATATGGGCACTCATGATGATATCGGCATCTTTATGCAGATCAAAATATGGCTTCAGATGTGTCTCCTTCAGTTCCTCATAGCTGAGATTTACCTGCGGCAGTCCGGTATGACTGTCTGTATCGGTATCACCGTGACCGGGAAAATGCTTGAGGGAGGTCACGATATTTTTATCATGCATGCCCTTGATA
>CAMNGB010000153.1 GCA_946537835.1 uncultured Erysipelotrichaceae bacterium
ATCCATATCCATATACCGGAGGGCGCCGTTCCGAAAGACGGACCGTCCGCCGGCGTAACCATGACCACGGCGCTTGTCTCTGCCCTCAGCAACACAGCCGTTCACAGCGATCTTGCCATGACCGGTGAAGTGACACTGCGCGGCAACGTGCTGCCGATCGGCGGTCTGCGTGAAAAATCGCTGGCTGCCCACAGGGTCGGCATCAGCACCATCCTGATTCCGAAGAACAATCTCCGCGATCTCGATGAGATTCCCGATGCCGTCAAGAATGACATCAAATTTATTCCGGTTGAAAATGTTTCCCAGGTTCTGAAAGAAGCGCTGGTGAAATAAATGCAGTACCATGACGCAAAACTTCTGGCGACTGCTGCCGACAAAACGCAGTGGCCGCCGGAAAGTCTGCCGGAGATCATCTTCTGCGGCCGTTCCAATGCCGGCAAAAGCACGCTGATCAATGCGCTGGTCAACCGCAAAAACCTTGCCTATTCGGGCAAGACGCCGGGCAAGACAAGGCTGCTGAATTTCTTCACGGTCGACCGGAAGGTCATCTTTACCGATGCTCCGGGCTACGGCTATGCCACAAGTGACAGAGCCAGTGCCCTGCAGTTTGAAAAGCTGATCGATCCTTATTTCCGTGAAAGAAAAGCCCTGAAGGGAATGATCCTGGTAGCCGATGCCAGAAGAGTTCCGAACGATGACGATATCACGATGGTCGAATACGGACGCAGCACTCACAAGGCGATCATCATTGCCTGTACGAAAGCGGACAAGCTTTCGCACGGTGCCCTGATGACCAATATGAATAAGATTGCTGAAGTTCTCGGTGTAAACCGCAAGGCCCTCGTGCCTGTTTCTTCCCTGAAAAAACAGGGGATCGAAGATCTGTGGAATGAAATCGGCAGAATGATCGGATGAAAGGTTTCCGTGACCGGAAACCTTTTTTCATACACTCTGGTGTGATAGAATATACCGGTATCAGGAGACATGAATGAAAGTAATGATCGCTGCCGGGGGAACCGGCGGACATATATATCCGGCAATGGCACTGGCTGAGGTGCTGAAGGAGAAATACCCTGACTGTGAAATTGTTTTTTTTGGTTCCGACAACCATATGGAAGCGAAAGTCATTCCCCAGGCAGGATATCGGTTTTACGGCATGAAGATGAGCGGCATGAACAGCGGCATCAAAGCCAAGATCCGTTCGGCTGCTTCACTGATTAAGGCCGAAAGATACTGCATGCGGATGCTGCAGCAGGAAAAGCCCGACATCTGTGTCGGCTTCGGCAACTATATTACCGTGCCGTTTATCCGGGCAGCACACCGGCGCCGTATTCCGACCATGATTCATGAGCAGAACAGCTTTGCCGGCAAGGCCAACCGTTTTGTTTCGCATCTCTGCGATGCAGTCGTGACCTGCTATGAAAGCAACCGTGAACAGATGCCGAAGGCGAATATCCGTCTGCTCGGCAATCCGGAGGCTACACTTGCGGCAGAAACCGAATGGAAGCCGGAACTGCTGGAGGAAATCGGACTGGATCCGAAGATTCCGTTTGTCGTCTTCATGATGGGATCGCTCGGATCGGAGACCGTTTCGCGGGTGATCGATGAAGCATGCGGACTGTTTGATCCGTCTTTCCAGGCGGTGATCGCATCCGGCAAGGACAATGCCTATACCTTCCGGACACCTTCGGAAGGCAGGATCCGCATCGTTCCGTATGTTGACGGCAAGGCGATGCTGAAGGGCTGTGCACTTGCCGTTACCAGGGCCGGAGCCACGACAATGGCTGAGATCGGTGCCATCGGCTGTGCATCGATTTTGATTCCGAGCCCGTATGTACAGAATAACCACCAGGTGTTCAATGCCTTGGAACTTGTGCGCCGGAATGCGGCGGTCATGATCGAAGAAAAAGACCTGACTGCCGAAAAACTGGCCGATGAAGTCAACCGTCTGATGAGGGACGGTGAGAAGCTTGACGAGATCCGCCGCAATGCTTTTGAGGCCGGACGCAGGGATGCGGCCGGGCAGATGATTGCGTGGATGGAGGAATTGATCAATGAGCGATGATTTATATAAAAAGCTGAAGCGGCTGGCCGCTGTGGAAACAGATCAGCCTTTATCGAAAATGACAACGCTGCGTATCGGCGGCATTGCGAAATATGTGGTTTATCCGGATTCGGGCATAGCCCTGGATGCGGTGATTTCCTTATTGAAAAAAGAGAATGTTCCCTGGAAGATCATCGGCAAGGGAAGCGATCTGCTCTGTTCGGATGATCCCTATGACGGCGTGATCATCCGCCTCGACAGGCATTTCCGCAGCTATTATTTTGACGGCTGCCAGGTCATTGCCGAAGCCGGTGCATCAATCATTGCCCTGTCGGTCGACTGTGCCAAAAACGGACTTTCCGGCCTGGAGTTTGCCAGCGGCATCCCGGGTACGGTAGGCGGAGCGGTCTTTATGAATGCCGGTGCCTATCGTGCCAGCATGGCCGATATCCTCGATGAGGTTTTTGTGTACCGGGACGGGAAACTGGAATGGATCAGCACCGAAGAATGCCGTTTTTCCTACCGCAGCAGTATTTTTCAGGAACACCGTGACTGGATCATCGTTGCCGCAAAGATGACTCTGGAACCGAAGAACAGCCGGGAAATTTTCGATCTGATGGATGACAGAAGACAGAGACGCATGAAATCGCAGCCGCTGGATCAGCCAAGCTGCGGCTCGGTCTTCCGCAATCCCGACAATATCAATGCCTGGCAGCTGATCGACGGCATCGGCTACCGCGGCAAGCGGATCGGCGGAGCGGTTGTCAGCGACAAACACTGCAATTTCATCCTCAATACCGGCGATGCCACGGCCTGTGATTATCTCCGTCTTGCGACCGAGATTCAGGAAAAGGTCAGGGAAAAGTACGGTATCGAACTGCAGCTGGAAATGGAGCGATTCAATTGGCCTCAGAAGTAGAGAAGAATACAGATACAAAGATTCCCGACGGTGTGCAGTCGCTCTTTGATGAGCGCCATGACCGCAGAATCAGCCGTGAATATACAAATGCCAGACCCCGACTGTTCAGAATCGGAATCCTGATTGCGGCGCTGCTGCTTCTGGGTCTGTATTTTGTCATTCCCGACAGCCGCATCAAGGGTGTGTCGTTCCGCGGCAACCAGTATCTTTCCGACAGCTATCTGAAAGAAATGTCGGGTGTCCGTCCCGGCAATCTTTTTTATCTGCCGCTGCCCTGGGTCATCGAAGGGCATCTCAAGAGCGATCCCTTTATTGCCGACAGCAAGGTCACTCTCAGGAAAGGCAACATTGTTGAAATCAGTGTCGAGGAAAACAAGCCCCAGTCGTTTACCTTGCAGCCACCCACACCT
>CAMNGB010000154.1 GCA_946537835.1 uncultured Erysipelotrichaceae bacterium
GGAATCACAGTGATCCCTTTTCCGTACATGATCAGAGAGATGCTTCAGACGAGTGTGATTCCGTTTTCCGGCAGTGCCCTGGAAAGCTTCTGGATCACATTGGATCTCAGGTTATAGAAGTCATTCATGGTCCCGGCAGTCAGCGAAACTCTGACAGTGCAGCCCTGACTGTCGAAGGAATCGATCGTAATCAGAGGATTGTTTTTGGCGGACAGTTCCTCGCCGGATACAATTTCATTGATAATGGTCCTGAGTCTGTCGAAATCACAGCTGTTTGCCACCTTGAATTCAATGTAGCGGGTGTAGCCGTTGTCGGTGAGATCTTCGATCGTCACTGAATTCATCACGGTGTTGGGAACCCGGATCATGTTTCCGTTTGCTGTTTCCAGCGTTGTATGACGGAAGTTGATTTCCCTGACGATGCCGGCCATGCGCATTTCCTTGACATATACAGCATCACCCGGTTCAAACGGCTGATGGATGACAATGAAGAATCCGGCAATGTAATTGCCGAGGGCTGTCTGGGCGGCAATACTGAAACTGACAGCCAGAACTCCGCTGGTTGTCAGCAGCGTTTCACCCAGCGGCTGCAGCGGTACGATCTGACTGGATATGATCAGGAGGCCGACTGCCCATATCACAAAAAGCAGCGTGTTCCGGAGGAAATGGTTGTTTTTCTGTTTACTTGAATACTTATTTTTGATGACACCTTTCAGTGTGATTCAACTCAGAAGTGCACAGATCAGGATGGTGCCGATGGCAACTGAAATGAAATTTGCAAATCCATGCAGAAACAGTTCATCTGACATAGCTGACTCCTTTTTACTGTAACCGCAGTATGCGGGCTGTCTTGAAATTATCGGTGAAAGTGTTGCCCGTATCGGGCTGCTTTCACATTGAATTATATCATTGTCTGCCGCAACAAGAAGGGGTATAAATCGCCGGGTGAACGTTGACGGAAAGAAAAACAGTCATTATAATTTCTTCCGATTTTCAAGGAGGATTTGTATGACTCTGCCGGTAATTGTTTTTATGTCGCTGAGCATGCTGTTTCCGTGCACTCCCCTCAGCAGTCCGCTGCCGGAGCCTGTGTCCGGAATACATGAGAATATAAATGAATACAGTGAGGAGACGGTGCTTCTGAAGGAAGATATCGTGTCATATACCGAAGATACCATCACAGGTGAAGAAGCCGGTGAAGGAGAAGAGACAGGTCTGGATATCCGCTATCTTCTCTTTCTGCAGGAATTCAGAAACAATATCAATGATGCCCTGACACCGTTCATGGAATTTGTATCAAACTTTTCGACCAGATATCTGATTCTGGTTGTAATGTTCATCTACTGGGCAGTAGGCAAGCGGAACGGTCTGTATGCGATTGCCTCGATGTGTCTTACCCTGGGCATCAATCAGGTGGTCAAGCTGACAGCCTGCGTATACCGTCCGTGGATCCGGGATGCCCGCATCGTTCCGGCCGGGGATTCCATTACAACTGCGACCGGATATTCATTCCCAAGCGGACATACTGCTACTGCAGCACCGCTTTTCGGCGGCATGGCAGTCACTTCAGACCGGAGAAACAGATGGATTCCGATTCTCTGTGTCCTGGGTATCATGCTGGTGGGCTTTTCCAGAAATTATCTCGGTGTGCATACACCTCAGGATGTATTTGTGGCAATCTGCGAATCTGTCCTGTGCCTGATCATCATGTCTAAGCTCTTTGCATATATCGAGGCACATCCGGAAAAAGAAGATCTGTTTCTGCTGGCCGGAATCATCGCCGGCTTTGCGGCAATTGCCTATATCACCTTCAAGCCATATCCGATGACCTATGTTGACGGAAAACTCCTTGTTGATCCGCAGAAAATGATGAATGACGGATACGGGGACATTGCCTTTCTGATTGCCTTCTGCATCGGCCGCTTTATCGAACGCAGATGGATCCGCTTTGAACCGACCGGCATCAATACCAAAGGAATCATCCTGTGCGGTATCGGAATGATCATCTTCGTTCTGCTTGACGGCAATATCGGCGGACCGCTGGATGCCATGCTCGGCAGTCACTGGGGACATTTTGCCAGAAGAATGATCACCGTACTTTACTACACGGCTCTGTATCCGCTGATCATCAGCCTGACAATGAAACATTTCATTTCCTCAGCCACAGCTGATCCGGAAGAGGAACTGAATCACAGCGGATCAAACTGAAAAGGGACAGGTCAGTGACCGTTCTTTTTTCAGACTGTCACCAAAACTGTCACCAGAAGGCCTTTTTCAGAAAATGTTGAAATAAAAAAGCCCATCAAGGGCTTTTTGCATATATGGTGCCGACTATCGGATTCGAACCAACGACCTACTCATTACGAATGAGTTGCTCTGCCAGCTGAGCTAAGTCGGCTTAAAGCCTTTTTATTATAGGAGATTTTCAAAAGGAAAACAACAAAAAAGACGCCGGATGGCGTCCTTGTGTTATTACAGCAGATGAGACCGCATTTCTTCGGGAGTCATTTCGCTCAGGAGAACAGGCGGAATGTCGAAGACAGTCTTGCATCCGTACTGACCCTGATCTGCCAGGCGCTTGATGGCGCGGGCATAGCAGATGATGACACTTGTCGTGAATTCCGGATTGGAGTCCAGTTTCAGCGAGAACTCAATGACATGCTTGTGGGCGTGGTCTTTGCCGGTGGATCCGGAACGGAAGACAAAGCCGCCGTGATTGAGTTCCTTATGGTTGGCATCGAATTCTTCTCTGGAGATGAAGTGTACCGTTGTGTCATATTCGGCAAAGTAATTCGGCATTTCCACAATCTCTTTTCTGACTGCTTCCGGATCGGCACCGTCCTTGAGAACGACGAATGCTTCGCGGGTGTGCTTCTGGCGGGTTGTCAGTTCGGGATTTGCGCCGCTGCGTACGGCTTCCAGAGCTTCATCTACCGGAATGGTGTACTGTCTTGCGTCGGCCACGCCGTCGATGCGGCGGATGGCGTCGGAGTGTCCCTGGGATACGCCTTTGCCCCAGAAGGTATAGTCCTTGCCGTTGGGCAGGATTGCGGTGGTATAGGCTCTGATCAGGGAGAAGAGACCCGGATCCCAGCCGACTGAGATCATGGCTGTCTTATTGCCGGCAAGAGCGGCTTCATTGACGGCGCTGAAGTGCTCGGGAATGCGGGCGTGGGTATCAAAACTGTCAATGACATTGAAATACTTCGCATATTCAGGTGTCTGTACCGGAAGATCGGTGGCACTGCCGCCGCATAGTACGAGAACGTCGA
>CAMNGB010000155.1 GCA_946537835.1 uncultured Erysipelotrichaceae bacterium
GCATACAGATACTGTATGCCTGATAAGTAACGTATATATGTACAAGAACGGCAGGAACTGCCGGGATAGCCTGCTCAATATGAGGAACCATTGGGTATACTCACTTCGCAGGAAGCCCCCGCTTCAAGGCAATGCCTGAGCGGCGGGCAGTTCACTTCCTGATTTCAGGGGATGTTTTCATACTGGCGGATTTGCGCAGGAAGAGGAATCCCAGAACGAACAGGATTGCCAGTGTGCCTACGGCAATATTGACGCTCTTGGTGATCTGAACGGTTATACCCACCATCATCGTTCCCATAAAGGCTGCGCCTTTTCCGCAGATGTCATAAAGTCCGAAGTATTCGCCTGAGTTGTCGGCCGGAATGATCTGGGCAAAGTAGGAACGCGACAAAGCCTGAATGGCTCCCTGGAACATGCCTACCACGAAAGCCATGACGCCGAACTGCCATACCTCATGCATGGTCAGTGCGAACAGGGCAACGAAGAGATAGCCGCCGATGCATACATAGATCAGGTTGACGGAATCATACTTCTCGGTCAGCTTGCCGAACAGGGTCGCAAAGGCAAATGCAACAACCTGAGTCAGAAGCAGTACAACCAGCAGGATCATGTCGCCGAAGCCGAAGGATCTGCCGATGGCAACTGCTTCGTCAATGATCGTATAGACACCGTCGATATAAAAGAAGAAACCGATCAGGAAGTAGAAAACCTTCTTGTTGCGCCTTGCCAGATCGCTCAGTGTGCGTCCCAGACGCCTGAAACTTTCAGTTATGGCTCCGCCCCTGCTTTCAACAAAGTACTTCTGCTTATATTCCTTCAGCAGCGGCATGGATACACCGAGCCACCATGCGGCAATAACGATAAAGTCGATGATGATGCAGATCTTCATCGGCATCTTGCCGAACATGCCGAGGGCATAGAAGCCGAGAGCGACAACAAACGGGATGCAGCTGCCGATATAGCCCAGGGCATATCCCTGCGAAGATACAATATCCATTCTCTCCGGCGTCGTAACGTCCGTCAGCATCGAGTCATAGAAGACAAGGCTGGCCTGATAGCAGATCTTGGCAATGACATAGGTAATCAGATACAGCAGCCAGTTCGGCGCGACACCGAGCAGTGCACAGCCGATGACACCGATCATCAGCACGGTGGTAAACATCGGTTTCTTGAATCCCTTGTTGTCGGCAATGGTTCCGAATACCGGGCCGATGATTGCCACCAGAATCGTTGCAATCGATGTGCCGTAGCTCCAGTATGCCAGATACTGGGCATCACTCATGCCTGCTTCCGTAGCCAGTGTATTGAACCACAGAGGAATGATGGTGGACACCATCATGGTGAAGGCAGAATTGCCGATATCATAAAAAATCCAGGCCTTCTCCAATTTATTGAATTTCTTGAACATTATGGTAAATCCCCTTTTTTCTTATTATATCCCATTCCTGCATAAGCGGCCGTGCGAATTGATGTTTGTGTCTGTTTTCCTTCCGCTTTGCGTTAATATAGAAACAGAAAAGAGAAATGACATTATGACTAAAATATGGGCTCACCGCGGTGCCAGCGGCTATTATCCCGAAAACACGATTCCTGCCTTTCAGGGGGCAGTTGACATGAAGGCAGACGGTATTGAACTTGATATCCAGCTGACAAAGGACGGTGAAATCGTCGTCTGCCACGATGAACTGCTGGACAGGACCAGCAGCGGCGAAGGACTGCTTTGCGAAAAGACTCTGACAGAACTGAAAGCACTGGATTTTTCCTATGACCATCCGGAGTGCGGACACGTTCAGATTCCGACCATGAAGGAAGTTTTCGAACTGATCCGTCCGACCGGTCTGACGATCAACATCGAACTGAAGACAGGTGTTCTCGACTATGAAGGCATTGAAGAAAAGATCCTTGCCATGACGGCAGAACAGGGAATGAAAGACCGCGTCATCTATTCTTCCTTCAACCATTATTCGATCCTCAGAATTCAGCAGCTCGATCCTTCCGTCAGAACGGCATTCCTGTACATGGACGGTCCCATCGACATGCCGCTGTACTGTGCAAGGCATCATGTCGATGCCATTCATCCGTGGGTTTTCAACCTGCGCTATCCGGATTTCCTGAAGCAGTGCCGGGAAAACAATCTGGAAATCAATGTCTGGACAGTCAACCGCGATGATTTTGCGGCAAAGTGTTTTGCCATGGGAGTTGACGCGGTCATCACCAATTATCCCGACCGGATGCGGCAGCTGATGGAGGCGCACGCCGATGAATAAAGAATATCTTGCCTACATCGATGAAGTGCTCCGTCCCTGGCTGTTTCATTGTGTACAGGACGGATATTTCCGCACACACGACGATCTGCGTCTTCACTATTACGAAGCTGTTCATCCGCAGGAAAAGGCCGCAGTTGTCATCATTCACGGCTTCTGTGAGTTTTTCGGAAAATATCACGAGACTGCCTGCCGTTTCTATCAGGCCGGATATTCGGTATTCTTCCTTGAACTGCGGGGACACGGCAAATCCGACCGCAGTCACGATGCCGAAGACCAGCGCGTCCATGTGGACAGCTTCGATGAATACACCGAAGACATGCATACATTCATTCAGAAAGTGGTGATTCCCCACAACCGCACCGGAAGGCTTTTTCTGTTTGCCCATTCCATGGGCGGAGCCGTCAGCACGCTGTTTCTTGAGCAGTACCGGGACATGTTCCGCTGTGCCGTACTGAGTTCGCCGATGATGCAGCTGGATATCAAAAACCTTCCCAACTGGATCCTGAATGCCCTGAAACTGTATCCGAAGGTGACTGACAGGAATCAGGAATACGCACCCGGTCAGGGACCGTTCAAATTCATCAATGAATTTGAACAAAGCTCCTGTCTGGATGAAGACAGATATGAATATCAGTTCACCCTGCGCTGCCAGGATCCTTCCTATCAGACCGCAGGCAGCACCTGGGGCTGGGTATCGGCAGCTGTCAGTGCCTTCGAGCGTCTGCAGAAAAATGCATCAAAGGTTTCCGTACCGGTTCTGATCTGCCAGGCCGGTGCCGACAATATGGTCCGCAATGAAGGGCAGAATGCTTTCCGGGACCGCTGCCCCCATGCCGCCCTTCTGACATACAGAAACGCAAGGCATGAACTTTTCAACGCCGATGCCGAAACCCGGGAAAAGTACTACCGTGATGTGCTGACATTCTATCAGGCATTCCTGTAAAAAAAGGGGTTACCAAATAAACCTGGGGAAAGATCAAACTGACTGGGGATAAAAGTTGGGG
>CAMNGB010000156.1 GCA_946537835.1 uncultured Erysipelotrichaceae bacterium
GAACATTGTTACACTGCCGTCATGCATCAGGTAATGCATGGTGCGGTAGCCGTTGACATGGGGATAGAGACCGGTAAAGAAACTGCAGCGGCTCGGCACACAGACCGGATTCTGACAGAAGGCATTTTCAAACGAAACGGCTTCCTCCTTTGCAAAGGCATCGAGTCTGGGCGTGGATGCGGCCGGATTGCCCATATGTCCCATGGTATCCCAGCGCATTTCGTCAGGATTGATGATGATAATGTTCGGATGTCTGCTCATAGTATCAGATCCTTTCCATAGTATTCTGTTTATGTTTTATCAGAGGGAGATTTTCCAGCATCACCGGGTTATGCCGCTTCCGGCGGCAGAAAACCGGGCAGTTATGCTTTCTGCCCGGTTCAGTCACTCTTTGATGCGGCGGAATGTGACTCTGACATAATTCTGTGCAGTATCATGCCAGAGATCGATCTGCAGGCCGTCTTTCCGGTATTCCGCTGCCGGACCGTTCTCCTTTTCTCCGCTCCACACAGCTTCTCCGTATCTTTCCTTCAGAACTTCATGGAATTCTTCATAGTTCATGTCATGGACATAGCAGGTAATCTCATGGAATCTTCCGGTTCTGAGGAATTCCGTATAGAGAATGTCAGCCGGATATCCATAGAGCGTCCCGGCAAAGATGACGGAATTGGAATCATACTGTCTGATGAATTCCGGCAGTGCGGCATCTTCCCACATCTCTCCAAGCAGAGGAATATAATCGGAAGCTTCGCCGCCCGGCGGATACTCCCTTTCTTCCTCTTCGGGAACACCGAGCCTTTCGGGAACGGTATCCGGGGTATAGTGATTCCTGTCATCTTCGCGCTGAAAGACCATGACGGTCTCAAACGGATCACGGCCGCCGGTGACTGCCCATACGGCAAAGAGATAGCCTTTCAGACCTTTTTCTGTCTGATGATCCTGATAGATCAGTTCATCATACGGCAGTCCTTCTGCTTCGATAAAAATCGTATGGTCATCATTCTGCAGCTCGCTGCCGTCATTTACATAGTACGGGAATGTTTCCGTGCGGCCGTCAGAATGAATCATCGTGACGGTATCCTTTTCAAAGATCAGTTCTTCCGCTGCATCATCATCGATACGGATCCATCTTCCCTTCAGATCATATGAAAAAAAATCACGCAGCATTCCGTCACCGTCCATGATATTGCCGGCCGGCTCTTTCGCAGTGCAGGCACAGAGAGCAGCCGCAAGCAGGCATATGATTCTTTTCATGTGTACACCTTCCGGCTTCATCATAGCAGAAAAAAAGGACTGCAGTGCAGTCCCTTGTGATTCATCAATACTGCGGCA
This sequence comes from uncultured Erysipelotrichaceae bacterium, assembly GCA_946537835.1. Classification (GTDB taxonomy): domain Bacteria; phylum Bacillota_I; class Bacilli_A; order Erysipelotrichales; family Erysipelotrichaceae; genus Bulleidia. Next base: position 1,333 of record CAMNGB010000156.1, read on the forward strand.
TTGCCGGTGCAGCCGGTTCCGGTGCCGGAATTTCGGCTACGGCAGCTTCGGTCGTAATGAACAGGCCGGAGATGCTTGCGGCATTCAACAGTGCGCTTCTTGTGACCTTGGTCGGGTCGATGATACCGGCTTCGAACATGTCGGTCCATTCGCCGCTCTTGGCATTGAAGCCTGTATTTTCCTTTGCTTCAAGCTGCTGTTCGAGGATCTCGTTGCCGTCAAAGCCGGCATTTTCAGCGATCTGTGTGATCGGCTGCTTCAGAGCTTCGAGAACAACATTGATGCCTCTCTGAACATCAACGATATCTGACTTCACGGTATCCTTGATATCGTTGTATGCCTGTACGAGTGCCAGGCCGCCGCCGCATACGACACCTTCTTCAACAGCTGCCTTGGTAGCGTTGAGGGCGTCTTCGATACGCAGCTTCTTGTCCTTCAGTTCGGTTTCGGTTGTGGCACCGACCTTGATCAGGGCAACACCGTTTGTCAGCTTGCCGAGTCTTTCCTGCAGCTTCTTTCTGTCATAGTCGGAAGTTGTATTCTCGATGGCAGACTTGATTTCGCTGACTCTTGCGGCAACTTCGTCCGGATTGCCTTCGCCGTCGATGATCGTTGTCTTGTCCTTGGATACGACAACCTTCTTGGCGGAACCGAGATCGGCAACTGTCATGTCAGCCAGGTTGGCATTCAGATCCTTGGCAAAGAATCTGGCACCGGTCATGGCAGCGATATCGCCGAGCTGGTTCTTGGCATTGTCACCGAAGCCCGGAGCCTTGGTGGCAACGACATTGAATGTGCCTCTGAGCTTGTTGATGATCAGGGTGCTCATGACTTCGTTGTCATAGTCATCAGCGATGATCAGCAGCGGCTTGTTGGCCTTGACGACTTCCTCCAGAACCGGCAGGATGTCCTGAATCGTATTGACCTTCTGGTCCGTTACCATGATGAACGGATTGTCCAGGGATACTTCCATCTTGTCACGGTCGGAAACCATGTACGGGGAAACATAGCCCTTGTCATACTGCATGCCTTCGGTCATTTCCAGAGTAGTCTCGAAGGAACGGGATTCATCAACATTGATGACACCGTCGTTGCCTACCTTTTCCATTGCTTCGGCAATGATCTTTCCGATTTCTTCGGAACCGGAGGAAATGGTGGCGATGTTTCTGACATCATCGTTGGTTGTAACCTGATGGGATCTCTTCAGCAGTGCTTCGGCAGCCGCATTGGCAGCTGTTTCGATACCTTCTCTCATCAGCACCGGGTTGGCGCCCTTGTCGACAGCCTTCAGGCCGCTTGTGATCATGGCCTGGGTCAGGATCGTTGCGGTCGTTGTGCCGTCACCGGCAGTTTCATTGGTGTTGTTTGCGGCTTCATAGACCAGCTTTGCGCCCATGTTTTCGAACTTGTCTTCCAGTTCGATTTCCTTGGCGATGGTGACACCGTCATTGGTGATGACCGGTGAACCGTATGTCTTCTCAAGGACAACGTTTCTGCCCTTCGGACCGAGTGTTACTTTTACTGCATCAGCCAGAATGTTGACGCCGTCAAGCATCTTCTGTCTGGCATCCTTTGCATATCTGATTTCCTTTGCCATTGTATCTGCCTCCTGTATTATTCAATGACTGCGAGGATGTCCTCTGCCTTGATCAGCAGATAATCCTTCTTGTCTTCGGTAACTTCCGTGCCGGAATACTTCTTATAAATGACCTGCTGGCCGGCTTTCAGATCGACCGGAACCAGAGTTCCGTCTTCTGTTTTGCCCGGACCTACGGCAATGACCAGGCCCTTGCTCGGCTGATCCTTCGGCTTTTCGGTCAGGATAATGCCGCTCTGTGTTTTTTCTTCTTCCTTGACCTTTTCAAGGACC
>CAMNGB010000157.1 GCA_946537835.1 uncultured Erysipelotrichaceae bacterium
TGCGCAGCGCGGCATTCTGCTGCATTTCGACCGGCGTATTCATGTTCCCGAACAGAAAGGCAGCGGAAATTGCCGTACAGACCGTGCTGGAATGGATGAAAGCATATCCGGAAGACATGGACCGGGTGATTTTCAATGTCTTCAAGGATGAGGATAAACAATACTATGAAGAATTACTGTTATGAAAACGGATATCTGAAAACAATACAGGAAGGAATTGAAGGCGTGCGGACATTCCGCGGCGGCATTGTCATTCCTGAGGAAGATCCCGAAGCAGAGCTGAAGCGTCTGAAACAGGAAATCGACACTGCCGATGCGATTGTGATCGGTGCCGGAGCCGGACTGTCAACGGCTGCCGGCTTTATCTACAGCGGCGAACGCTTCCGCAGATACTTCTTTGATTTCGAAGAAAAATTCGGCATCACGGACATGTACTCGGGAGGCTTCTATCCCTTTCCCGATGATGAAACGAAGTGGGCATGGTGGGCAAGAAACATCTATGTCAACCGCTATACGGATGCCCCGAAACCGGTCTATCAGGATCTGCTCGGACTGGTAAAGGATAAGGATTACTTTGTCATTACGACAAATGTTGATCATCAGTTCCAGAAAGCCGGCTTTGATAAAAAAAGACTGTTCTACACCCAGGGAGACTACGGTCTCTTCCAGAGTTCCCGGCCCGGCATTGAAATGACCTTTGACAATGAAGAATGGGTCATGCAGGCAATGGCAGCTCAGGGATTTGTCCTGAATGAAAACGGTGTATTTGCCGTGCCTGAAGACGACAGGCTGTCCATGCGCATTCCGTCATCATTGATTCCCTTCTGTCCGGACGGCAGTGAAGCCGCAATGAACCTGAGAGCAGATGATTCCTTCGCCGAAGATGAAGGATGGCACCGGGCCTCGTCTGCCTATGCCGATTTTCTGAGAAGACACAGAAACATGCATGTTCTGTATATGGAACTCGGAGTCGGCAGAAATACTCCGGTGATCATCAAGTACCCCTTCTGGCAGATGACTGACCGAAATCCGCAGGCAGTCTATGCCTGTCTGAATTATCATGAAGCATACTGCCCTGCACAGATTCAGAACCGGTCAATCATGATTGACGGAGATCTGAGCAATATATTGCAGAAACTGAAGTAAAAATCCGGGATCTCCCGGATTTTTTCAATATTCTTTTTTTTCGATGATCCGCTCGGATATCCTGACAGAAACAAACAGGATACACAGGCATGCGGCAAGCAGACCGGCAGTCAGTACATACGGGTTGATGGAAGTGAAAAATGATTCCATTGCGCCGCTGACATTGATGCCCATTTTTTCCAGCATCGCCGTAAATCCGAAGACACTGAACAGCAGCACTCCGTAGATGACAAACAGTATGGTCTTTCCCTTTTCGCTGTTGTATTTGACCCGCAGCGGGATCATCATCGACATCAGAACCGTAATGATCATGGTCATCATGAAAGCCGTCGGAAGAATTTCTGTCAGCCCTTCTGTACCGCCGCGGAAAAGAATGATCAGTGCCGATGCGGCAGATCCGATCAGCATACAGAGCAGTCCGAAGCCGATGCACAGCACATACTTCTCATGGACATACGTCTTTCTCTGAAACGGCAGTGTAAACAGGAAGCTGTATCCGTGGTCGAATTCATCATAGCCGATCGTTCCCGATGCAGTCATGGCCGCAACGATCGTCAGATAGGCAATGACGGTTGTCGGCTCAAAGGTAAAGGACATAAACAGGCCGCAGATCAGCACCAGCAGAAGTGATTTTGCCTGCCCCTTCAGGATCATGATGTCTTTAACAAGCAGTCCCTTCATACATTTTCTCCCTTGATCATCAGCGTGATCAGTTCATCGATGCCGCTTTTTTCAATGACCGCATCCGGAAAGTTTTCGGCGTAGTATGCCTTCTGATCGGTGAGGCAGCTGTAGCCCCAGGATTCTTTCCGGCGCTTCAGCAGATACTTTCTGTCCAGCTTTTCATAGCCGCTGACATCGGTCTTGATGATCGCATAGTCGGAAAGAAGCCGGTCGGTTTCTTCATGCAGGATGATCCTGCCGTTATCAATCAGATAGAAGTCATCGCACAGCGTTTCCAGATCGGAAGAGATGTGCGAACTGATCAGGATCGAACGGTCCGGCTTCTCTTCCATATAGTCTCTCAGCATGTTCAGCACATCTTCTCTTGCCAGAACATCCAGACCGGCAGTCGGCTCATCGAGGATCAGAAAATCTGCCTGATGGGTAATTGCCGCAATGACCTTCAGCTTTGCCCTCATGCCGGTCGAAAGATCCAGGATCTTTTTTGATTCATCCAGCTGCAGCTGCCGGCACAGTCTGCTGAATTCTGCTTCATCAAATCTGCTGTAGAAGCTCTTCAGGATCCTGCCGGCATCAGCGACCGTCAGATATTGGGAAAAGCCGCTGTCGGACAGTACCGTTCCGATGCGTTCCCTGTCTTCCGTTGTCAGATCCGTGATGTTTTTTCCGAACAGTTCGATCGTTCCTTTCTGCGGATATACAAGCTGCAGCACCGACTTGAACAGGGTGCTTTTGCCGGCCCCGTTGGGACCGATCAGACCGGTGATCCGTCCGTCTTCCGTTTCCAGGCTGCAGTTCAGTTCAAAGCCCGGATACTGCTTTACAAGATTATCTATTTTCAGCACGGTTATTCATCCTCCAGAATCAGATCCAGCAGCTGCCGCAGTTCTTCGCTGCTCATGCCGAAAGATCTGCCCTTCTGTACCGCTGTTTCCAGTTCCTTTTCAATTTCTCTTCTCTGCTGCTCGGCCATCATTTCCGTATTGCCTGCAGTCACATAGGTGCCCTTGCCGTGAACCGTTGCCGTAAAGCCGTCCCTTTCCAGTCCGTCATAGGCCTTTTTGACGGTCAGGGCACTGATTCTCAGTTCTGCCGAGAGAGCCCTGACGGAAGGAAGCGGATCTCCTGCCTTCAGTTCACCGGACACAATTTTCTTCTTGATGCTGTCCATGATCTGCTCATAGATCGGGATCATGGAACCGGTATTGATAATCACATGCATATGTATTCTCCGGACGATCAGCTGTTATCGTCATAAACACTATATAACAGTATGTAACTGTTGTAAACTGTTATATGCTGTTTATTTGCAAAGGAACAAAGTGACTTAAGGTGAAGAAAAACACTTCCCCTTAAGTCATTTTTATCA
>CAMNGB010000158.1 GCA_946537835.1 uncultured Erysipelotrichaceae bacterium
TGACGAAGATCTTGAAGAAGTCACCCATGCCCAGTTCATGAATGATGTACGTGCACTGCTGAAAAAGCGTTTCGGTTACTGAGAATCAGGCCGTCATGAAAATGACGGCTTTTCTTTTGTGTATATGGCATGAAGGCATACATTGTTTTTGTTATAATCTCTTCATATGTCAAAGGAGGGGAGCCTATGAGCACAATGGTTCAGAAACGATATAAGACGAAGGAACTGCTGTCACGCTTTGCGCCGTATCTTCTGAAGCAGAAGAAGCTGCTGATCTTTGACCTGTTCTGTGCTTCCCTGACAACCCTGTGCGATATTGTGCTGCCCCGCATCATGAGTTCCCTGACCAATACCGCCATGTATGATCCGGCCTCGCTGACGGTCAGCCTGGTCGTGCGCCTCGCCGTGATCTACGGCATTCTGCGGCTGATCGACATGGCTGCCTATTACTTCATGTCTTCACAGGGACATATCATGGGTGTCTATATTGAAACTGACATGCGCACGGATGCCTTCCGCCATCTCGAGCGCCTCAGTGACAGTTTCTATGCCAATACGAAAGTCGGCCAGCTGATGGGAATCATTACCAGCGACCTGTTTGACATCACCGAATTTGCCCATCACTGTCCGGAAGAATTCTTTATAGCCTTCATCAAGGCAACGGTTGCCTTTGTGATACTCTGTCAGTCAAACATTCTTCTGACCGTCATTATCTTTGCCTGCATTCCCGTCATGCTGTGGGCATCAATCAAACTGAATTTCCATTTTCGCAATGCCACCAAGGCCCAGCGTGTGCAGATCGGTGAGCTGAATTCCCAGGTTGAGGAATCCCTGCTCGGCGTCAGGGTCGTCAAGGCCTTTACGGCGGAAGAATATGAACTCGGCCGCTTTGCCGACCGCAACGAGAAGTTCAAGGACGTCAAGAAGAAACGCTATTATGCAATGGCGACCTACATGATGTCGACCCGTTTCTTTGACGGCCTGATGTATCTGACAACGATCCTGGCCGGCGGCCTGTTCATGGTCAACGGTCTGATCAATGCCGGTGACATGGTTGCCTATATGCTGTATGTCACGACGATGATCGCAACGATCAGAAGAATTGTTGAATTTGCCGAACAGTTCCAGTCCGGACTGACCGGCATCGAACGTTTCCTGGAGATCATGGATACACCGGTGGACATTCACGATGCCCCGGATGCGAAGGAACTGGAAGTGAAGGGCGGACATATCATCTTCGACGATGTCTCCTTTGAATATCCCGATGACCATAACCGTGTCCTGCATCATATCAATCTTGATATCAGGCCGGGTGAGAATCTTGCCCTGGTCGGCGAAAGCGGCGGCGGCAAGACGACCTTGTCTTCCCTGATTCCGCGCTTCTATGATGTGACGGACGGAAGGATCCTGATCGATGATCAGGATGTCCGCAGTGTCACCCTGCATTCCCTCAGAAGCGCCATCGGCGTTGTCCAGCAGGATGTCTATCTGTTCTCGGGAACGATTCTGGAGAATATTGCCTACGGCCGGCAGGATGCGACAAGGGAGGAAATCATGCAGGCCGCAAAGCTGGCCGGTGCCGACAGTTTCATCAATGAACTGAAGGACGGCTATGATACCTATGTCGGTGAGCGCGGCGTCAAGCTTTCCGGCGGCCAGAAGCAGCGTATCTCGATTGCCCGTGTCTTCCTCAAGAATCCGCCGATCCTGATCCTTGATGAAGCGACATCAGCCCTCGACAACCAGAGTGAACTGCTGATTGAGGAAAGCCTGGAGAAACTGTCAAAGGGCAGAACGACACTGACCATTGCCCACCGCCTGACAACAGTCAAGGACGCCGACAGGATCATTGTGCTGAACAGAAACGGCATTGAAGAAGAAGGCAGCCACGAAGAACTGCTGGCAAAGAAGGGCACCTACTTCCGTCTCTGGAACGGACTGAGTGCCGATGACCTGCTTGCCTGAAAATGAAAAAAAGGAGCTGTAACTCCTGAAGCCTGATGAAATCAGTCACCGGGTTTCCTTACAGTTCCTTTTTTCTTACCATGATGCCGTGATCGCTCTTTGTATACATGGTTCCTTCCCAGGCGCATTCATCCATTCTTATCAGCTCCTGCAGATCTTCTTCCGATCCGTCTGTCGAAAACAGCCGCGGACTGCCGTGATACTGTTCGGTCAGTTCCGCTTTCAGCTGATCCAGCGTATGTCCGGCGCGTTTATTAAGATATACGAAATAATCGACGGAATCCGTTGCGTCTTCAGTCAAAGCACCGCCGTCAACGTTTTCCAGCACATCATCACAAAGTACTTTTACATTCTTGATCATTTTGTGAACCTCCTCATCATTACCATACTGCTGCTCATGCAGAAGATGTGCAGGTCTTTTTCTGTCATGATCCGCCGTCACAGTTCATTTCATTCCCGGCAGGATCGTGTATTTATCCTTTTCCTTCTGAGGCAGACGGGAAAATTCCCGGATATCGAAGAGCATCGGCAGAGTTTCCCCGAACAGTGTTTTCTTAACCGCCCAGATGATTCTGCCGGAATGGATATCCATCAGATCGCTCCAGATATCTTCCGGGGCCGGATGCCAGTGAGCCAGGATCTGTTTCTTTCCGTTTTTCATGCATGAGGTTCCGATATAGCCTTCGCAGAGGGAAGAATTCTCAGGCCTGCTGATTCTGATTTCGATAAGAATGCCGTTCGGCAGCTGCCAGAATACGGTGCTGTTTTCCAGCGTGACTGTGCCCTGAAGACCTTCCGTATTTTTCAGATCATGATAAAGGTCTCTGATATCGCGGTATTCCCTGACCGGCTGCGGATGCAGAAGAATATCCACATCATGACAATACGGTTCGGGTATCAGGCTGAAGTTTTCTTCCAGAAGGGAAAACGGCGGGAATTCGTAATCCTGCAGGAGCTGAACGGCATCGGTGATGACATCGATGTTTCTGTCTTCAAGGATCACTTCCTGAAGAAGTTCCTTCAGTTCTTCATGGAACGGCATGATCTCATGGCGATGGCAGTAGTACGGATCCATATACCAGTCCAGGCACAGCATCAGTGAGCGCTTTTCCGACGGATCGTCACCTTTGAGAACCGTACGGATGGCATCGATGCCGGCCTGTACGATTTTATGCTGATCTTTTGAGTATGTTACCGGTTCTGTCATAGTATCACCTGCAGAAATCATA
>CAMNGB010000159.1 GCA_946537835.1 uncultured Erysipelotrichaceae bacterium
TAAAAGACAGAACGGTTCCTGTTCTCTCATAGAGACAGCAGGGACCGTTTTTCATATGGTCATGCCGGCGCCGGAACTGTCAAAAATGCCGCTAATTAAAGCGATTATGAAGTATCGCTGTTTTTCTTTCCTGCCCCTTTGTGTTAACATAGGTAAACGTAACGGAGAAAAACGTCTATGAATACTACAAAAAAACTTTTTGCGGCAGCCGTATGCATGGTCCTGCTGGGGGCCGTATTCATGGTATATCAGCACAGCCGCATCAGTGCCGGTACCAGAACTGCCGGCACAGATAACATGCCGGAAGCACAGGCATACCGCGGCGAAGCAGACGAACAGTTTCATGATACCGACAGCATTCTGGTCGTTGCCAACAAGAAACACGCACTGCCGTCCGGCTATGAACCGGCGGACCTGGTGAGGCCGAAGGTGGAAATGCTGAATGAATGCTTTATCCGCAGTCTTGCGGCGGATGCGCTGGAAAGGATGTTTGCGGCGGCCGAAGCAGACGGCGTGCATCTTGTTCTCGGCTCCGGATACAGAGCTGAAACACTGCAGCGGCAGCTGTATGAAAAATATGCGGCACAGTACGGACAGGAGGCTGCCGATTCGTTCAGCTCCCGGCCCGGCTATTCCGACCATCAGACCGGTCTGGCTGTTGATATCTCCGATCATGATGCCAGAACCTATCTGACCGAAGAGTTTGAAAATACACCGGAAGGGCAGTGGCTGATCCAGCATGCCTATGAATACGGATTTATCCTGCGCTATCCGAGAGGCAAGGAAGAGATCACCGGCTATACCTATGAGCCGTGGCATTACCGCTTTGTCGGAAAGGAAGCAGCCGCAGAGATCTTTAACAGCGGCAGCTGGTATGCAATGGAAGAATACTGCGACGTTGAAGGCGGAACATATGTCGACTAGGAAAAAAAGAAAACTGCGGCCCTGGGCAATGCTGACACTGATCTTCGGCAGCCTGTCACTTCTGGGACTGGCCATTACATCGCTGATCAAACCGGCAGAGGCTCCGGCATCAGAAGTCCCGCAGAAAACGGAAGAAGAAACGACAGAAGAAACAGATACGGAAACACCGGAAGAAAACACGGATGAATTCCTTGCCGACAGCGGCGGTGAAAGCCGGGAAGGCTGGGAGATCTTCAGTGATACCGGCAGTCTGCTGCTGCTTGCCAACAAGAAGCACCCGCTGCCGGAAGGCTATGAGCCGTCTGATCTGAGGGAGCCGAATGTACCGATGGTATACGGAAGTGCACCGCTCCGGGATGAAGCGGCTTCGGCACTGGAAGAAATGTTTGCGGCAGCTGCCAATGACGGCGTTACCCTGATACTCGGATCCGGTTACCGGTCCCAGGAATATCAGGATCAGCTGTACAGCGGCTACTCTGCCGAATACGGATGGGAAGTCGCGGATACGATCAGCTCCCGTCCCGGCTATTCCGATCATCAGACCGGACTGGCGGCGGATATTTCCGACCATGACGGGGCAACCTATCTGACCCAGGATATGGAGTATGCGCCGGAAGGCATCTGGCTGAAGGATCATGCGCATGAATTCGGATTCATCATGCGCTATCCCAAGGACAAGGATGCTGTAACCGGCTATGCCTATGAACCGTGGCATTTCCGCTATATCGGAAGAGATTATGCCGCAGCCGTATGGAACGTTGATGAATTCTATACATTTGAAGAATACTTCGGCGTCGAAGGCGGTGACTATAACTGAAATGAAACAGGAGACAGAATGATCAGCCTCCTGTTTTTTCAGAATGTCAGAATTTCCCCGTCTTCGGGGATCATGACCCGGGAACTGTACGGTGTATCCTTCAGTCTGTTTTTCAGTTCATCACGGCTCAGATGGGCGTGGGAAACAGCACCCATATGACTGGCAATGACAACCGCATTTTCCGACTGTTCGCAGGTACGGATGACATCATCGGCATTCATGATCAGCCGGCCCGAGCGGGTATGCGCATCACAGGCATTGCGGATCTGCTGAAAACGGAACATAGAGTCTCATTTCAAAAGGCCGCGTGAAGCGGCCTTGTATTATTCTTCTTCAAACAGGCAGGCGCCGTTTGTTTCGATGACTTTCTTGTACCACCAGAAAGATTTCTTGCGGTAGCGGTTAAATGTGCCGTTTCCGTAATCGTCACAGTCTACATAGATGAAACCGTAGCGCTTGGACATCTGCTTGGTGGATTCGGATACCAGGTCGATGCATGCCCAGGTTGTATAGCCGAGCAGTTCGACACCGTCTTCGACGATGGCATTGTACATCTCACGGAAATGACCGTCATAGTAGTCGATATGGCCGTCATCATTGACTGTATAGGAACCCTTTCCGTCCGGTACCAGTTCTTCCTTTTCACCCAGACCGTTTTCAACGATGAACAGCGGCTTTCTGTATCTGTCATACAGATCAACGAGGGAAACACGCAGACCGATCGGATCGGACTGCCAGCCCCATTCACTGGCTTTCAGATACGGGTTCTTGATGGCTGTCATGGTATTGCCGGCGGTTGTCTGCAGGCCTTCGGAGTTGGCAGCGACACAGCTGGAACTGTAATAGGAGAAGGAGATGAAGTCTACCGGATATTCCTTCATGACTTTGAGATCCTCTTCTTCCATGACGATGTTCAGACCGTGATTGCGGAATCTTGCCAGCAGATAGGCCGGGTATTCACCGAATACCTGGGTGTCGCTGTAGCAGTATGTTTCACGCATTCTCTGCTGGGCTTCCAGAACGTCTTCCGGACGGCAGCTGTACGGATAGTATGTCAGTTTTGTAAGCATGCAGCCGACTTTTGCCTGCGGATCCTTTTCATGGATGTACTTTGTGGCAAGGGCGGATGCGACAAACTGATGGTGCATGGACTGGAAGATGACTTCTTCCCAGTTCTTGCCTTCAAAGCGGTCGCGGATCAGACCGCCGGTCGTATACGGATGACGGATCATGGAATCGACTTCATTGAATGTCAGCCAGTATTTGACGCGGTCGATATAGCGGTCAACGATCGTCCTGGTGAAGTTCATGAAGAAGCCGATCGTCCTGCGGTTATACCAGCAGTCATACTTCAGACACAGCTGCAGCGGCGGTTCGTAATGGGAAATGGTAACCAGCGGTTCAATATTGTATTTCTTCAGTTCATTGAATACATTGTCATAGAACT
>CAMNGB010000160.1 GCA_946537835.1 uncultured Erysipelotrichaceae bacterium
GATGATCAGTCGGTATGCAGGAAACCGGGACGTATCTTTGTTCTGGAAAAGAATCCGGATTCAAATCTGAAAGCAAGATTCGATGACCTTACGGCATACCGTCTGCGGGTAAGAAAAAGCAGAAATGAAGCGGATACATATCTTTGCACAAAGGTCCTGGGGAAGGCAGATATTTCTCCTTTTGCCTCATTGATCGAAGAATATAATGCGCCTGTAGTCGTTGATGATCCTCTCGGAAGGTTTGTTCTAGACAGAAGATGGAACTGGTTTGAAGGAACGATACAGTGGTGCGGCCTGCCGTGTTCTGTCCTGATGGATGTTCCGGAAGGCTGTACAGACTGTTCCGATTCGCTTTCAATACTGGAGAAGATCTGTGAGGATGCACCTTCCTTCGATGCCGGAGTGCGCCGGCAGATCTGTGATCAGACATTTGAACTGCTGGAAGACTGGTATGATGAAGAAATCACGGAAGAAGAATATATGCAGAAAATCGGAACCCCTTCCATACAGATATCCGACGGCAGTATTACATTCTCGTTTGACTGCGATGATCTGTATGCCGGTCATACCCTTCTGGCGGATGTTGATCTGAACGGCAATGTGACCGGAACAAATCTGGCTGGTTGATAAAATAATAAAAGATCTTCCCTTGCGGAAGATCTTTTCGTATGTTTCGTCAGATTCTGTCGATCCTCTTACCAGTCGGAATCCCAGTCGGTATCGCCGGAATCCCAGTCACTGAAGTCATAATCGTAGTCATCGCTTGAATCCCAGCTGTCGTCCCAGTCGCTGGACCAGTCATCGTCATAATCGGAACTGTAGGAACTGCTGGATGAATAGCTGTCATAGTAGTCCGAATCCTGGAAGGAATAGTAATTGTCATCATCTCCATTGTAGACATAATATCTGCCGTCATAGTTCCAGTCATGCCAGTCATTCTCAAAGTAGGCATCATAATCGTAGGTATCCCAGCTGTCCGTATTGCTGTCCCAGATATACCATGACGGATACTGATAGTAGTACAGTTCACTGTCATGTGTATAATAGCCGGATGACGGATGATTCTTCCGGTAATTGCGGACTGTCGCCGTGATGCCGCCGCTGATGAGGGCAATGACCCCTGCCAGGATCAATGTGATCTTGAGGGCATTGTTCTTGGCCTGAGGCTTCCTTGTGCCGTAGTTCGGTCTCAGAACCCTCTGTTCCAGTTCCTTTTCATATTCATCCGCATATTCGGGATCATTGGCGAGATCATTCTGGTGCTGCCACCAGTCCTTCTCTTTTTTACGTTTTTTGATTTCTTCTTCGATCTTGTCCCAGATGATCTGCGATGCTTCGGCTTCACTGCGGCCGCGGTAACGGACTGCCCTTTCACCGTTCGCCTTGTTCTTGTAGACGATCCAGTATCCGCCGTCATCCTGATAGATACCGAAACATTTCGGCTCGGTATTGTTGACGCCGACAAAAAAGCGCATCTGTTCCAGCGGCATGCCGTATCTGGAGGCAAGTTCAAGGATATCATTGATGCTGCTGACTTTATGTTTGCTCACGGCTTCCCTTCCTTACTGATATCTCAATTATATGAAATCATTGCTGTTTGTGCAAAATGAACGTATCAGTGCTGATAATCTTTTCATTGACTTTTGCCTGTATCTTTTCAATAATGTTCTTTGTAAAACCACAATAGAGGTAGCGGCGTAAATGAGTACACTGCGGAGCCGGCAGGCTATGAAACAGTCGGAAAGGTAATCGCCGCCGAACAGGATATTCAGGCATGGATACTCTGTGGGGGTGCAGGAAACACCTGCATCACTCCTTCAGCAATGAAGAGGCGCTATTACATGGAGCTTGAAACCGTATGTAATAGCATGCGGTTTTATTTATTTCAGGAGGAAAAAAGAAATGAATGCAACAAAGAAGCTTCTGAGTGCTGCCATGGCACTTGCAATCCTGGCCGGATGCTCTTCACAGCCGGCTGCCGGATCTTCATCATCCGAAACAGCATCGGACTCTTCCCGTCCGGTACTGCGTGTCGGCATGGAATGCAACTATGCACCGTTCAACTGGACGACAACGACTGCTACAGATCAGACTGTACAGATTTCCGGTGTCGACTATGCCGACGGCTATGACGTTCAGATCGCCCGTATCCTGGCCGATCAGCTGGGCATGGACCTGCAGATCGTCAAGCTCGACTGGGACAGCCTCATCCTTTCCCTGCAGAAGGATCAGATCGATGCTGTCATCGCCGGCATGACCGCAACCGAGGAACGTCAGAAGCAGGTCGACTTCACAACCCCGTATTACGTCTCTGAAGAGGTTGTCATTGTCAGAAAGGATTCTGATCTTGCCAGCATCAAGAACGTCCAGGAACTGGCCGGAACGAAGGTACAGGGCCAGATGAATACGATCTATGACGATATCATCGATCAGATCAAGGGTGTCAATCATATGCCGGCTGCCGAAACATTCCCGGCTGCCATCCAGGCCCTGCAGGCCGGAGGCGTTGATGCCGTAACATCGGAACTGCCGGTTGCCATCGGTGTTGTTGCTGCCAATCCGGATCTGACCTATGTCCGCTTTGAAGCCGGAAACGGATTTACGGATGAAAACGGCGATGCGACTGTTTCCGTTGCCGTATCCAAGGACAAGCCGGAACTGCTGAAACAGCTGCAGACTGCTCTTGATACCATTTCCGAAGAACAGCGAAATGAAATGATGCAGGCCGCTGTAGAACGTCAGCCTGCCGGAGAATAATGTCTGCATTCTGGACCGGGATCTTCAGCATCCTGTCAAGATACGGATCAAGTCTTCTGCTGGGTGTGCAGACAACACTGATCGTATCCCTGACCGGCACGATTCTCGGCCTGATTCTGGGACTGGCAGTCGGCGGACTGAGAGCGGCCAGGCTTGACTATACCGCCTCCCCTGCTGCCCGTTTCTTCAAAAAACTCTTTGATATTCTGGCCAATATCTATATCACGGTATTCCGCGGAACACCGATGATGGTACAGGCGGTCTTCTTCTACTATGCCCTGCTGGACATTGTTCACTGGACACCGCTGGTCGCAGCCATCTTTGTCATCTCGATCAATACCGGTGCCTATATGGCAGAAATCATCCGCTCCGGCATTCAGGCCGTGGATATCGGCCAGACCGAAGCGGCCCGCTCCCTGGGTCTTTCCA
>CAMNGB010000161.1 GCA_946537835.1 uncultured Erysipelotrichaceae bacterium
ATCCAGTATTTGACACGGCCCTTGAAATGGGTGAACAGAACTTCGGCAAAATGCAGGAAGTAGTCAACCAGCTTGCGGCTGTGCCATCCGTCGAGATTGTCGGCCAGATACATCGGCACGTCAAAGTGAGCGATGGTGACGATCGGTTCAATGCCGTACTTCAGGCATTCATCGACAACGGCATCATAGAATGCAAGACCTTCTTCATTGACCTTTTCAACGCCGTCGGGAATGACTCGCGACCAGGACATCGAGAAGCGGAAGGAATTCATGCCCATTTCGGCAAACAGTGCGATATCTTCCTTGTAGCGGTGATAGAAATCGACAGCCTGATGGGACGGATAGTAAATATCCGGAATGATGTAGCCGGTTGCGCCTTCGGGCAGGGATTCTTCACGCGGAAGTTCAAGAATTTCCCCTTCCCTGGTCTTTACCGTGTACTTGCGGGGATGATCCTTGTCTCCGCCGCGGATGGCATCGGATGTGGCAAGTGCTCTGCCGCCTTCCAGATAGCCTCCTTCATACTGATTGGCAGCGGTTGCACCGCCCCAAAGAAAATCTTTACGGAATGGCATAATGATTATTGTCTCCTTTATTTTTGTTACTTATATCTTACGTGAATTCAGACAATTAAGATAGCATGTATATCCAAATACAGTTTGAAAGCGTTTCCTGAAAACATTTTTCAATCCATTGTGAAAATCAGCAGAAGGATTTTCATTCAATTCATATAAAATCGCTTTTTTTGTGTTCATTTTTATATTATTTGGAAAACCAATCAATTATAATTTCCGTGTTCATAACAGGAGGAAAGAAATGAACTTCAAGAAATTAAGCACAGGCATTCTGGCTGTTGCCCTTCTGGCTGGCTGCAGCACTGGCGGCAGCACAGCTTCCGAAGGCGGATCCAAGGAAATCGACACACTGCGTTTCCAGTTCGTACCGTCCAGAGACCCGGGTGAAATCATCACCGGAACAAAGGACCTCGGCCAGCTCGTTATCGACGAAATGGCAAGCCGCGGCTATACGATCGGCAATGTTGAAATCACTGTTTCCGATTCCTATGAAGCAGCTGGTGAATCCCTCTCTGCCGGTTCCATCGATGTTGCATGGCTGCCGGGCGGCACATACGCTCTGTATTCCAACGAAACAGAAGTTATTCTGACTGCCACAAGAAACGGTCTGTCCAACGACTCCGAAAATCCGGCTGACTGGAACGGCCAGGCAAACGCTACTCAGAAGAACGGCCCGCAGGTTACATACTACCGTGCTCTGATCTATGCTACACCGTCCGCATACGGCAAGGAACTCGCAGCCAAGGTCAACGGCGGCGAAGAACTGACATGGGAAGATCTTGACAAGGCAAAGTGGGCTGTCATGAATGTTTCCTCTTCTGCAGGTTACATCTATCCGACAATGTGGCTGGATCAGCACTACGGAAAGAAGATCACAGACCTCTCCAACGTCACAACACTTGACGGCTACATGGCTGCCTTCTCCCAGGCTGCTGCTGAATCCGTTGACGTTATCGTCTGCTATGCTGACGGACGTAATGACTATGAAGGTTCCTGGAACCTGCCGACAGACCAGCAGGATGCTACAGGCCATCAGGGTCTCGGCCGTGTCAACGGCGGTTCCATCTGGGACGAACTGAATGTCATCGGTGTTACCGAAGGTATCTACAACGATACAGTTGCAGTTACAAAGGCTAACCCGGATATCTACAATGACGAATTCAAGACAGCTCTGCAGGATTCTCTGATTGCCATTGCCAACACAGACAAGGGCAAGGAAATCTTCGCTATCTATTCTCATACAGGTTATGCCAAGGCTACCGATGCCGACTATGACGGCGCACGTGCAGCTCTTGAAGCAGTTAAGTAATATCTATTGACTGATTTCTGAAACAGGGCAGCTTTTTCTCAAAGCTGCTCTGTTTTTAAAAAGAATTATGGCGTCTGTTTTGTTACAATAGGAAAGATAAAGGGGAATCCAGATTATGATTGAATTCAAAGATGTATCCAAGACGTATCCCAATGGTACCAAAGGTCTGCAGCATGTAAACCTGCAGATCGAACAGGGTGAATTCGTTGCCATCATCGGTCTTTCAGGTGCCGGCAAGTCCACTCTGATCCGTACGATCAACCGCATGATCGATATTACCGACGGTCAGCTGCTGGTTGACGGCACGGATGTCATGACACTGAAAGGCGCTTCGCTGCGCAAGTTCCGCCGCAAGATCGGCATGATCTTCCAGAGTTTCAACCTGGTTTCAAGATCATCCGTCATCAAGAACGTGCTTTCCAGCAATGTTCCGGACATGCCGTGGTACAAGGTCTTCTTTGGCATTTATTCCAAAGAACAGAAGATGAAAGCTCTGGAAGCCCTCGATAAGGTCAATATTCTCGACAAGGCATATCACCGCTGCGACGAGCTCTCCGGCGGTCAGATGCAGCGTGTTGCCCTCGCCCGTACCCTGGCCCAGAATCCGTCCATCATCCTCGCCGATGAACCGGTCGCTTCCCTGGACCCGATCATGGCCGACGTCGTTATGAGCGACTTTGCCAAGATCAACAAGGAAATGAACATCACGATCCTGCTGAACATCCACCACGTCGACCTGGCCCTGAAATATGCGACCAGAGTCATCGGTGTCAGAGCCGGTAAGATCGTCTATGACGGACCGACTGACCAGGTAACACAGGATGTTCTTGATCAGGTATACAACGGCAAGGCAATTCCGAAGTCCACCGACATCAAAACCGAGGCGGAGGCACAGTAAATGAGTCAGGCCAAAATCAGAAAAGAACCCCTTTTCGATCGTATTTTCAAGCCTGAAAAAATCACTCTCGAAAACGGGCATACCGTGGACAGACCTCGCAGCCGCATGCCGCTGATCATCGGTCTTCTTGTCCTCGTCATCATTATCTCCCTGAAGATGACAGGCTTTGACTTCAATGTCATCATCAGACGCGCAAAGGAACTGACAGTCATTCTCGGTCAGATCTTCCAGCCGAATTTCAGTTACTTCCCGAATATCATCAAGCCTCTGATCGAAACGATCAAGATGTCGATTCTCGGTACGGTCATCGGCTGTCTGA
>CAMNGB010000162.1 GCA_946537835.1 uncultured Erysipelotrichaceae bacterium
GACTGGCTGAAATTCGTCAAGACCAACCAGGCCCGCAACAAGATCCGCAGCTATCTGTCAAAGAAAGAGGCGGAAACCCATGAGGCCCGGGTGCCGGAAGGCGAAAAGATCCTGGCGGATGAACTGCGCCGGCGCGGCTTTGACGCCAGGGAATACATGGAAAAAAAGAAACTCGAGCATGTCTATAAGGAATTCCGGGTTTCCAACTATACCGATCTGATGTACGGCATTGCCGTCAAGTCGATCAGTCCCACCCACGTGATCGAACGGCTGACCAATCAGAAATCGAGACTTTCCGAAGATGAGGCGCTCAGCCACATCCTCAACCGTGAAGCACCGCGCCGCACTTCCAAGAGCGGCCTGGTCATTCCCGGCATCGATACGATGAAGATGTCGCTGTCGCACTGCTGCAAGCCGGTATACGGCGATGAGATCGTCGGCTATATCACCAAGACCGAAGGCGTCAAGGTACACCGCCGCGAATGTGCCAATGTGCAGGGCGGCAGGGCAAGGCTGATCGATGTCTACTGGGATGACGGCGATACCGAAAGATACTATGACTCCGAACTGGTTGTCAGAGCCTATGACCGCAGCTTCCTTCTGACCGATATCGTCACGGTCGTTTCCCAGTGCAAGGCACCGATGGAAGCGGTCAATGCGACTGTCGATCATGAAACGCTGACCTGCACGATCAAGATGACGATCCGCGTTCATGACCTTGAACATGTCAACAATGTCATCGCCAATGTCCGCAAGATCGAGTCGGTGCAGTCGGTTGTCAGAACCGCACAATGATGCTTGTGAAAACGGACAAAAGAGGCTATAATTTCTGCGTTATCAAAATTCAGTGACGGAGAGATCCTGTTCAGGACTGATACAGCGACAATGGTACGGTGAAAGCATTGGCAGAAGCGTACAGGAAAGACACTCCCGAGAAGATGTTCTGAATTCAGTAGGAACATACGTATTCCGCGTTAAGGAAAAAGGGCATGCTCAGGCATGAACTAAGGTGGTACCGCGCATACAGCGTCCTTGGACAAGGGCGCTTTTTTATACCAAGGAGGGAAGAATATGAACTACCAGACACCCCGCGGCACATATGATATTCTGCCGGAAGAAATCGGAGCTTGGCATGACGCCGAGGCAGCCATCCGCCGCATTACCGAACTCTACCGCTATCATGAGATCCGTACGCCGTACTTTGAGGATACAAAGGTATTCAAGCGTGAAAATGACAGTTCCGACATGGTCAACAAGGAGATGTATACCTTCGCCATGGGATCGGAATCCTATACCCTGAGACCGGAAGGTACGGCCGGTGTCATCCGCGCCTTCGACCAGCACAAGCTCTACGGCGCCATGGAACTGCCGGCCAGATTCTGGTATATGGGAGCGATGTTCCGCCATGAGCGTCCGCAGAAGGGCAGACAGCGTCAGTTCACCCAGTTCGGCGTTGAAAACATCGGTGCCAAGTCACCGGAACTGGATGCCGAAACGATTGCCCTGGGCTATGACATCGTCAAGGCCATGGATATTTCATCCGTCAAGGTACTGATCAATACCCTCGGCGACGATGAATCCAGAGCTGCCTACAGGGAAGCGCTGAAGAAGCACTTTGCGCCGTATCTGGACGAACTCTGCGGCGACTGCCGAAGAAGATATGAACAGAATCCGCTGCGCATTCTCGACTGCAAGGTCGATCATGACAAAGACTGCATGAAGACGGCCCCGAAACTCAGCGACTATCTGAATGAAGAATCACGTGCCTACTTCGATCAGGTGCTGAAGTGCCTGGATGCCCTGGGCATTCCCTATGAGATCGATGAGCATCTGGTCAGAGGCCTGGACTACTATACCCACACCGTATTCGAGGTCGTTTCCACAAGACCGGACTCCGGTGCCCAGGCAACCGTATTTGCCGGCGGCAGATACGATCACTTTGTCTCCTATTACGGCGGTCCCGATCTTTCCGGCATCGGCTTTGCCATCGGCATGGAACGCCTGATCGCCCTGGCAAAAGAGGAAGGACATGCCTTCCGTCAGGATCCGGCCTGCCAGGCCTATGTCATCGGCCTCGGAGCAGTCGGAAGCACGGTTCTCAAAACCGTCCAGGATCTTAGAAAGGCAGGCATTGTAGCCGAAGGCAACATGGTGCCGCGCTCGCTCAAGGCCCAGTTCAAAAGTGCCGACAGGAGCGGGGCAAAGTATACCGTGATCATCGGTGAGGATGAAGTGAAGAACGGCACCTGCAACGTCAAGCTGCCGGACCGCACACAGGTAACGGTCAGTCTTGCTGAACTTGCAGCATGCATAACGGAATGGGAAGGTGAATAAGATGAAAAGAACACACGGATGCGGTGAACTGAGCCGCAGCAATGTCAGTGAAAAGGTCACCCTGATCGGCTGGGTGGCAAAGAGAAGAAATCTCGGCTCGCTGGTCTTCGTTGACCTGCGTGACCGCTCCGGCATCTGCCAGGTGACATTTGATGAGACCCTGGCCGAAAAGGTGCAGGAAGTACGCGGCGAATTCATTCTGCAGGTCACCGGTACGGTCCAGATGCGCAGCGCTGCCAACCCGAAGATGAAAACCGGTGAAATCGAAGTGCTGGCGGAAGACGTGACGATCGTCAACCGCGCCGAAACGGCACCGATCACGATTGCCGACGATACCGACACCAATGAAGACACACGTCTGAAATACCGTTATCTGGATCTGAGAAGACCGGTTCTGCAGCAGATCATGATGCTCAGGCACAAGGTCTGCATGATCGCCAGAAACGTTCTCGACAGTGAAGGCTTTATCGAAATCGAAACACCGATCCTGGCCCGTTCAACACCGGAAGGGGCAAGAGACTATCTGGTGCCTTCCCGCATCTACAACGGAAAATTCTGGGCGCTGCCGCAGTCACCGCAGATCTACAAGCAGCTGCTGATGATCGCCGGCATGGAAAAGTATTTCCAGATTGCCAGATGCTTCCG
>CAMNGB010000163.1 GCA_946537835.1 uncultured Erysipelotrichaceae bacterium
ATATCTATCTGCTGAAGGAAAACTTTGAGCAGGTGCCGGATGAACTGTACAAGGCCGCCAAGGTTGACGGAACTTCCGACTTCAAATATCTGTGGAAAGTCATGATTCCGATCTGCTCACCGACAATTGTCACCATTACCATCCTGAAGATCATCGAATGCTGGAATTCGTATGTATGGCCGCGCCTGATTACCGACAAGCAGGAATATTTCCTGGTCTCCAACGGTATCCAGACGATCCGCGAGAGCGGCTTCGGACGTGAAAACATTCCGGCCATGATGGCGGCTGTCGTTGTCATTTCGATTCCGCTGATCATTCTCTTTCTGATTTTCCATAAAAAGATCATGGAAGGTGTTTCCAGAGGAGGCACAAAGGGATGAAAAGAACATGCAGAGTGCTGCTTTCCGCACTGCTTGCCGGCAGTATCCTGAGCGGATGCCACGGGTCCCGCGGTACAGCTGAGTTTGCCGTTCCGGAAGAACTGGATTCTTCCCGTCAGTTTGAGATCACTTTCTGGGCAAAGAACGATACCAACAAGACCCAGACGATGATCTATGAACAGTCAATTAAGGATTTTGAAAATCTGTATCCGAACATTCATGTCAATCTGCGTCTGTATACGGATTACGGCAAAATCTACAATGATGTCATTACCAATATCGCTACCGATACAACCCCGAATATCTGCATTACCTATCCGGACCACATTGCCACCTACCTGACCGGCAATGCCGTGATTCCTCTCGATGATCTGTTCAGTGACCCGAAATACGGGCTGGGCGGCAGTGAAGTGAAGTTTGATTCGGTGAAGCAGGAAGAAATCATCCCGCAGTTCCTGAAGGAATGTTCCTTCCAGGATCATTACTATGCACTGCCGTACATGCGTTCCACCGAAGCAGTCTACGTGAATAAGACATATGTGGAGAGACTCGGCTATACACTGCCTGAGACACTGACATGGGACTTCATGTTTGAAGTCGGGGAAGCGGCAATGGCCAAGGATGAAAGCGGCAATTTCACCGTCAACGGCCAGAAGGTCATGATTCCCATCATCTACAAGTCTACCGACAATATGATGATTCAGATGATCGAGCAGAAGGGCTCGGGCTACTCCGATGACAGCGGTCATATCCTGATGTTCAACGATACCACCAGGGAACTGCTGAAGATGATCGGAGAACACGGACGCACCAGGGCATTCTCGACCTTCAAGATTTCCAGCTATCCGGCCAATTTCCTGAATGCCGGCCAGTGCCTGTTCGCCATTGACTCCACTGCCGGATCGACCTGGATGGGAACCTATGCACCGCTTTCCGATATCAGTGCCGACCGCTTCGTGGAATTCGAAACGGAAGTCATGACCGTGCCGCAGTTTGATACGGCTCATCCGAAAATGATTTCCCAGGGACCGTCGGTATGTGTATTCAACAAGCAGGATCCTCAGGAAGTGCTGGCTTCGTGGCTGTTTGCCCAGTATCTTCTGAGCAATGATGTCCAGATTCCCTACGCCGAGACGGAAGGGTATGTTCCGGTAACCGAAAAAGCCCAGAAGTCTGACGAATACCAGGAATATCTTTCACAGATCGGAACCGACAACAATGAACACTATGAAGTCAAGATCAAGGCCTCACAGCTGCTGATGGACAATGTGCACCATACCTTCGTCACGCCTGTCTTCAACGGCTCGACATCGGTACGCGATGCGGCCGGTCAGATGATCGAAAGCGTCACCAAGTCAGTGCGCCGCAAGGAGACGATCGACGATGCCTATCTGGATGAACTATTCAGGGATATGACATCCCTGTACCACCTGGACAGCCTGGACACTGCGGCTTCCGGAAAGACTGATCTCGGACCGCTTCCGGTTCCGTCACGAATCCTTCTGATCACGCTGGCTGTTGTCTGGGTGCTGCTCGGCATCTGGTATGGCATTGAGCAGGCAAAAAGCCGCAGAAAAACCGAGAGCTGACAGGTGAATTGGCGGAAAAACCGTTTATAATGATTATGTAGCTGGGAACTACACAAGGAGAGAAAGAAATGAAAAAAGTATTTGCATCAGTTTTGAGCATTGCGGTTCTCTTCGCCGGCGGATGCGGAGCAAAGCAGGAAGAAACTTCGGCTCCGGCTGCGGAGACAGAAACAGAAACTACCGAAACGACTGAAACAGCACCGGCTGCAGTCATGAGCTATGCTGACTTCATGGCAGCGGAAATGGGCTCGGAAGTTACTGTTGAAGCATTCGTACAGGGCAAGCAGTCCTGGTGGGAAGATGCCGCAACGGTATATGCCCAGGATGAAAACGGCGGCTATCTGTTCTACGGTCTGGCATGCAGCGAAGATGACTACAAGAAGCTGACGGAAGGCCAGAAGATCAGAGTCACCGGCACCAAGACACAGTGGCCGGAAGGAACCGGTGTCATTGAAATCGCTGAAGGCACATTTGAAGTTGTGGACGGAAACTGGGTTGCTCCGGTTACCGATGTCACATCCTCTCTGGGAACGGATGAACTGGTCAATTATATGAACCAGAAAGTCGGCTTCAACGGTCTGACCGTAGAAGACAAGGGTGACGGCGCTGCGTTCTACTACAACTGGGACAACTCCGGAACCGAAGGCGATGACCTGTACTTCGATGCTTCCCTGAACGGACAGAAATATACATTCACCGTTGAATCCTATCTGACCGACAGCAACTCCGAAGTATACAATACTGTTGAGAATCTGAAGGTCGGCGATGTCATCGATATGGAAGGCTTCCTTTACTGGTATGAAGGAATGAACCCGCATATCACAAAGGTTACTGTCAAATAACAATTCCTTTTCAAGGGACCTGTCTGAATGCAGGTCCTTTTTCTTATGCTAGAATAGTCATGACAGGATGACCGGAAAGACGGTCATCAGTGAGGTAATGACATATGAACCTGTATATCATACTGTCCGCTGCCGTTTTTGCAGCAGGCCTGA
>CAMNGB010000164.1 GCA_946537835.1 uncultured Erysipelotrichaceae bacterium
CCGCGGTTGCGGCGACATGCAATGTCACCACAACCAATGCCCGTCAGCTGTCACGTGAAGAAATCAGAGAGATCATTCTTGAATGCAGATGAACAGATAAGACTGAGGAGAGCATATGATTTTCTATTTCACAGGAACCGGCAACAGCCTGTATGCCGCAAAACATTTTGATAAAGAGCTTTACAGCATTCCCCAGGAAATGAAAAAGAACAGCAGAAAATACAAAGCAGACAGAATCGGTATTGTCTGCCCGCTGTATGAATTTGACCTGCCGGTGCTGGTAAAGGATTTCATTCTGGGATCAGAGTTTGAAACAGAATATTTCTATATCGTCATGACTTACGGAATGCACCATGGCGGATGCGCTGCCCGCAATGCGGAATTCTTTGAAAAAGAAGGAAAGCATATCGATTACTTCAATACAGTTCAGATGCTCGATAACGCGCTGCCTGTCTTTGATATCGAAGAACAGAGAAAACTGGATCCTGAGAAAAAAGTGGATGAGCATCTTGCCCTGATCAAAGCGGATCTCGGGGAAAGAAAGAATTACATCCAGCCGGCTTCGAAAGAAGAAGTTGACTTCTATGAAGGCTATATCGCGAATGCCATTGACTACAGTGCCTCTATAGAAAAGCCCAGATACAAAGTGTCTGACAAATGCATCGGCTGCGGCATCTGTACCCGTGTGTGTCCGAAGGGGTGTATCCGTGTTGAAGGCGGCAGGGCTGTTTATGATTACACCAATTGTTTCGGCTGCATGTCCTGTATCCATGCCTGCCCGCAGAAGGCGATCGGCTACGCGGTTCTTCAGGAAAAGAACCCCAACGCCCGCTACCGTCATCCGGAAATCAGCCTTGCGGAAATAATTCAGTCCAACAATCAGGATTAATCCAAAAGAAGATCAGTTCACGGCTGATCTTTTTTCAGGAAATCACTTTGCGTATACTTTTGTTTGCATATTCCGGGCGAACGGCGTGCCAATTCCGCTATCAGCGGCGTAGCCTTTCCGCTTTAATCGGCGTAACATTTCGGAACAGCGGCGTGCAAGAATTACAAATGTAGAAAAAACAGCATAATCGGTAGAAAGATTCCGTCCAATGTATAAAATCGTATACAAAAGCCATATGTGAAGCCCGTTGTTATATCAAAACGATGAATATATAATTAAGCTGTAGTTGATATCTAATGAATATTGATGTCTTGTTTGTCGCTTGGCAATAGGGTACCGCCATATATGTGAAAAAGAGGATCTAACAGTTGAGTAGTTTTACAGCTATTCAATGAGGTTAGGTCCTCTTCTTTTTTTATCCGTGTTTTGTGCTCAGTCGGCGTTATGGACAACGACCTGGGGGAACGGGATCTCGACATTCTTGTCGGCGAACAGGATACGGATATCCCTTGTCAGCGTCCGCTGGGCACTGAAGACATTCTGCTCAGTCGCTTCGACGATGAATTTCAGATTGACGCCGCTGTCAGCGAGTGCCGTCACACCCAGATACTTCGGCTGTGACAGGTAGAGATCCTTATGGACCGCGTACATCTTCGGCAGGTTCTCCGCCAGCATCTTCTCCAGTGCCGCCAGATCCGTATCGTATGACACGCTGACTTCGCAGGCCGCGATCGAGGAATTTGCCGAACGGTTCTGGAAGTTGCGGATATCGGAATTGTTGACGACCTTCAGGTTGTGGCCGGCATCCTCGATCGTGGTGGTGCGGACACCGATATCCCTGACCGTGCCGCGGAAGTCATCGAGAATGATAATGTCGCCGATCTTGTATTTGCCTTCGAAGATGATGAAGAAACCGGTCAGGACATCCTCGATCAGACTCTGGGCACCAAAGCCTACGATCAGGCCGATGATACCCGCTCCGGCCACTACGGCGGTGGAATTGACACCGAGAATGCTCAGGCCCCAGATGATGGCGATGATGAACGACAGGTATTTCAATACCCCGAGAATCAGGAACATGACGGTCTGCAGCCGCTCGTTGTTTCTGCTGATGGCATTCAGGATCAGTTTGATCACGTTATAGCAGACCCAGAGCACACACATGGCCAGCACCAGGGTGATGATGTGGGCAATGGTGATACGGCCGCTTCTTTCGATCAGGAAATGGGTCTTTTCCAGTTCCGCCAGTTTTTCCTTCATCTCGGCGGGAAGCGGCAGAATTGCCGGATTCGCCAGCAGGATGATCAGGATCAGTGCAAGTGCCAGTCCGATGTAAGTGCCGGTGCCGGCTGTTTTTTTGTTTTCACTCATGATTATTCCCTCCAGTCATCATCAGTCAAGATCGAAGAATTCACTCCATGACATCACACCGCCAAGCAGTTCGTACGATGTGCCGTCATCCGGATCCGTACCCGTGCCTTCGGCGCTGACAGCGATCATCATGCAGTCAGCTTCCGCCGGTCTGAGTTCTCCGATATCGATGCTTTCATAGTTCAGTATGTAGTAGATTCCGCCGGCGTCTGAATACGGTCCGCTCAATTGCGCCGGATTGTCCGTTTCTGAGCTGTTCCATAATTCGCTTTCAGAAAGAACGGTGTAATTGCTTCCTTCTTTCTTCGCCCACTCGATGCCGGCTTTCAGGAGCGTGATGTCGTATTCATAACGGTCATCGGAATCCTTGCCGATCCGCAGTGTGGCGGTCTGGTTTTCAACTGTAATATCGATCTGCGGCGTGAATGCCTTGTCGGGTTTCTGCCCGGTGAAAGTGAATGTCTTTTCCTGAGCGACGCCGCCGAGACTGTAGTGCAGCACGATCTTCGGCACCCAGGTATCGGCGCTGTTGAAGAAGATGACACCGCCGGTATCCATATTCGCGGCAAGGGCGCCACTGCCGCTGATTCCGTTCTTCGAAATACCGTTTTCCGGTTCCAGCTCGGATGTCAGGCTGACATCGCCGCCGGCCTTCACATTCACATCACCGCCCGCG
>CAMNGB010000165.1 GCA_946537835.1 uncultured Erysipelotrichaceae bacterium
CCTAGGCAATTATATTCCGTTTGTACTGGCCGGATTTATCCTTGCCTTTGTAAACGGCACCCTGACCGGCGCCCGCTACAACCGCGGAAGTACCGGCGGATCGTATATTTCCTTAACCTTCGGACCGGTTACCATTTCCCAGCCGTTTTCACAGCTTTCCGGAGCATCCGTCATTCTGATCATATTCGCAGTGCTGATTGCCGTTGCCGGTGCGGTGCTGATTGAAATCTATGTCAAGAATCCGCTCGAATACGGCTGCCGTTCCTGGTTCCGCCATCAGGCGGCCGGCGATAAGATCGTGAATATTACCGATATCTACCGGAACGGAGATCTGAAGAGGGTCGGCGTGACCATGCTGTACAGGGATCTGTGGATCTTCCTGTATACCTTTCTGCTGATCGTACCCGGCATCATCAAGCTGCTGGAATACTTTTTTGTTCCGCAGATTCTGGAAGACCATCCTGAACTGGCACCGGATGAAGTGCTGCAGCTGTCTTCGGAAATGATGAACGGCAGGAAGATGGAACTGTTCCAGTTCCTGATGAGCTTTTTCGGCTGGTGGCTGCTCGGGGCAGTGACCTTCGGCCTGAGCCGGATCTTCTTCTCCAATCCCTATCAGACAATGAGCGAACAGCTGCTGTATGAAGAATATGTGCGTCAGGATGACATGGAGGCAGAAGAAAAGACGGACTCTGAAGAATCCGTCTGATCGTAATTATTTCTTTTTCTGTTCCAGCCACTTGCGGTGCGATACCGTGCGCATGACCCGGATCGAGACGCTTTCGCCTTCGAAGTGGAAGGGATTCATGCCGGTTTCCTTCCAGCCGGCAATGGCATCTTCGGCATCCTGCATGAAGTCTTCGGCCGACATCAGGCCGTACAGTCTTGTCGGAATGACATAGAAGGGAACATCCGGATAATTTGCGGCCAGTTTCTTTCCTTCGTGCTGGAGATGCGGACACAGCATGACAATATCCGCATTGCTGAGTTCGGCACCTTTGCTGAGACCGCCGAAATCAAACGGCATGTATCTGTATTCAACATCCAGATTCTTTTCCTGAGCATCTTTGTTCAGCTGGGTAACCAGGGCGCTGGAAGAAAAGCCGGCGCCGCATGTAATAACGATATGCAGCATATTTTTCACCTCATCTGCTTTTATGATAGCGGTGACTGTAGCCATCATGTCAATAGGAACAGCAGTTAAAATGAAATCTTTGCGGAAGAAATATGCCGGCTTCTCAATCTCACCGAAGAAAGCCTGCACTTCTTTGGAAGAGAAGGCTTCATTGCCGGCATTCTGAAGCTTTCCTGCCGCTTGCATAAGATTGGTGGAAGAGCAGGCGGTTTCGGTGCTATCATAAGACACAGAGTTCTGGAGGTATTTAAAATGAAAATTACAGATGATATCAGATACATCGGTGTCAACGATCATGAACTGGATCTGTTTGAAGGCCAGTATATCGTGCCGGAAGGGATGGCATACAATTCCTATGTCATCATCGATGAAAAGATCGCCGTCCTCGATACTGTCGATGCCGCATTCGGCAGTGAATGGCTGAAAAATCTGAAGGCAGAGCTGGAAGGCAGAACACCGGATTATCTGATCATCCAGCATATGGAACCGGATCATTCCGCAAATATCACGGCATTCCTGAAGGAATACCCGGACACAACGGTCATCGGCAGTGTTCAGGCATTCACGATGCTGACAAATTTCTACGGTGCGATCCCGGATCTGAAAAAGCAGATTGTAAAAGAAAATGAAGAACTCATTCTCGGAAAGCATGTCCTGAAGTTTGTCATGGCACCGATGGTGCACTGGCCGGAAGTCATGATGACCTATGACATGACGGATAAAGTATTCTTTACTGCCGATGCCTTCGGCAAGTTCGGCGCCCTGGATGCAGAAGAGGATGACTGGGCATGTGAGGCAAGAAGATACTATTTCGGCATTGTCGGAAAATACGGCATGCAGGTTACCAATCTTCTGAAGAAGGCAGCTGCCCTGGACATTCAGACCATCTGTCCTTTGCACGGTCCTGTTCTGAAGGAAAACCTCGGCTATTATCTGGATCTCTATACAAAATGGGCATCCTATACACCGGAAGACAGGGGTGTGACCATTGCCTGTGCCTCTGTCTACGGACATACAATGGAAGCGGCTGAAAAGCTGGCCGCAATGCTGGAAGAGAAGGGAATAAAGACAGCTCTCAGCGATCTGTCCCGCTGCGACATTGCCGAAGCTGTCGAAGATGCCTTCCGCTATGACCGCATTGTTCTGGCGTCTGTCACCTATAACGGAACAGTATTCCCGAAGATGCGGGAATTCATTGAAGAACTGCTGGAACGCGGCTTTCAGAACCGCACCATCGGCTTCATCGAAAACGGTTCCTGGGGTCCGATGGCTGCCAGAGTCATGAAGGAAAAGTTCGCAAATTCCAAAAACATGACGGTTCTTGAACCGGCCGTAACCATCCGTTCGGCTCTCAACGATGCCTCGCTGGCACAGCTGCAGCAGCTGGCCGATGCCCTGACAGAATGAAGAAGCAGTCCGGCCGGCTCTATAACGTACTGTTTCCGATATGGATGCTGGTATGGTTTCCGTCCTGGCTGTGGCTGATCCTGATTCCCGCCAATCTGCTGATTGACGGTCTGGTCCTGCATTTCTCTTTGAAGAAGCTGCAGATCGAAGATCCGCAGCTGATCCGAAGGAATCTATGGAAAGTCTGCCTGGCCGGCTTTGCGTCCGACTTTGCCGGAGCCCTGATCCTCCTTGCGGCAGTTCTTGCCATTCGGGATCCGCAGCTTTCTTCGGCAATGACATGGAATCCGTTTACGGATATCCGGGCTTCCCCTGCTCCGTACAGATCGGAAGCTCTCT
>CAMNGB010000166.1 GCA_946537835.1 uncultured Erysipelotrichaceae bacterium
AAGAAGATCAATGCCGGCATTACGGACGGAGAAGACAGAATGGTTCATATGGAAAAGACCTGTGACGAACACGGGTCCTTTGACACGCTTGTCTGGGAGGGTGATGTCATTTCCTATCTTTCCTGGGCAGAGAATGACATGCCCGGAAGGGCACCTCTGACTGCAGTGTCCGGGACAAAAGGCTGTCCCTGTGACTGCGGCTTCTGTCAGGAACATCAGAGTGAAGCCTGCTGCGTGCTTCTGGAACTGACTTCCCGCTGCAATCTTCACTGTCCGGTCTGCTTTGCCTCAGCCGGCGAAGAAGGAACGGATCTTCCGGTCAGTGAAATCATCCGTCAGTATGACTGGCTGATCGCCCACGGCGGACCGTATAATATCCAGCTCTCCGGCGGCGAGCCGACCATGCGCAGTGATCTTGATGAGATCATCCGTCTCGGAAAAGAAAGGGGATTCACCTATTTCCAGCTCAACAGCAACGGCCTGCGGATCGCCGGGGAAGACGGATATGCCGCGTGGCTGAAGGAAGCGGGAGTATCCTGTGTCTTTCTGCAGTTTGACAGTCTGAATGATGAAATCAATCTGAAGCTGCGCGGCCGCAGACTTTGTGAAATCAAAGACCGGGCCGTACGGAACTGTATCTCTGCCGGCCTGCCGGTCGTTCTTGTGCCGGTGATCGCACCCGGCATGAATGAAAATGAAATCGGCGCCGTTCTTCAGTATGCCCTGGAACACCATCCCGGTGTGCGGGGTGTGCATTTTCAGCCGCTCAGCTGCTTCGGCCGCTGCGAAGTGGCAGATGTAAAACAGAAAACACAATGGCGCATTACGATTCCGCGGATGCTGAAACTGATCGAGGAGCAGACCGGCGGTCTCATGAAGGCGTCTGATTTCAGCGGCGGGGGAACTGAAAGTGCATACTGTTCCTTTCATGCGTCCTACCGGAAGACAGGAACGGAAATCAGAGCCCTCGCACGCCGCGAAAGGAACTGCTGCTGTCCGGTTCCGAGCACGGAAGCAATGGATTTTGTCTCCCGGCAGTGGGGGCGGGAAGAACCGCAGTCTTCACAGCTGGCCGGAATCGATACGTCAGCCTTTGACGAATTTCTGAAGCAGGCAGTTGACAGTACATTTACCGTGTCCGGCATGCTGTTTCAGGATGCATGGAATCTCGATTTCAGCCGGCTCAGACGCTGCTATATTGCCGAAGCCGACAGCGAACGCGGCATGGTGCCGTTCTGTGCCTATAACCTTACCGATATCAGCGGAAAGGCTCTTTACCGGAAATGAAACGTTCACGTCTCGATGATCTGATCATGGAAGAAGAACACCTGTCCTGTCTTGACCGGGATATCCTGGATCGGATCCGTCTGAAAAAACTGAATGCCCTGCTGCAGAAGGAAAAGGAGCGGAACGGGTTTTATTCATCCCTGCCGTCCTCACTTTCCTCATTGAAAGAACTCTCACTGCTTCCGTTTACGTCTGATGAAGATCTGCGCAGTCAGTATACCCGGATGTTTCTCGGGTCTTCTGCCGATATCGCCAGGGTCATGAGCGAAACGACCAGCGGTACGACGGGACAGGCAAAGAGGGTTTTTTATACTGCCCGTGACCTGGATCATACGATCCGCTTCTTTGCGGCAGGCATTGGCGAAATGGCTGAATCAGGAGAGACAGTCATGATCGGCATGCCCTATGCCGGACCCGGCAGTCTCAGCGATCTGATTGCGGGCGGAACCGAAGGCTGCGGGGCAGTGCCGGTGCAGCTGCTTCCGGGAACACTTCATCAACAGTGCCTGCAGTACCATGAATGCCAGCCCGGCTGTGTCATTGACATGCCGGCTGTTCTGCTGGCCAGAGCCAGATATTATGAATCTGTTTTCGGAAAGGGAAGCTTTCCGCTCAGAAAGGCTCTGATCTCCGGCGATACGGCATCGAAGGAAGTCGAACAGGCACTGCGGGAAGAATTCCGTCTGACCCTGTATCCGCATTACGGATCGAGAGAGATGTGCATGGGCGGAGCCATTACCTGTCAGGCTTTTGAAGGCATGCATCTGAGGGAACATCAGATCATCGGCGAAATCATCGATGAAAACGGAAATGTTCTGGAAGACGGACAATGGGGTGAACTTGTGATTACAACCATCGACATGGAAGCACTGCCGCTGATCCGCTATCGGACCGGCGATCATGCCCGCTTTCTGAAGGATCCATGTCCCTGCGGTTCCGTGACCGGACGTCTGGACAGGATCACCAGGATTACTGAAGAAAACAGTCTGATGGAACAGCTGGATGACTGTCTGATGAAATATCCGCAGGTCCTGGATGTCAGGGCTGCAATGGATCATGAAGTGCTTGATGCGGAAGTTCTGGTGCTTGCCGGAACCGGTGAAGAGGAACTGAGAAGGGCATTTGTGTCCTGTTTCGGTGCCGCTGCCGGACAATTCAGTCTGCGTACGGCAGATAACAGCTCCAATCTTCTGCATGCAGGCAAAAGAAAGGTTTCTGTCAGATAAACAGTGCTATACTGAAATTAACATATACAGTCCGGAGCACCCGGGCTCGGAGAGGAATGACATGAAAAAGTTTTTGGCATCATTCACTGCTGCTGCGTTTTTATGCGCAATGGCAGGATGCGGATCATCCTCCGGCTCTGGTACCGGGGATAATGGATCTGCATCTGAAACCACGGAAACCGAACAGGTTGAACTGGTTGTTTTTGCGGCTGCTTCCATGACCGAAACACTGGAAGAAATTCAAAAAACCTATGAAGCAGAAAATCCCGGCGTCAAGCTTGTCTTTAACTTTGATTCATCCGGCACTCTGAAGACGCAGATCGAAGAAGGGGCAGTAT
>CAMNGB010000167.1 GCA_946537835.1 uncultured Erysipelotrichaceae bacterium
ATGAAGGCCGGGCAGGAATACTGGCTGACGCTTTTTCTTGACATTGGCCTGCATGGCCTGCACCGCCAGGGGATCGTTGGCTCTCAGCTTTTCATATACTTCTTCCAGCATGGATACTTCTATGATCATGTCCGTACCGTAGAGGGCAGAGACGACCATGCCGGCTGCCCGCATCGTTCCGCCGATGCCGATAATGTCGCGGCAGGAACGGTTCAGGGAAGGATATGCATTTCTGGCATTATTGATTGCCCTGCGGCATTCATCCGTATCCAGGGGAAGATGGGCCAGACGGACACATCCGAGCGGGAAGCTCATGGCTTCGATACAGGCATTGTCCTTAAAGGAGATCAGTTCGGTGGAACCGCCGCCGACATCAAAGGCAATGCCTTCGCTGATATCCGGCCATGAGAGCCGCATGCCGCAGTAGTCATAATAGGCTTCTTCATAGCCGCTGAGGGGACAGATTTCGATTCCGTATCCCTGCAGGGCACTGACCAGTTCATCCTGATTGTCGATCCGGCAGGGTTCGGTAATATCCGCAAAGCAGTATCCGGCACCCATCTGCTCAAGCTGCTGCGCATAGTCACGAAGAACTTCCGCGGCAGTATCAATGCCGTCCCGATCCATGATGCCGTCATGTACATGATCGATCAGATGCGCTGCTTCCGATCTGTGCCGGATGATATTCAGTCTGCCGTCCTGGATCTCATAGACGAGAAGGACGATCGTGTTGGATCCGATGTCAACGATGCCGAAACGTTCCATAAGCTGCACTCCTGTTTTATCCATGATAGGTGAAACAGGGCAAAAAAGCCAGTCAGGTTACAGGACGGACGTGCAAAAAGGAATGAAAACAGGAATATGGTTTGCTATAATGGTTTCAGTGAAAATCGGAGGCTACGATCATGTACAAACGTGTATTGCTGAAACTGAGCGGCGAAGCTCTTTCAGGCAGCGAAAAGAATTTTGATCCGGTTATTCTGCACAGCCTTGCACAGGAAATCAAGGAAGCACAGGAACTGGGTACGGAAATTGCCATTGTTGTCGGCGGCGGAAACTTCATCCGCGGCAAGACAGTTACGGAAATCGGCATTGACCGTGTGCAGGGCGACTATATGGGCATGCTGGCGACAATCATCAACGCCCTTGCCATTCAGGCAGCTCTTGAGGCAGTCGGTGTCGATACCCGTGTACAGACATCCATTGACATGCCGAAAGTGGCAGAACCATTCATTGTCAGAAGAGCTGACAGACATCTGGAAAAGGGCAGAGTCGTGATTTTCGGCGGCGGTACGGGAAGCCCGTACTTCTCCACTGATACAACTGCCGCATTGAGAGCCAGTGAAATCAAGGCTGAAGTCATCCTGATGGCAAAGAACGGAGTGGACGGTGTCTATTCCGCCGATCCGAAAAAGGATCCCACTGCCGTCAAGTATGATCATCTGACCTATATGGATGTCCTGAATGAAGGCCTGCAGGTCATGGACAGCACAGCCACCAGCATGTGCATGGACAATCATGTTGAACTTGTTGTCTTCAACATGAACGAAAGCGGAAATATCGTCAGAGCCATCAAAGGCGAAAAAATCGGAACTGTAATCTCCGGGGAGGAATAATCAGAATGAGTTACGAAATCATAGACACCAGCAGCGTCCGCATGGACAAGACAATCGATCATTTTCAGTCCGAACTGAATTCGGTACGCACCGGCATGGCAAATGCCAACATGCTCAACAAGGTAAAGGTCGACTATTACGGATCACCGACACCGCTGAATCAGATCGCCGGCATTTCCGTTGTGGAAGGCAGAACCCTTGTCATCAAGCCGTATGATCCGAGTTCCCTGAAAGAAATCGAAAAGGCATGCAACCAGGCAGATCTCGGCATTGCACCGCAGAACGACGGCTCGGTTGTCCGTCTGACAGTTCCGCAGCTGACAGGTGAAACCAGAAAGGAAATGACCAAGAAGGTTTCCAAGCTGGCTGAAGAGGCCAAGGTTCAGATCCGCAACATCCGCCGCGACGCCATGAATGCCGTCAAGAAGGATGAAACGATGGATGAGGATACCCAGAAGGATGCCGAAAAGGAAGTCCAGAAGCTGACTGACAAATATACAAAGAAAATCGATGAGATGGCCGATGCCAAGAGCAAGGAAATCCTCAAGGTTTAATTGAAGTGCACAGGGAATGTCATAAGAGACATTCCTTTTTTTCTGTATAAGGCAGGCATTATTTATATGGACTTGCGGGTGTCCGGCAGGTAGAATGTTACTGTTAAAAATATGCTGAAACTGAAAGATATCTGCAAAACATATATTACCGGTGATCTGAAACAGACGGCGCTGAATCATGTATCCCTGAATCTGCGGGATAACGAGTTCGTTGCCGTGCTCGGTCCTTCCGGCTCAGGCAAGACGACGATGCTGAACATCATCGGCGGCCTGGACCGCTATGACAGCGGTGATCTGATCATCAACGATATATCCACGAAGGACTATACAGACCGTGACTGGGATTCCTACAGGAACCATACGGTCGGTTTTGTCTTTCAGTCCTATAATCTGATCCCGCATCAGACAGTTCTTTCCAATGTCGAGCTGGCTCTGACGATTTCCGGTGTATCCAAAACCGAAAGAACAAGACGGGCAGCCGAAGCGCTGGAGAAGGTCGGCCTCGGCGATCAGCTTCACAAGAAGCCGAACCAGATGTCGGGAGGACAGATGCAGCGCGTGGCACTCGCCCGTGCCCTGG
>CAMNGB010000168.1 GCA_946537835.1 uncultured Erysipelotrichaceae bacterium
TCTTCTTTTACCTTTTCCAGTACAACATAATCATGTAACGGTCTTAACATATGTGCCTCCTTTAGCACTCGAAGCTTGTGCTTGCTAACCATGGACTATTGTATGTCTTCATTAGCACTCCGTCAAGTGCTCTGCTAATACTTTTTCAAAAGAAATGAGGGATTATGTCCCTCATTTCATCAGCCTCTTAATTCAGCATTCAGCTTTTCTCTCAGAAGCGCCAGGATCCTTTCATGAACCGGTGTGATTTCCTCTTCCTTCAGAGTATGATCAGCGGCCTGATAGGTAATGCGCAGAGCCACGCTCTTTTTGCCTTTTTCGATATGTTCGCCTTCATAGACATCGAAGATCGAGGTGCTGCGGATCAGCTTGGAACTGGCTCTCTTGACAGCCGCAAGCAGCTGCTGGGCAGTCACATCACGGTCAACGACAAGTGCGAGGTCGCGCTCTACGGCCGGGAATCTGTCGATCGGCACAAAGCGCAGTCTGGCAGCCTTGGCAGCGAAGACGGTATCCAGGAACAGTTCACCGTAGATCACCTTCTTCAGATCAAACTTCTTCGCAAATGCCGGATGCACTTCACCGAAGACACCGATCAGCTTCTTGTCGAGGCTGACGGCTGCACTGCGGTACGGATGGAACTTTTCGGTATCAACCGTGTTCTCTGTGACCTGCACGCGGTTGGCATTGAAGCCGAGTCTTTCCAGCAGGTTCAGGATCAGGCCCTTCATGGCATAGAAGTCGCCCTTCTCAACGGTTCTGTGGAGGACATCTTCCTGCAGGGTGCCGTCAAAGACAACTGCCAGGCGTTCTTCTTCCTGATCGCCGCCGTATACCTTGGAAAGTTCATAGAAGGCATTGTCGCTGTTGGAGTGTGCTTCGTTGTACTGCACACATTCCAGTACGGAGTTCATCAGCGAGCTTCTGATGTACTTTCTGGCATCGCTCATCGGCATGGCCAGGGAAATGGCATCTCCAGCCGGATGCAGGGCATTGTCGACATAATCCCGGGATACCAGGGTATAGGTAACGATCTCATGGAGACCGTAGGAACGCATGACTTCACCGATCGTACGGCGCATATCCTGCACCGGTGTCAGACGGCCGACAGTCGCTGCCATATACGGCAGTGTGCTCTTCAGGGAATCGAATCCGATCAGACGGATGACTTCCTCATCAATATCTGCCGGACGTTCGATATCCGTGCGGTAGCTCGGAATATGGCAGATGATCTCATCGCCGTTCACTTCCGGTTCGAAATCCAGCCATTTCAGAGCTTCCGTCACCTGATCCATCGTGAAATCGGTGCCGAGCAGATCATTGCAGTGGCTCAGTGTTTCCTTTACGGTGACCGGTTCATAGCCGGTGCCGCCGTAATGAATGGTCTCTTCAAAGCCGGAGGCATCGGCATATTCCTGCAGAAGCTGCACGGAACGGTCGACAGCCTTCTGCATGCCGAGCGGCTCGACGCCCTTGGTGAAGCGCTGGGCTGCCTCGGTCAGCAGATTCAGGCGGATCGATGTGCGGCGGACACTGACGGCATCGAAGCTCGCAGCTTCGATGAAGATGCCTTCCGTTGTTTCATCGATCATCGATTCCTCGCCGCCCATGATGCCGGCAATGCCGGTGGCTTCGCCGCCGGTCGTGATCAGCAGATCGCCCTTTTTGATTTCAAACTGTTCTCCGTCCAGTGCCGTCATTGTCAGATCGCGGTCATCAACAACCGTGATTTCCTTTGCCGGCAGCTTGGCCAGGTTGTAATAATGCAGCGGCTGTCCGGTTTCCAGCATGACGAAGTTGGAAATATCGACAACGTTGTTGATGGAATTGACGCCGGCCGCATTCAGGTAGGCTGCCATCCATTTCGGAGTCGGACCGACCTTGACATGATTGACGACCTTGCCGGTAAATGCCGGGCATTTTTCCGTTGTGCTGGCAACCCTGAAGGATGTCTTTTCACCGATATCTGCCCTGCCGGCATAATCCGGCCATCTGACTTCCCGGTGCAGGATGGCGCCGACTTCCTTTGCCATATTCCACATGGCTGAGCAGTCAGCCCGGTTCGGGGTCAGAGAGACATCGAGAACAGTATCATCCAGACCGAGGTATTCCAGAACATTGGTTTCACCGACCGGTGCATCTTCCGGCAGTTCCTCAATGCCGGCCTGCTGGTATTCACTCAGGTATTTCCTGTCGACACCCAGTTCGTACAGGGCGCACAGCATGCCGTTGGACTCATAGCCTCTCAGCGGCTTGGCGGTAATGGTGCCGCCCGGCAGTTCGGCGCCCGGCAGTGCGGCAATGACCTTCAGGCCTTTGCGGCAGTTCGGGGCACCGCAGACGATCTTTGTGACATCTTCCGGATTCGGACCGATTCTTGTCACGGTCGCATGCAGGTGGGTTTCGGGAATGTCTTCGCATTCCACGACTTCACCGATGACCAGATTGGTTCCCTGAGCCATGGGCTCGATGCCCTCGACTTC
The DNA here is from genome assembly GCA_946537835.1 of uncultured Erysipelotrichaceae bacterium. GTDB lineage: Bacteria > Bacillota_I > Bacilli_A > Erysipelotrichales > Erysipelotrichaceae > Bulleidia. The sequence continues at coordinate 2,484 of CAMNGB010000168.1, forward strand.
CAGGCCGGCCGTCGTCATCTTTTCGGCCAGTTCTTCAGGAGTGATGCCGGAAAGATCGACATATTCACTCAGCCATTTGTAACTTAATCTCATTTCCGTTTCCTCCCTCAGTCAAAGCGGTCAAAATTCTTCAGGAATCTGACATCGTTGATATAGAAATTGCGGATATCGTCGATACCGTATTTCAGCATGGCAATGCGCTCCAGACCAATGCCGAAGGCAAAGCCGGTGCACTTTTCGGAATCAAAGCCGTTCA
>CAMNGB010000169.1 GCA_946537835.1 uncultured Erysipelotrichaceae bacterium
CCGCCCGGGGCCTTGTCCCTCTTTTCTTCCATGGCAAAGGCATCGCTGTCTGTCTGCAGCCTGAGATCGATAATGCCTTCTTCCTGCTTTACCGTCTGTGTCTTGTAGAAGTGTTCCATGGACAGACGCCACTTCTGATTCGCAGCAGCGATCTTCGGAATCACTGTCTTTCTGTTCGTACCTGCCGCAAGAAAAGCTCCGGCAGCTTCGGGATCACCGATGGTGGCAGAAAGACCGATCCGCCGCGGCTGCACATCCGCCAGCCGGCTTAAGCGTTCCAGAAGACACAAAGTCTGAAAGCCTCTGTCTCCCCGCATCAGGGAATGTACTTCATCGATGACAATGAAGCGCAGATCATGGAACAGCTTCGGAATCAGCGAATGCTTGTGCATCAGCATCGCTTCCAGGCTTTCCGGCGTGATCTGCAGAATGCCGGAAGGATGCTTCAGCATTTTATCCTTATGGCTGGAAGATACGTCCCCGTGCCAGTGCCATACCGGAATCCCGGCTTCCTCGCACAGATCATTGAGACGGATAAACTGATCATTAATCAGTGCCTTCAGAGGTCCGACATAAATGACCCCGACCGAAGAAGGCATATCTTCATACAGCATTGTCAGAATCGGGAAAAAGGCGGCTTCCGTCTTGCCGGATGCCGTCGAGCTTGTCAGAAGCACATGATCGTCGGTATTGAATATCGCATCGGCTGCCGCAACCTGCACAGCCCTCAGATTCTGCCAGTCATGGCTGTAGATATAATCCTGTATAAACGGCGCATAGCGGGAAAAGATATCCATAGATCACCTCACACCGTAAACTCCGCAAAGACATCCGGAACTTCTTCACTGTCTTCCAGACTGCCTTTGGCAAAGGAGAATTCATCACTGTTCAATAACTGTTCCATGTTCATATCCGGATGCTGGTAAAGAATATCCAGCAGTTCAATGAAATCGCGGATCACTTCTCTCGGAGTAATGGCGGAATCGGCACCGATCCGGCCATATTCGATTTTAATAAACATTGCCAGATCTTCATCACTCAGTCCGCATGTATAGTCATAGAGACGCTCGTGCAGCTCGGCCAGCTTGCCGACCAGCACCAGCATTTCCTCCGCCGACAGCGGTTCCAGGCGGATGACCGGGGCCAGTAAGTCCCGCGCTCCGTCGCGGGAGAATTTGCCTTCGGCAAGTCTTGAACGCAGAGCTTCATAGCTGTAGATGCCCCTGCGCCTGTCTTCGACGGCCTGCGGTGTTCCGCTCATGATAATGCCCAGATACCTGGCCTTGCCCTGCATCGTGTCATTGTACATGGTCAGGATCTTTTCATAGTTGTACTGGCGGGTAACCGCATTGGGAATCTTGTAGATATTCACAAGTTCGTCAATCAGGATCATCAGGCCGCTGTAGCCGATCTCCTTTAAAAACAGGGCAAACAGCTTCAGATAGTCATACCAGTCATCATCGGATATGACATTGCGCACACCCAGTTCGCTCTTCGCTTCCGACTTTGTATTGTATTCACCGCGGAACCACTTCACCGCCAGTGCCTTCTTCTCTTCATCCTGATTCCGGTCAGCCAGATAATAGATCTTCAGCATCTCGGCAAAGTCATAGCCGTGCACCAGTTCGTTCATTGTATGCATCAAAGCATTCAGCCGGCGCTGTGCTTCTTCTTCAAACAGTGCTTCATTGTCTTTGACTGTTTCCCTGATCTCTTCATTCAGGCTTCTGACCCAGCGGTCCAGCACCAGCATGATGGCTCCGCCTTCCGGCCTTGTCCGGGTCGACATGTTCCTTAACAGTTCCCGGTATGTCGCAAGACCCTGGCCCTTGGTGCCCTGCAGTCTTCTTTCCGGCGACAGGTCGGCATCGACCACCACAAAACCGCGGTCCATGACATAGGTCCGGATCGTCTGCAGCATGAACGATTTGCCGCTGCCGTACTTGCCGACAATAAAGCGGAACGAAGCTCCGCCTTCACTGACAATATCCACATCATTCAGCAGTGCCGCAATTTCATTCTTTCTGCCGACCGTAATATACGGCAGGCCGATCCTCGGCACGACACCGCCCTTCAGGGAATTGATGACAGTTGCCGCAATCCGTTTCGGCGCTTTTCTTTCAGTTGTCATCTCATACCTCCCATCATTCCCTTAACATCTTCAATATAATCTTCAATCAGCACCGGCACATCACCGTCAAACTCAATGACGGTATCACCGATTTCATCCATCAGCTTCTCATTGATCTCATCACAAAGCAGCGATGCCGATACATTTTTCAGCTCTTCCACCGAAGAAAGATCCCTTCCTTCCAGCAGTGCCGCAAGCAGGCTTCTTTCTTCCTTCGTGAACAGTGTATCATCATTTTCCTCTTCGCACTGTTCCTCTTCCGGTACACTGAACAGATCTTCTTCCTCACTGCTGTCATCTTCCACCAGCAGCGAATCCCTGGTCATTGCCGCATCACTCCGGATCGAAGACAGTGCATTCATATTGATATTGATCACCGGCCGGGAAGCTTCTGCCTTTTCGTGCATGTATGCACGAATCGCCTCTTTAATCACTTCCGGATCAAAGGTCAGTCCGCTCTTCGGCTTGATGGGCCTGCCGTACCTTGCGGCCAGGCGCATCAGCCGGTCCGTTTCGCCGACCCGCTTTGACCA
>CAMNGB010000170.1 GCA_946537835.1 uncultured Erysipelotrichaceae bacterium
CATCCAGCCCCGCCAGCTTGCAGCCGTTGTAGAAGCCCGGGTCAAAGCCCAGGACAACCCGCCCCTTCAGAGGCGGCTGGGACAGCAACTTCTCCAGATTCATCGAGAAGACTTCAATGGAACTCTGGTGCGCCCGGTCCGAGAGATCCGAACGGATCTCGTTTTCTATGCTCGGGAACAGGAGCCGCTCACAGCCGTCCGTGACCGCGGCCTGCAGCTGTTCTGCCGCAATGGTCCGGCTGCCCTTCTCATATGCCTCAAAGGCCTGCTTCTGCAGATATTCGTGATCGTATTCAAACGATACGGTTATGACCTTTTCCTTTTCGGCCCGGTCAATGGCCATGATGCGATGATTGGCAATCGTGCTGACCTTTTCCGAACGGTCATAGTACATCTCATAGACATGCTTCTCGTCTTCCGCATCCTTCTTTTTCTTTGTCACCAGGACACCGGTCTTCATGATCGTATCCTTGAAGCTCCAGCGCAGCTTGGCATTGTCGCTGACATTCTCGGCGATGATGTCGCGGGCGCCCTGCAGTGCGTCTTCTGCCGAAGCGACATTCTCATTGACATACTTCGCGGCTTCGGCCATGACGTCCCCGCTTTCCGGCAGCGCCAGCAGCCAGTCAGCCAGCGGCTGCAGTCCGTTCTTGATGGCGACGCCGGCCCGTGTCTTTTTCTTCTGCTTGTATGGCCGGTAGAGGTCTTCAACCTCGGACAGTTTGGTGCAGGCCATAATGGAATTTCTGATCTCATCTGTCAGTTTACCCTGCTGTTCGATCAGGCCCAGCACAGATTCCTTCCGCTCGGCCAGGTTCAGTTCATACTTGTACTGCTTTTCAATAAAGAGAATCTGTTCTTCATCCAGACCCTTGGTCGTATCCTTGCGGTAACGGGCAATAAACGGAACTGTATTTCCTTCTTCCAGCAGTTTCAGCGTGTTCGTGACGGACTCGTCACTGACATTCAGCTTCACTGCAATTTCCTTCATAATTGATTCATTCATGGTGGTACTCCCTTCGTGTTTCCCTATCATACCATAACGGTTCGTGAAAAAAGATGAAAAGAAGACCGCATAACGGCCCCACTCCGATTGATGTTTAGGTTAACAACAATTACAATAATTATAATTGAATAGGAGATCTAGTATGTTCAGAACAGAGAAAGAAGAATTGAATTCCGTTACGTATACGTATCATGTTTACGGCCTGACGCAGCAGCGGATGCTCGATCACATCTATTCCATCCTGGAAGACAATGACATCACCAGCCACGGCATCATCCTGACAGAATCCTCCCCGGATTCCGAATGGTCCGGTTTCCCGATCGAACTGCCGGAACTGCCGCCGCGGGAAATCTTCATGGCGAAATACGGCACTCATAAATTTGCCGGCATCACCAGCATCATGGAATATCATGGCATGACCGTCATGCTGTCCTACAGACCGAAGGACGAAACCATTTCCATCATCATTCCGAAGGAGACAACTGCTTCGATCGATGAGATCGAAAAGAATGTCATCCCGGATGAGATCGATGACAATCCGGAAGCCTGATCTTCTGTCACGGAATAATTGATAAGCCCACAGGCCATATACCTGCGGGCTGTTTTTTTTATTTCTTCTTTTTCGTACGAATCAGTTTTCTTTCCCTGAGGAACTTCAGCACATCATCATCCTGACCGACCGCGAAGAACAGCGCGTGACTTTTCCGGCCGGTGCTGAACGTCAGGATACCGTCTTCATCATCATAGGCGAGGTTTTCGGCATGATCATACCGGGTGAGCTGTCCCATGACGACAATGCCATCTTCGGACAGGCCGCTGCCGACAAACCAGTACATGCAGCCCATGATCATCAGCAATACCGGCTGGATAACGCGGAATATGCCGGGCAGGTTCCGGAGATAACTGATGACTGCTACGGTGAAAAACAGCAGCGGCACCAGCCAGCGGAAGCCGGTCTTTGTCTTCAGGACAATCGTGCGGGTGTTCAGGATCATCCGTCCGATCCAGACCAGGATAACCGCATCCAGCACCAGATAGATCAGCGAATAGAAATCAGCATTCATGTTTTTCACAGTTGGAGCCGGTCACTGTTTCCAGTCCGCCCCGCAGATACTCATTGACCGCATCTTCCGTCAGTCCGGAAGCACCCGCAAAGATCGCAATGCCGCAGGCCTGCAGTGCCTGGATCATACCGGTACCGATTCCGCCGCAGACAACCGCCTCAACCCCGCGGGCCTGCAGCCATGGCGCCAGGTCATGATGACCGACACCGTTGGTATCGACGACTTCTGAACCGGTAATCTCACCGTTTTCAATCGTATAGAGTTCAAATTTCTGTGTTCTTCCGAAATGCTGGAAGACCATGTCATTTTCATACGTTACTGCAACAATCATGTTCTGTTTACTCCCTGTCTGTTATTTCTTTTTCTTCCTGGCAAATATCTCGCCGGCCACGACCGCCGCCGCAGCTGCCCCGGCAATCCAGAAGGCACTCATGCTTTTTTTCGAGTGATCGAAAAGCCATTTCAGCAAGGCATCTCCGCTCTCGCCCGGCGAGAAGGTATAGAATCTTTCCTGCGTGTCACTCATGTTCTCCCAGCGCACAATCATTTTTGCATCACTGCCATCCAGCATGCTAATCTCCGGAT
>CAMNGB010000171.1 GCA_946537835.1 uncultured Erysipelotrichaceae bacterium
CCCGGCCGGCCCCGCCTCTTTGAGGCAAAACAGAAGATCCGTGAATACGAACGGAAAAATCATACAACGCTCCGCTATATTGTTGCCGTACCCCGCATGGCGGAATATGAGCGTATCTCCGCTCTGATCTATTCTGTCTATCTGCGTTATGCGGCAGCTGAAGATATCCATGTTTACAGCATTGATGAATGTTTTATCGATGTAACTGCATATCTTCATTTTTATGATGCCCGGGCCAGGGAAAAAGGCGTCAGTCCGGCTCATCTGATGGCCGTGACCATGATCCGTGATGTTCTGCGCACAACCGGCATTACGGCAACCGCCGGCATCGGCACCAACCTGTATCTGGCAAAGGTTGCGATGGATATCGTTGCCAAAAAGGCACCGGCAGACCGGGACGGCGTGCGCATTGCCGAACTGGATGAACTGTCCTACCGCCGTCTCCTCTGGAAACATCAGCCACTGACGGACTTCTGGCAGATCGGTCCCGGCAAGATGCGGAGGCTGAACAGCTTCGGTCTGTATACCATGGGAGAAATCGCTGCCATGTCATACATCGATGAAGAGTTTTTTTATAAGACTTTCGGCATTGACGGCGAGATCATGATCGATCATGCCTGGGGAATCGAACCGGTATCCATGCCGGACATCAAAAACTACCGGTCCTCCTCTTCCAGTCTCAGCCACGGTCAGGTTCTGCCCCGTCCCTATCAGTTTCATGAAGCCTGCCTTGTCTTTGCCGAAATGACCGACGGGCTGTGTGCAGATCTCTGCGCGAAGAATCTGACAGCCCGCACATTCACATTCTGGGTCAGCTATGATCCGCTGTCGCTGGAAAAGGTTCCGGATTACAGCGGTCCTCTCTCTGTTGATTTTTACGGGCGTCTGTATCCCGGTCACAGCGGCGGCACTGTCCGCTTCGACAACCGCACCGACAGCCATTCGCGGATTTCTGCCGCGCTGCTCGAATTGTTCCGGAAAAAGTGTGACCCGCGTCTGCTGGTGCGCAGGCTCGGTGTATGTGCATCAGATACGATCTGCGGCAGCGGCATTGTCCAGCTCGATTTTTTCAGTGACTATGATGCCCTGAGGAAAGAAAAACATCTGCAGCAGGCAATTCTGGAAATCCGCCGGCGCTACGGCAGTACTGCCGTGATCCGCGGCATGAATCTGCTTGAAGGCGGAACGGCAATCGAACGAAGCCGGCAGATCGGAGGTCACAAGGCATGATCTGACGGAAACAGGAGGCTCTGAATGCCGGAAAAAAAACCGCTGGATTTCAGCGAGGAAGATTATGAACAGCTTCTGCGAAAGGGGCCGCCCCGTCATCAGGGCGATTATTTTTCCCTTCGTCATCCCCGCATGAGCACGGCAAAGCGCGCCAAGATCTTTGCGCCTTTTGCGGCTCTGAAGGGATTTGAAGAAGAAGTGAGAAGCAGGGAAATAGAGTATTCCGTCCGGCCGGAAAAGGATGAGGAAACCATTGCCGCACTGAACCGGAATCTGGCACTGCTGCAGGAAAGGATCCGTTTCCATCCGGCAGCGGAAATCACTTTTTTCTCTCCCTGCGATGATCCGCACCATGAGGCGTACGGCCTTCTCGGCACAATCGGGACAATCTGCGGAACCGTGCAGGAAGTAAACGTTTCCCGGCAGTTTCTGCGCATTGAAGGCAGGCAGATATTCTTTGAAGATCTGCAGACTGTCAGCCTCTGTGACCGATAAAGCCTTTCATTTGTTTTTGCCGCAAAATCATTTACAATGAAATTGAGGAACAGACAGTATGATCGGAATCATTGATGTCAGCCGGAATATCACCGGCGTCTATGGAGCAGGTGTTTTAAATTATGCCGCAGATCACGGGATCTCTTTTGACTGCGCCGTCGGCAGTTCTTCCGGTGCCGCAAATCTGATTTCCTTTCTGGCCGGCAGGTCATCGATGTCCTATCTGTTCTATTATGACTACGCAGCCAGACGTGACTATATGAACCTGAATCACCTGCTGAAAGAGGATGCCAGTCTGATCGATGTTGATCTCTTGTATGAAGATGCATTCAGTGTCTTCAGTGATTATCCCTTTGAGCTCAGTCCCGACGGTCTGCCGATGAAGCACTTCTATATTCTTGCCGCGCATGCCGAAACCGGACGGGCCCATTACTTCGAAATCGGAAAAGGCCAGCCGGTGCTGCCGGCTCTGAAGGCATCCTATACGATTCCGATCATCAATGAACCGTATATGGTTGACGGAATTCCCTTCTTTGACGGCTGTGTATCCGATCCCCTGCCCTATGAAAAGGCTTTTGCGGAAGGCTGTGAAAAGGTGATCCTGATTCTGGCAAGGCCGCTGAAATACCGGCGTGACAGCAGCCGCGACCGGCTGCTTTCCCGGCTGATGAATAAACGTTATCCCCAGGCTGCCGCAAAGATATTATCACTGAGTACACTGTATAACCGGCAGATCGAAGATGCCCTGAAACTGCAGAAAAACGGAAAGATGCTGATACTCTCTCCGGATTTCTATTCGCCGATGCAGGTACTTCTGAAAGACAGGCACCGCATCACCGATCTGTATCACAAGGGATATCAGGACGCAGCCGCAATCGAATCATTCCTGAAGTAAAA
>CAMNGB010000172.1 GCA_946537835.1 uncultured Erysipelotrichaceae bacterium
CAACAAGCTGTCCCTGCGAGATCTCGAGGGCAAAATAATGCCCTTCTTCTTCCAGCAGATTGTTTTCCAGCACCACTTCACAGAGCGGAATGCCGATATTGCCGGCCACATGGGCTCTGTCTCCGTATGCCTTCTTCAGGATCTCATATACCAGCGTCGTCGTTGTCGTCTTGCCGTTGGTGCCGGTAATCGTGATCCAGTGCTGCGGCTTCGCTGTCTGATATGCCAGCTCGATTTCGGTAATGACCGGAATGCCGCGTTCATGGAGTCGCTTTACAAACGGACTGACGGGAGGAACACCCGGATTCTTGATGACCAGATCCCAGTCTTCCTCAAATACGGCATCGTCCTGCCCGACGATTTTTACACCGGTCTGATCAAGATACTCCCGGTCCTCGATTTCTTTTCTGTCACTCAGTGTGATATCCTTCACACCGATCTTATGAAGCAGCTTGATCGCTGCCATGCCGCTGCGGGCAAGCCCGATCACGAGCACTTTCTTGTCTTTCAGGTTCATACTTTTTCCTCGCCCCGTTATTATAAACCACTGCATGGAAAAAACATACTGCCCGTTTGCGGACAGCATGTCTTCTCATTTCAGATATCTGTCAAACCAGTCGGTCATTTCCTTCAGGCGGCGGATTCTGTGCTTCGGTCTGCCGCTGCGGGAAAGGCCGTGATTTTCCTCTTCAAAGACAACCATGCGGCTGGGAACACCGAAATGCTTCATGGCCGTAAACATCTGTACGCCCTGGTCAATGAAACAGTTGTAATCCCGCAGAGAATGGATGAACAGGATCGGTGTCTTGGCACGGTCGGCATATTTCAGCGGTGACTGTTCCCACATCTTTTCCATGTCCGTCCAGGGATCGGCAGCCATTTCATTGCGGTCAAAGGAGAAACCGATCTCACTGGTTCCGAAGTCGGCGACCCAGTTGGAAACCGAGCGCTGTGAGGCAATGGCCGCAAACCGGTCGGTATGGCCTTCGATCCAGTTGCACATGAAGCCGCCGTAGGATCCTCCGGAAGCTCCCAGGCGCAGCGGATCGATCGCCGGATATTCCTTCAGCACATGATCGGTGAAATCCATCAGATCTTCATAGTCGATCTTTCCGTATTTTCCGCGCAGATCAGCAAACGCTTCGCCATAACCTTCCGATCCGTGCGGGTTGCAGCAGAAGACAAAGTATCCCATGCCGGCCCAGATCTGCATCTCATGGTACATGACCATGCCGTATGCTGCCCGGGGACCGCCGTGAATCTCAAGAATGCCCGGATACGATTTATCCGGATCATAATCTGCCGGCTTCAGCACCCAGCCGTCCACTTTCTGGCCGTAACGGTTCACAAACGGCGTATATTCCATAGCCGAAACCGTCCTGTCCTGCATCAGTTCTTCATTCGGATCAAATACTTTTCTGCCGTTATGGTACAGGGCATTGAGCGAATCCGGTTCAGCGCCGAGATACCACAGATCCCCTGTTTCACCCGCGAAGCATGTTATGGCACCGTCCTTCAGGCACTCGGCTTTGGAAATGATCCCGTCCCTGAGCATATAGACGGCTGTCTCATAGTGCTTCATGGCAATGAACATTACCTCATCGCCATGGGCCCGGAATGTCGTTCCGCCCGGCCGCAGGGTATCGGTAATCGGTGTATCTCCGACAGCCAGTTCCTCCTGATTCTGATGCAGCAGGCGGCTGACCTTCGTTTCACAATCCCAGATCCAGAAATCCGGCAGCTGGCCGTCGCCCCAAGGCTTCCTGTCAGTCGCCGTAAAAATGACATTCTCACCGGCAAACTGACAATGGGATATTCTTACCTTTCCTTCTTCCATCAGGCATACGGTACTGCCTGTTTCCGGGTTCATCATATATAGACCGGCTGTCTGGGGAAGGATATCCTGCCATGTGCAGGCAATGTACAGCAGCTTTCCGTCCTTGACGGTAAAGAATCCGCAGTCGGTATCACTGTCGGTCAGCGGCTTCAGTTCATCAGTCTTTTCATCATACAGAAACAGAACGCTCCTCTTTCCAGAGATGTAGCCGCGGCCGTTGCCCCAGAAAGGCAGTTCATCAAAGATGTGATAATCCGCTTCTTCTTTGCGGTCTTCCGTTTTCTCCGGCAGATTCCGGTCATGAAGTACCTTGACGACATATCTGCCGTCCGACAGTTTTCTGATATCCTCGACATTGCGGCCGATTTCGAAGGCTCTGACAGCTTCGCCGCCGTGAATGTTCAGGCGGTAGAAAACGGTCTTCTCTTCATATTCCTTCGGTTTGTCAGCTTCCGTTCTTTCACTCATCAGCAGCAGAGTCTCGTCATCGTCCCATATCGCAAAGCCGTCCTTGCCGGTTCCGGTCATGCGGACGGTCTTCTCGCTGCGGCAGTCGGTGACATAGATATCCCGCCGATAGCTGTTGTCTTCACAGTCCGGTGTATATACCGCAAAGCACACATGATCATCCGCCGGATTCATTTTCAGCTGTGTCACTGTTCTGAAACGGGCGATATCTTCCATCTGTATTGGTTTCATTGATCGATCCTTTCTTCACTCAGTCATCA
>CAMNGB010000173.1 GCA_946537835.1 uncultured Erysipelotrichaceae bacterium
TTGGTAAATGTCAGAGACATATTTGTTCCGGTATCACCGTCCGGTACCGGGAAGACATTCAGTGCATCGACTTCGCTTTTTCTGTTATTCAGGTTATTGCAGCCGCTCTCCAGCATAGCTTTCAGAACCTGTCCGTTAATCTTGTTCATTTCAGGTTCCTCCTACTTACTGAATTGCCCTGACGCCCTGGACAAATACATTGACAGAATCAATATCCTGGGAAAGGCTCTTTTCCAGAACATATTTGACTTTTTTCTGTGCTTCCTGCACAACTTCGGAAATTCTGACGCCGAAACTGACAATAATATACAGATCGATCTGCAGACCGTTATCCGTCCTGCGGACCTTTACACCTTTTGCATAGTTTTCCTTTTTCAGAAGTTCGGCCCAGCCGTCACGCAGCACCTGCTTCGATGCCATGCCGACAACACCGTAGCACTCGGTGATGACACCGCCGGCAAGCGAGGCAATCGCATCTTCGGAAACGGAGATACTGCCGTAATTTGTCGTTTTTTCTACTGTCATATTCAACTCCTATTTTACCCAGTTATTATATCAAATCCCGGAGGGATAATGAACGCATAACAATCACTCGCCGTCTTCGCTGCTGAAATCGACCCGGCAGCCGGTATCGCAGTCCTCGCCGCTGTTGACGGCCGATCCTTCAACAGGAGCGGTCCCGGCATGTTCATGGAACCATTCGGAAAGAGCCGCAGTGCTGCGGAAAGCGGCACTGTCTTCATCCTTTGCAGAGCTCAGAACAGCCGTAACCTTTCCTTCCTGCACCAGAACAACAGACGGTGTATATTCAATGCCGGAAGCGATGGCATCGATTTCCTTTGCCGCATTGTAATTCATGCCGTAGAAAGGAATCCTTCCGGCATCGGCAAATTCCCTGGCAACCGGCGCAAAGCCGATACAGGAGGAACAGCCGGGCAGATAGAGCGAAAGCGCAAACGTTTCACCATCCGCAAGCATCTTTCCGACCTCTTCCGCACTTTTTTCTTCCAGCAGTGTTTCCTTCACTGCCGGTTCCTTGTCTGCAGGTGCGGATGATCCTTCATATCCGTCAACCGGATGCATGGAAGTAAAGTCAAGATAATGGTAATTGACCTTGAAGAAATCGTAATAGGCTTTGCCGTTTTCTTCCCGCTTCACATCAACGGCATGGTCTCCTTCATAGAACCAGAAGCCGCCGGTATTGTAGATCTTTGTTTCATCCCAGCCCAGCTCGGCAAGCATGTTTTTCATCATGCCGGCATAGCCGCCGCCTCCGCACATCAGAAAGATCGTCTTGTCTTTCGGAAACAGATATTCCAGATAATTCATGGATTCTTCATAGTTGGCATGATAGCCTTCGGCATCATGTGTAAAAAGTGTCGTGCCGCTGTAGGAGGATCCGACCTCTTCCGGCAGGCCTTCGACATTGACGATCATCGGATACGGCACGACCTCAAAGCCTTCCACAAAGCCGGACAGCCAGGAATCACCGCCGATGGCTTCATATTCCGCTTCATCCTTCAGCATCCGCACGTCGCGGTATACACTGTCGGGACGCATCAGATATTCATCGATTGTCGCTTCATTGATGTTTTTGTCAATTCCGAACTGCTCGCCGCGCAGACCTTCGGCAGGTTCCGGCACAGGCAGTTCCTTCAGTGCTTCCGGATGTGCACAGCCGCTCAGAAGAGAGAGCGTCACAGTGCATGCCAGCAGATATCTGATATACTTCATTCTCCAGCCTCCTCGCTGCTTTCCGTTCCTTCCCCTTCGCTGCTTTCCGGATTTTCTTCGGCAGGTGCCGCATTCTCTTCCGTTCCGGAAGAATTCTCGGTACTGCCGCCGTCTGTTGTCTCTTCCGTTTTCTTTTCTTTGTCTTCTTCCTTGTTCTCTTCCTTGTTTTCTTCCTTTGCCTTCTCGTTTTCATCGGGAATGACAAGCTTGCCGGTCTTGTAGTATCCGGCTTCATAGTGTTCAAGGAATTCCTTGTCTTTGTCTTCAAAGCCGCGGTCATTCAGCGGAATCGGGATCGGATTGCCCTTTTCGTCAAGGGCATAGCTGTCATCTTCAAGAGTGTAATAGTGCTTGTAGGCAGGATCCCCGTAGGTATTGCGGATCAGTTCTCCCTTTTCATCACGCCAGTATTCAAAGCTTGTCTCCGGCTCGTCCCACGGACAGGCCTTGGCATAGGCGGTATTCAGATTGTCATCCGCAAAGATACAGAGACTTCTGTCTTCAAGATGTGAATAGATATCATTGTACCGGTCGATCAGCGGCAGGCTCCGGTAGCTGGCAATGAAATAGCTGCCGTTGCGCATCAGGACCTTGATGGCTTCGGCATCATAGCCGATGTCAAACTGGGTGATCTCAGAGATTTCACTGATGATCTTTTTGTCGACATTCGCAAATCCCTTGATCAGCAGACGGGTCTGATCTTCCTCGAAAAAGCCGTTGATCAGCGGCACCTCGGCAACAATGCTGAGGTATTCGCTTTTCATCGGAACGGTCGTATTGTCGGCAAACAGGATCACCGGATCTTCATCATAGCGGTAACCGATGAT
>CAMNGB010000174.1 GCA_946537835.1 uncultured Erysipelotrichaceae bacterium
ATACCCGCCTGTTCTTTTCGTTCTCTTCGCTGCACAACCTGGTGCAGAACGGCCGCGTCAGCAAGGCTGCGGCAGCTGCCATGTGTCTTTTGAATCTCAGAGTGGTCGGAACGGCATCGGAAGAAGGAAAAATCAGTGTCACCGGCAAGGCAAGAGGAAACCGCAAGGCAGTCAGAGCCCTTCTGGAAGACATGAAAAAAGCCGGATATACCGGCGGCAAGGCAGTCATTACCCATGTTGAAAACGAAGAACTGGCATTCATGCTGAAGAATGCGGTGACTGATGAATTTCCGCAGGCAGAGATCGATATCTTCCCTGCCCGCGGTCTCTGCAGCTATTACATGGAAAGAAACGGCATTGTCATCAGCTGTGAAACTGTCTGATGATCAGAACTGAACACTCCGGCTCCGCAGGGAGCCTTTTTTCTTTCAGTTCATATCACAGACCATGATATATTCTTCTTCCGTTTCCTTTACCGTATGAAAGCCTGCTTTCAGATACAGAGCGACAGCTCTGTTTTCCTTCTGCACGGAAAGTGATACACCGGGATATCCCAGAGATTTCAGAAGCGACAGCATTTCTTTCATAAGAGCCGTGCCGATACCTATACCGCGGTATTCTTTCAGTACAGACAGAGCCAGAGACGGTGTTTCATCATTGATATGACCGTAATCATCCATGATCCGGCACCAGATCATACCCGCAATCCTGCCTTCTGCTTCAGCAGCCAGGCAGTGATCGTCTTCGTGTTTTCCGAAATCTCTGATATAGACCTGCAGTCCGGGACTGTCAGCAATTTCTTCCGGCGGCGGATCAGATCCTTCCGGAACGAATATCGCTTCATAAAGAAACCGTTTCATCAGCCTTTCTTCTCCGGGAAGAAGCTGACGGATCCTGAAGTCAGAGTCAGTTTTCATATTGAAGGCTCCTTCCGATATTACTTTAATACCATCGTGCTTCCATGTATGCAATAATGGAAACCGTGTGACAAAGGAGGATCTTTCATGCCGTTTTCTGATTCACTGTTTCTTGTTCTGGCAATGCTGTGCAGTGCATCCATGGCGATCGGACTGCGCTTTTTCAGATCGGCCGGAAACAGATACGGTATGATCCTCGGCAATTATCTGACCTGCATGGTTATCGGCTTTCTGATGATCGGGAATAAATCCCTGCTGTTTCAGGGACATATGTCAACCTGGATTCTCGGCATGATCGGCGGGATTCTGTTTGTTCTTTCGCTTGTCTGTATGCAGAGCAGCATCGCTTCCAGCGGTGCGATCATGACATCAGCCTTTTCCAAACTGGGCCTGCTGGTGCCGCTTCTGCTCAGCATTCTCGTATTTCATGAACAGCCGGGCATCCTGCAGTATCTCGGACTGGTCATCGTCATTGTTTCCATCGTGATCATGAACGGAACATCAAAAAAGGAAGGCAATATCAATCTTCCCTTCCTGATCATCGTACTGATCACCAACGGCTTTTCCGATGCCATGGCCAAGATCTACAGCACCATCGGCATTCCTTCCGAAGAAACCGTCTATATGTTCCTGCTGTTTCTGTGTGCGGCTGTTCTTACCGTAGTGCTGATGATCACGGAGACAAGAAGAACCGGTCATAAGGCAGAGCTCAGGGATCTTGCGGCCGGCATCTGCATCGGCATCCCGAATTATTTTTCTTCGATCCTGCTGCTGCGCTCACTGCGTTCCATTCCGGCATTCATTGTGTATCCGGTATTCTCTTCCGGTACGATCATGATCGTCACTGCCGCCGGCTATTATCTGTTTCATGAACATCTGAGCCGAAGACAGATCATCGGCCTGGGACTGATCCTGGTTTCCCTTGTATTGCTGAATATATGAAAAACACCTGTGCATCTGCATCGGTGTTTTTGTATATCCCTGTTATTTCAGGCTGTTTTTCAGATAATCCATGAACTCGGCATGTGTCATCGGACTTTTTCCGACAAAGAAATAACTGTTATCCGATGTGCCGGACTGACCGATAGCGGCACCGTCAAAGCCGGGAAGATTCCTGTAGAGCCATCTGGCGGATTCGATCGGCTTGGGATCATGCGGATTTCTGAAATAATCAGGGTCTGTTTTCAGTACATAGGACTGTACATAGCCTATCACTTCATCCCATTCAGTTTCGTTGCCGCCGCTGATTGATTCAAGGTTTTCTTCTGTCAGTCTGATTTTGTCTGTCATCTGCTGTGCCTCCGTTGTTGCTGCTGTTAAGCAGCATGTCATAGTATCAGATTCATTAAATCCCTGCAGGCACTGTCAGACAGTCATTTTTTCTTTTTCGGAAGCGGGAGTTCATCATACATCTGATTGATGAGTGCACATAGGAAATCCCGGTCATCCGTTTCCGATACAAGGATCATTTCCTTTGCGCCTTCATACGGCAGTTCCCTGTCTGCCCCGGGCATCAGTTTCATTACTGCAGGAACCGGCTTCACAAGCAGACGGTTGTCATAGATGCCACCGAAATTCCTGCCCTGATAGTGAACTGCCCGCCGCTTAGGCATTGCCTTGAAGCGGGGGCTTCCTGCGAAGTGA
>CAMNGB010000175.1 GCA_946537835.1 uncultured Erysipelotrichaceae bacterium
ACTTCGCAGGAAGCCCCCGCTTCAAGGCAATGCCTAAGCGGCGGGCAGTTCACTTGTGTAATTACAGAATTTCTACCAGTTCGATCCGGAAGTTCAGTTCCTTGCCGGCCATTTCATGGTTGGCATCGAAGGTGATGTCGGTATCTGTCTTTTCCGTGACGGTAACCGGGACCGGATAGCCCTGCGGTGTCTGCAGGTAAACTTTCTGGCCTTTTTCAACATTTTCTGCGCCGGGCATGGCAGCAATTGCCATCGTAATTACCTGGTTGGGATCATAGGGACCGTATGCCTGTTCCGGCATCAGATGTACATCAACGGTTTCGCCGAGTGCCATATTGACGACAGCTTCATCAAAGCCTCTGATCATCATGCCGGCGCCGCATACGAATTCCAGCGGTTCGCCTCTGTCATAGGAGGAATCAAACTGAGAGCCGTCATTGAATGTGCCGCGGTAATGTACTCTGACTGTCTTGCCGGCATTGGCACCTTCCAGATAGATCTGGGGAGCACCGCAGCCTGCACAGCCGCCGCACTGTCCGGGATCGCAGCCATCTTCGCCGCAGCCGCCTGCTTCTTCTTCATGATGATGTTCATGATCATGATGGTCACAGTTGACACCCTGTGATTCCAGTTCTCCTCTCAGGAATGCCTGTACTGCTTCATCAGCATCTCCCTGGGCACCGGATACAACGACCAGTCCGGATTCGGCAAGGGCATTTCTTGCACCCTGGCCCATACCGCCGCAGATCAGAAGATCCACGCCCAGATTCTTCAGGTATGCGGCCAGTGCTTCATGGCCGATGCCGTTGTTGCCGATGACTTCCGTATTCAGGACTTCGCCGTCCTTTACTTCATATATCTTGAATGACTCTGTTCTTCCGAAATGCTGGAAGACATTTCCGTTGTCATAGGTGACTGCAATTTTCATGTTCGTTTCTCCTTAATACATACTGTTCTATTATCCATGATTCCGATGAAAAGGGCAAACGCCTAACTCAGGAGGATCTGTCACAGAAAAAAACAGCATATCCTTCCGGAATATGCTGTCTGTCGGAATGCAGGTCAATTGATCTTGATCCAGTTATCCCGCCACGGCAGATCAATGAACTGTGATCTGCAGGAATGGCAGGTGTAATAGAAGACATTGACACCTTCGTAACTCATATATACTGTCTGCTTTCCGCATTCAGGACAATGTTCTTCTCCGGGTGCATGATCATACTCGACATGGACCACGAAGCATCCGCCGTCTGTACCCCAGCAGTTGCTGCCGTACTCAACGGTTGCAGCGCAGCCTTCCGTCGCATAGTCGCGGCCACCGCTGACAGCAGTGGTATAATATAAGCGATGTATAAAACCGGAATCGAAACAAAACAGAATATCCTGAACTGTTCACGGAAACTGTTCTATGAACAGGGGTACCGGAAGACCGGAGTTGAACAGATCTGCCGTGCGTCAAATACAAAACTGGGGACCTTTACCTATTACTATCCCAAGAAACATGATCTGCTTTACTATCTGTATACCGAATACATGCAGAAGTGTATCAACTTCGTAGAAGCATATGAAAAGAATCTGACACCGAGCCGCCATCATCTGTATGCAGTCATGATGTACTACGGCAATCTGTATGCCGATGAAAAGATCATTTCATTTCACCGGGAAGTCATGGAAACCGTATCAATGAATGTGTGGTTTGTTATTCCCCGGATGCTGATATCAGGGTATTCCGGTCTGAATCATGACGGTCTGGATGATGCAGAATACGAACTCTGCGTAAAGGCCGACAACGCTGCCAGAAGAGAACTGAATCTGGAATTCATCAGCCGGGGAGAGTTTTCGGGTGATGATATCCTGGGATTGATGCATCGGATCTATATGGTCAATGCCCGTCTGTTCCAGGTTCCGCAAAACCAGATGGAAGAAGATCTGGAAGCAGCCTGGCAGTTCTACTGCCGGCACCGGGATGTTGCAATCAGACTGCTTTACTGAATCCTCATAACTGAAAAAGAGCCGTCGGCTCTTTCTTTGGTTATGGGATGGGAACGATCACTGAAGTCTGTTCTTCAGCATGTCCATGACTTCGGCATGGGTGAATGTCTTTGCCGTTCCGGCTGCGATGGCATCTCCGTCATAGCCGTCATAGTAGACATTTGGCTGTGCATAGCGGGTATGGATATAGCGGGCATCGATGCCGATCGATGCAAAGTAGGCGGAAAAATCACCGCGCAGTTCACCGAGCAGGCGGTTATAACCCTGGGGATCGTTTCTCTTGATGAATTCATACAGTTCATCAGTTTCCGAATAGGTTCCGCCGTTGATATTCAGCAGCGCATCGTCATCGAGTCTGAATTTATTTTCCATAAAAAAACTCCTTTCGCGTCCTGAGCAGATCAGTATACTGTGTCCGCTGTCATTATACAACGGAAACATGACAAAAACAGTGTTCATATCAGGGACGGGAAAGAGTAACATAGAGAAGAACGGAAAGAGTAATAACATGAAAGATAAACTGAACCTGTATACCCATGACGGCAATTTCCATGCCGATG
>CAMNGB010000176.1 GCA_946537835.1 uncultured Erysipelotrichaceae bacterium
CGCAGGAAGCCCCCGCTTCAAGGCAAAGCCTAAGCGGCGGGTAGTTCACTCCGGTCGTTCGTATCCAGAATCAGAGGAATTCTCCTTTCATCAGCAATCCGGTATACATAGTTCATCATCTGTTTCATGAATCCCTGCTTCTGGTATTCCCTGCGGACGACGAGAACCTCAATGCGGATGAATTTCCTTTTTGCTTTTCGCATTCTGGTTTCAATGAAACCGCCGTCCGAAAAGGATGCGGAAACGAATTCCTTCATGTTCTTCCAGCCGCCGAGGGCTTCCCTTTCGGCAAAGATCATTTTCATTCCGTCCGCAAAGCCGATCGATCCTGCACCTTCGCCGGAAAGGATCATATATCCCTCCCGATTCTCTGATGTCGTATACAGCAGGCCGCTGTGCATGGAGGCTTTCACAATGGCATGAATATAGACAAACATGTCTTCCCGGGTGCGGATATATTTTTTCAGTCCCAGATCTTCTTCACAGTATTCATAATCAAAGAATGCATCGGCAATCTGCGGGGATATCTCTGCTGTTTCATTCTCATTGAGGCACTGCAGTCTGATCATTGTATCTTCACTTTCGTTCTTTTTCCCGTATGTCTTTCTGATTTCTTCCCAGGACGGCATCATGGCATACAGCCGGTCAAAAGCCGGCATCGGAAAGTCAGGTCTTTCCGCTCTGAGTTTCAGAAATGCATTGCTCAGATCTTCCATTTCCTGCGGGGCATGACGGCAGTGCTCGCTTGTACATAAAGCTCCCAGCCTGGTTCTGCATACCAGATAGATGACAGCCATTGCGGCCGTATTCAGCAGTCCCGGCTCAAGCGTTTTCTCATCTCCTTCCGGCCGTACCGGATAACCGAGATCCATCAGCAGACGATAGGCATCCGCTGCTGCTTCCAGCATCAGATTCCTGCCGCTCTCATCTGCCCTGCTCAGGTCACAGCCGGTCTGATAGCACAGATATACAACAGGCAGAATGAAGGCTACATGATATTTCAGCCAGCTGTCCATATTGTCACACCAGGAAACAGAAACCCGGCTGCCTTTGAATGCCTGCAGAATGATCTGTCTGGTTTCCTTCGGAACTTCCCTGTCGGTATCGCCGATTGTCATCCGGCCATCGCCGGTATGGACGGTCTGCAGGCGGCCGTTTTCACGGGTACCGGCCGTAGAGCCGAAACCGAACAGGATCTGTTTCGGTTTTTCTGTTTCGGCAAGGATCCTGTTTTTCATTTCCCCGGCAGAAAGATTATTGCCCGTCAGGACAACGATCGGACTGTCAATCCCTGCCAGATCGGAAAGGATCTGTTCCATCTGCCGGTACTGCATGACGGCAAAGACAATATCATAATGTCCGTCATCCGGGGCTGTGAGAATGCGGGGATGATCCTCCGTATCGGTTCTCTGAATATAATGATGGATACGCAGTCCTTCCTTCTGCAGGGTCTCTGCCCATTGTCCCCTGGCAATGACCGTCACATCATTGCCGGCCCTGCACAGAGCGTGACACAGCTGTCCGCCGATGACTCCTGCACCGTAAACCAGTATTTTCATGGCTGTCTCCTTTCTGAAATGATTACTTTCAACTCTCACTATCCCGGACATATTCAAGCAGGAAGTTGCAGCAGTCATCACCGCGGCCGATTGTCTTTGTCCTGCCCCACCTGAGATTCCTGTGCAGGTTTCCGTAGCCGGCATCATCACCGTCACAGAAAGCAGTGCAGAGTTCCGGGCAGCCGTACTTCTGACAGGTTTTCATATACGGACAGCTCAGGATATTGAATCTTGCCTGATTCTTTTCTTTCGGCGGAAATTCATATGCAAATCCGGCTTCCGGCGGAAATCCTTTTTCGGAAAGCTTCTGAAACAGTGCCGGTATGATCCTTTCGGTATGTGTCACGGAAATAAGCTTCTGCAGGTAAGGAACCGTGTCTGCCGCAAAGCGGATGAAGTATTCCCTGACATACCAGACTGCCTTTTCCTGAGAGATTCCGTATTTCCGCAGTGTTTCATATACGGCAACAGCCGGATAGATCCTTGTGAAAGTATGCTGTTTCAATGCCTTTGAATCATTATGGTTTTCCCGGCACAGCTGCAGATATCTTCCCTGGGCCCGATCGGCCATTCTTTCCGATTCCTCGCTTCCGTATTCCTCTTCCAGAATTGCACGGACGCCTTTGATCAGCCTCTGATGTTTCATAGAATCTCCTTTTTCAGTCTATAAAAGTGTACAGACAAATGCCGCAGTCAGGCTGCCGGCAAGAATCTTGATGCACTGTCCGATCTGCTGGCGGCGGTTATAGCCGAACTGTTTCCAGCCTTCACATCCTTCCGTTTCCGGAAAATAATGCTGAAAGAAATGTGATTTTGTCAGCAGAAACCAGTCCAGGACAATGATATCGAAAGCCTTGATCACTGCTCCGATGACAAGAAAGCGCAGAAAGAACTGCAGGAATGTAAAGCCGTGCCTTTTTCCGTCAATGCCGGCATATACAAACAGTCCGATATAGCAGGCAATCACCAGAAACAGGATGA
>CAMNGB010000177.1 GCA_946537835.1 uncultured Erysipelotrichaceae bacterium
AGCTGCTGATGATCGCCGGCATGGAAAAGTATTTCCAGATTGCCAGATGCTTCCGCGATGAGGACCTGCGCTCCGACCGTCAGCCGGAATTTACCCAGATCGATATCGAAATGAGCTTCGGCGATGAAAATACCGTCTTTGCGGTCGTCGAAAAGCTGATGCGCGAGATTTTCAGGGGAACGATCAATGTTGAACTGGAAGAACAGTTTGTGCGCCTGCCGTATGCCGAGTGCATCAGACGTTACGGAACCGACAAGCCGGATCTCCGCTTCGGCAATGAGATTGTGGATCTTTCCGATCTGTTTGCGGATACGGAATTCCAGGTGTTCCGCAGTGTCCTTGACAGCAGCGGTGTTGTCGCAGCCCTGCATTTTGAAAATGCGGCCGACAGGTACAGCCGCAAAGGTCTGGACAAGCTGCAGGACTTTGTAAAGCACGGTTTCAAGGCCAGGGCACTTGCCTATCTGAAGATGGAAAACGGCGTCATGACCGGTTCGGTTGCCAAGCCGCTGAGCGATGAAGAAAAGACTGCCGTTGCCGAAAGACTGAACATGAAGGACAACGATCTGGTTCTGATCATTGCCGACAGGCCGAAGATCGCACTGAGTGCACTCGGTGCCCTGCGTGTCAGACTCGGCCATGAGCTGGAACTGATTCCCGAAAACGTCTATAAGTTCCTCTGGGTCACTGACTTCCCGATGTTTGAATACAGCGAGGAAGAGGACAGATGGGTGGCTGCCCATCATCCGTTCACGGCCCCGAAGGAAGAGGACGTGGACAAGCTGTTCAGCGATCCGGAACATGTCAGTTCACGTGCCTATGACCTGGTACTCAACGGCTATGAACTGCTGTCCGGTTCGATCCGTATCCATGATCAGGATCTGCAGGAGAAGGTCTTTGAGGCCATCGGCCTGACAATGGAGAAGGCGAGGGAGCGCTTCGGATTCTTCCTTGATGCCTTTAAGTACGGCACACCGCCGCACGGCGGCGTCGGCATCGGCCTCGAGCGTCTGGTCATGGTGCTGGCCGGAACCGACAACATCCGTGATGTTGTTGCCTTCCCGACAACCAACAAGGCCGTTGACCTGATGAGTGATGCTCCGAATGTCGTCGACAGGGATCAGCTGGATATTCTCGGCATTGAAATAACCAAAAAAGATAACGAATAATACCTGAGGTGTCAAGACTGTTAATGTCTGACACCTTTGTCTATAATGAGGGTGCCGGAGGACCACATATTTTTCCTACACTTTGATATAAGGGAATTCTGACTGGCGACTCCCGTGTGAATGCCCGGTACGGCCGGGAATCCTGACGGATGACCAAGAATACCCACCTCTACATAAGAGGGAACATATCACCCCTTCGGCATTTTGTTTTTGTAAATGTTATGCCCGCATCCTTGTTGAAAGTTGCGGGCAAAGAGGATAAAATAAACACGTTGTAAAAAAAGGTGGTGTTGTTATGACAGAATTCTGGGGTTCTCTTTTATGGTTTATCGGCGGTGCAGTCGTTTCCGCACTGGTCACATTCTTCCTGACAAAGAGATATTTCGAAAAGCAGCTGCGCGAGAATCCTCCGATCAATGAAAAGATGATCCGCGCCATGTACATGCAGATGGGCCGCAAGCCTTCCGAGGCGCAGATCCGTCAGATCATGAAAGCGATGACCAAATAGCAATCGTTCAAAAGAAAAATGAGACTGATTCGGTTCAGTCTCATTTTTTTCTTTTACAGCAGTGATTCGTAGACTTCCTTCAGCTGCTTTCCGATATTGTCAATGCTGCGGGCCTTTGCGACCCGGTATCCGCCGTCTGCTGTCGAAGCAAGCCGTCCCTCAACAACGCCGCGCACCAGTTCCGTGAATTCGGTGACGCTGCTGCCGAGATAGCAGTTGGAGCCGGATGCCGCCCAGGAATCATAGGCGCCGATGTCGCGCAGGACACAGGTCTGGCGGCTGGCCAGGGCTTCCAGTACGGCAATGCCTTCCGTTTCCTCATAGGAAGGGAAGAAGAAGCAGTCGGCGGCGGTCAGGGCGCCTTCGAGAATGTCGCCCTTGATATAGCCGGGGAACTCGACATTGGCAGGCGGATTGTCCAGCAGCCGCAGGATCTTCTTTGACATCCACAGCCTCGAGACATCGCCGAACCAGATGAATCTGTATTCCGGCAGGTTCTCGGCCACGCGGATGAAATCGATCAGTCCCTTGCGGGGAAAGAGCAGGCCGATGCCGATCACGGTCTTTTCACCGGGCTGCAGGCCGAAATATTCACGGAAGGCTGCTTCCTTCTGTTCGCTTCTCTGATACTCATCCAGATCGATGCCGTTGGAAATGGCATAGATCGGCATTGTCAGTCCGTAGGACTCCAGAAGGCGCTTGGAATACGGGGTAGGGGTGATCAGCACATCGGCTGATTTATAGAGCGATACCAGACGGTGGTTGATATAGGGTGCCACCAGGTTGGAAAAGTTATAGCTGTTGCGGAAATCTTCCTTGGTCGAATGGGCATGATAGATGACAGGCTTGCCGTTGTGGCGGG
>CAMNGB010000178.1 GCA_946537835.1 uncultured Erysipelotrichaceae bacterium
GCAGCTGCAGAACAGCCGCACAGTCCCATCAGAAAGACAGTGAACAATATCGCTGTTTTCTTCATCTGAATCCTCTTTCTAATTGCATATGATCCAGCTTCCGTTTTCTTTCCGGAAGTTCTGTCTTGTGTCCAGTGTCCATGATCCGGACATGCCGTATACCCTTGCCGTCAGTGTCACATCGGCTCTGAGACAGGCTGTATCATCGGCAATATCAATCTGCAGATTGTTGATCTCATAGCGGTAATAATTCAGCGTGCCGTTTCGTATTTCCTCAAAGAATTCCTCTCTGGTCTGTTTCTTTCCCGACATGTGGGTAAATGTCTTATCCTCAGACGTAATGAGTCTCAGTGTATCCAGATCCTTGTCGATCATAGCCTGCTGCATGGCTTCAAATACCTGCAGCACTTTTTCCTTTTCCGTATTCATCATGTCTGTCCCCTTTCCGTATCCTGCCAGCTGCACCAGCAGGATCACTGCCGCAAGCAGCTTATGCATCCTTCTCCGGAATCTCCTTAATGACTCTGGCAGGATTGCCGCCGACGATCGTATTGGCCGGAACATCCTTGGTGACGACTGCACCGCCGGCAATGACCGCATTCTTTCCGACCGTTACACCAGGCATGATCGTCGCCCCGGCACCGATCCAGACATTGTCTTCCAGGATGACACTGCGGCATTTCAGAATATAGCGGTCATGAAAGTCATGATTGTCAGTTACGATCGTCACATGCGGTCCGATCTGGACATTGTTTCCGATCGTGATTCCGCCGATGGACATGGCGGTAAAACTGTGATTGATGAATACATGGTTTCCGAATGTCATCTGTTTCGGAAAGTCGATCTGCACCGGCGTGAACAGTCCCAGTCCTTCCGGCACACTGCCGTCAAACAGTTCGTTCATGGCTTCTTTCTGCGCATCAGAAAGCGGTTCGGCACTGTTCAGATGATGCAGGGCCTTATAGGAACGGTGCAGCTCGGCAACTACCGGCCGGTATTCTTCGCTGTGCATGTCAACGGCTTCGCCGCTCTTCAGTTTTTCAAATATATCCATCTTCACATCTCTCTTTCTGTCCTTAAAGTATCATCCGGCGTTTAGTATCTCAATCTCACATAACGTCTGCTGGTTTCTTAGGTAACGCTTTGCTTATTTCCGTTACAAAAAAGACAGAATTTCTTCTGTCTTATCTGTTTCTGATGATCTGTTTCAGACCGTCATCGATCATTGTTGTTGTCAGTTCAATGATTCTTTCCACCGGTACTTTCTTGCCGTCTTCGATCCACTGCTTGTAGATGCTCAGGGTTGCACTGTTGGCAAATGTCCGGATCAGGTTCTGTTCATATACCGTATACTGCTTCAGATCCGAATATTTCCGGTCATTGGCCTTTGTGACATTGCGGATCATGCGGTTGCGGATGATGCTGTCGGTGCAGGTGATCTTTTCATAGAAAGGTCCCTTTTCTTCCGAGAACAGGAAGAATTCCCGGGTCAGTCTGTCAATGTCACGGAAGGTATAGTCTTTCGTACGTTCTGCGAATTCTTCCGACAGTTCATCCTGGATCTCCGCCAGCAGGTCATCCAGCGACGGATAATAGGTATAGAAGGTTTTCTTGTTGATCATGGTCCTTCCGGCAAGCTCGGTTACCGTGATCTTTTCAAAGTCTTTTTCCAGCATCAGTTCCTCAAAGGACCTGCGGATGGCTTCCAGTGTTCTTCTGACCCTCAGGTCTTCTTTGCCGGTCAGTTTCATAACAGTCCGTTCTGCTGCAGCCAGCTGCGTACTTCCGCATCGCAGTGATTCACATCGCTGCCTCTGACCGACAGGCCTTTTTTGATCACAGCACCGGGCAGTTCCTTTTTCAGATCACTTTCACTGCTGCCCATGCCGCTGCCTTCATTGGTGCACAGCGGATATACTGTCTTTCCCGTGAAGTCAAAGTGCCTCAGGAATGTCAGAACTGCCATCGGATAGGTTCCCCAGTAGTTCGGATAGGCAAGAATGATCTGATCATAGCCGTCAATGCTGTCAGGGAACGCTGTCAGTTCCGGCAGGATGCCCTTGTTCTTATGTTCCTTGGCCTCATTGATGCAGGTCATGTAGTCTTTGGAATACGGTGTCTTCATTTCGATCTTGAATGCATCGGCACCGGTCATGGCACAGATCTTTTCGACAGCGACTTCCGTATTGCCCTTTTCGATATAGCGCATGGATCCGCCGAAATAGTTCTCATCGGCGCGGGAGAAATAGGCGACAAGCGTACTCATCTGTTGTATTCCTCACTCTTTGACCAGACAAAGTTGGACTCTCTGGCCGCAATCAGCCATTTGCCGTCAACCTTTTCATACTTGTCATGATAGACAATGCCGTTGGTTGTCATGATGTTCTTTCCTTCGGCATTCTTTCCGATCAGGATCGTCTCATTGTAGGCTGTGCCTGTCGCATGTGTTTCGTCAATGATGTCAAACAGAGCCTGTCCGTTGTTGTGGAAATGGATATCAAAGAGATTCATGAATCTTGTGCAGGA